>NZ_JBHURV010000027.1:0-135236 GCF_042673865.1 Streptomyces sp. NPDC056987
ACATGTTCAGACGAAGGCCGCTTCCACGTACGGCAGTTACCGGACCGAGTGATCAAGTTCGACCTGCCATTCGACGCCGAACGTTAAAGATCAAGTTAGGGGAACCCTGGGGGGTTCTCCCCAGGGGGTGAGGCCGTCAGGGGCCGTCAGGGTAGGAAGATCGACGTGCTGAAGGTGAGCAGCGGGTGGGGGGCGAAGGCCGGTGCCTTCGCGTCGGGTCCGGAGGCGGGGGCGTAGACCGCCAAGAGGTCCGTTCGCTCGCCCCGGTGCGTTCTTGTGAGCAGGTAGCCGTCCGTGGCGCGCAGGATCTCCGTGGCCGCCTTTGCGGCCGGTACGCCGGGGAGCCGGGGCGCCGGGGGCTTCCGTACGGCCGGGAAGCTGTACGTGGTGCCCGGGCGCCCGGGGCCGTCCGGGCCGCCCAGCAGCAGTGTTCCGCGCGCGGCCGCCCCGGCCGCGTGGGCGCGGGGCGAGACGACGAGGTCGTCGTAGCCGTCGCCGTTCACATCGCCCTTCGGCTCCGGCGCCGCCAGGACCGTGCCCCCGCCCTGGACCGGCGCGGCGGCGGAGCGCGGGGCCCCGGTCCGGCTGAACGGGCCGCGCAGGAAGGTGACCTGGCCCGCGCTCGCGGTGACCGCGAGGTCGGTCCTGCCGTCCCCGTCGAAGTCGCCGCAGACCGGGTGGTCGGGCCACTCGTCGCCCGCGCGGGCCTTCGCCGGGATCTTGAGGACGACCGCGCGGCCGGTGAGCCCCTGCGGGCCGCCGAACAGGATCTGGAGCGGTACGGGCGGCATCCCGATGCCGTCGTACGGCGGGTCCGTGGCGATGATCAGGTCGCCGAAGCCGTCGCCGTCGAGGTCGCACGCGGCCTCCGCGTCGAACGCCGCGGGCAGCGCACCGCCCACCCGCGCGCCCGATTCGCGCGGGTCGAGCGTCTGGCGTACGGCCGGGTCGAAGCGGCGGGCCTTGGCGCCGTCCCCCGGTCTGGGGGCCGTGCCGTACACGATGCCGATGCCCGCGTCGTCCCCGTACGTGTCGCCCGCCGCCTTGACCAGGTCGTTCAGTACGAGGTCGGGGTGGCCGTCGCCGTTGAAGTCGTCCGGGAGGCGGCTGCCCCTGCCGCGCGGGACGGGGCGGCGCGGCACGGCCGAGGCGCCGGTGCCCGGGGCGGTGTCGCCGTTCTTCGCCGCCACCGAGGCGCCTGAGGAGGAGGAAGCGGACGAGGCGGAGGAGGCGTCGGTGCAGGCGGTCAGCGGCAGCAGCAGGGCGGTGCAGGCGGTGAGGCCGATGGCGGTCTTCGTCGTCTTCGTTGTCGTGGTCTTCGTTGTCGTTGTTGTCGTCGTCGTTGTTGTCTTCGTCGCCGTCGTACGTGCTTGCCGTATGCGCCGTCTCCGCATGATCCCACCCGTCCCATCCGTACTCACCGGCCCCCGCCGCACCGCCTTATTGTGCGCGTGGCGGCTTGCCGTGCCCAGGGCGGGCGGGGCTCAGTGACCGAAGTCCCAGCCGAATTTGTCGCCCGCCACCGGCTCCAGTCCCAGATCCGCGGGGCCGATCCTGCGCGGCCGGCCGTCGCCCGTCCCCGTCCCCGTGCCCGTCAGGCCGTCCGGGCCGCCGCGCAGGACGCGTACCTCAGGGTCCCCGGAGAAGTCCCCCCGCGCCGCGCCGATCGCCAGCTCCGCCGCCCCGTCCCCGTCGGTGTCCAGCAGCGCGAGCCGGGGCGTTCCGGGGAGGCCCGCGAGGTGCTGGGCGCCCGTGCCGGTCAGGCCCTTCTCGCCGCCGCGCAGGACGAGGATCATGGCCGAGCCGTCCTTCGCCGGGGCGGTGAAGGCCACGTCGGCGTACCCGTCGCCGTTGACGTCGCCCGCCGTGGCCGCCGCCCCGAAATAGCAGCCGCTGGAGACCGGCGCGCCCGGCAGTCCCGGCGTCCGGTCGTCGATCGTCGTCGGCTTCGGGGCGCGGCCGCGGCCCGCCCGGCCGCCGTACACGACCGTCAGCCGGCTGCCGCCGTCCGCGAGCTGCTCCTCGCCGATGACCTCGCAGGAACGGCCGACGATCACGTCCGCGGCGCCGTCCTTGTCGACATCGGCGGTGAGGGTGTCCGCTCCGTAGACGTTCCTGCCCTGGGCGTCCTTGAGGCGGGTGTACGTGGCGGAGACGCCCCCGGCGCCCCGGGCGGTCCCGCGGTGGACGGCGGTGGCGCGCGGGACGGGCATCCCGTCGACGAAGACATGGGTCCAGGTGACGACGAGGTCGTCCCGGCCGTCGCCGTTCACGTCCCCCGCGGCGGCGAGGCGGGCCGTGTAGTACCCCTCGGAGTCCGGACCGGAGCCGGGGGCGGCGTCGGGGCCGAGGCCGGAGCCGGGGTCGGGGCCGCGGTCCTTTGGCGTGAGGTCCAGCGGCACCGTGGCCGCGGGCACACCGGCCCGGCTGAACGGGCCGTACGACAGCGTCGCCGTCGACGGTGAGCGCCCCGCGGTGACCAGGTCGGCGTACCCGTCCCCGTCGAAGTCACCGGTCACCGGCGCGCTGCCGGTGAGCCGTGCCCCGCCCGCGAGGCCCTTCTCGCCGCCCCAGACGACGAAGACCGTGTCGGTGCCCGCCCCGGTGATCAGATCCGCCCTCCCGTCCCCGTCGAGGTCGGCCGAACGGACGGTGCCGCCGAAGGCCCCTCCCTGGCCGGCCTTCCCGAGGTTCAGGCTGTTCTGCGTGATCACCTGATGGCGGGCCGTGTCCAGGCCGTCCGGCGAGCCGGGCACCACGGCCGCGTACCCGGCGGAGTAGACGCCGTCGACCGTCGCGACGGGGTCGGTCAGGACGAGGTCGCTCACGCGGTCGCCGTCGAAGTCGGAGTACGTGGCGGGGACCGGCGGCGCGGTCGGCGACGGGGGCGGGGGCGGGGCCGGCGTACGGGACGGCGCGCCGGTCGTCGCGGTGGTCGCCGGGCCGGTCGTGGGGCCGGGTGACCCGCCGTCCGGTGGGGTGCCGGCGCTCCCGCACGCCGTCGCCAGTCCCATCAGACAGACGAGACCCATCAGAGGGACCACGGGGGCAAGGGCGCGCCTGCCGGACACCGGACGTTTCCGCATGGCCAGTTGGACCCGCCCCGCCCCCGGAAGGTTGTGCCGCCGGGGCAGGCGCCTGCCCCGGCTCCCGTACGGAACGAACGGCCCCCGCGCACGGGCTACTTCGCCGGTTCGGGCTCCGGGTCCGGTGCGCTCTCCCGCTCCTCCTCCGGCTCCGGGTCGGCCGGCGTCCGTACCGAGTCGAGCAGCAGCTGCGCCACGTCCACCACCTGGAGCGACTCCTTGGCCTGGCCGTCGCCCTTCTTGCCGTTGACCGAGTCCGTCAGCATCACCAGGCAGAACGGGCAGGCCGTCGAGACGATGTCCGGGTTGAGTGAAAGGGCCTCGTCCACCCGCTCGTTGTTGATCCGCTTGCCGATGCGCTCCTCCATCCACATCCGCGCGCCGCCCGCGCCGCAGCAGAAGCCGCGTTCCTTGTGGCGGTGCATCTCCTGCTGGCGCAGGCCCGGGACGGCGGACATGATCTCGCGCGGCGGTGTGTAGACCTTGTTGTGCCGGCCCAGGTAGCAGGGGTCGTGGTACGTGATCAGGCCCTCGACCGGTGTCACCGGCACGAGCCTGCCCTCGTCCACGAGGTGCTGGAGCAGCTGCGTGTGGTGGATGACCTCGTACTCGCCGCCGAGCTGCGGGTACTCGTTCGCGATGGTGTTGAAGCAGTGCGGGCAGGTCGCGACGATCTTCTTCGAGGACTTCGGCTTCTTCGTCGACGCGTCGTCGTCATCCTCGCCGTACGCCATGTTGAGCATCGCGACGTTCTCCTGGCCGAGCTGCTGGAACAGCGGCTCGTTGCCGAGGCGGCGGGCCGAGTCACCCGTGCACTTCTCGTCGCCGCCCATGATGGCGAACTTCACGCCGGCGATGTGGAGGAGTTCCGCGAACGCCTTCGTGGTCTTCTTCGCGCGGTCCTCCAAGGCGCCCGCGCAGCCGACCCAGTAGAGGTAGTCGACCTCCGTCAGGTCCTCGATGTCCCTGCCGACCACAGGCACCTCGAAGTCGACCTCCTTGGTCCACTCCAGGCGCTGCTTCTTGGCCAGCCCCCAGGGATTGCCCTTCTTCTCCAGGTTCTTGAGCATCGTCCCGGCCTCGGAGGGGAAGCTGGACTCGATCATCACCTGGTAGCGGCGCATGTCGACGATGTGGTCGATGTGCTCGATGTCGACCGGGCACTGCTCCACGCACGCGCCACAGGTCGTGCAGGACCACAGCACGTCCGGGTCGATGACGCCGTTCTCCTCCAGCGTCCCGATCAGCGGGCGCTCGGCCTCCGCGAGGGCCGCCGCGGGCACGTCCTTCAGGGCCTCGGCGGTGGCTTTCTCCTCGCCCTCCATCGTCTTGCCGCCGCCGGCCAGCAGATACGGCGCCTTGGCGTGCGCGTGGTCGCGCAGCGACATGATCAGCAGCTTCGGGGAGAGCGGCTTGCCCGTGTTCCAGGCGGGGCACTGCGACTGGCAGCGACCGCACTCCGTGCACGTGGAGAAGTCGAGGATGCCCTTCCAGGCGAAGTGCTCCACCTGGGAGACCCCGAAGATGTCGTCGTCGCCCGGGTCCTCGAAGTCGATCTCCTTGCCGCCGGAGGTCATGGGCCGGAGCGCGCCGAGGGCCGTGGAGCCGTCCGCCTCGCGCTTGAACCAGATGTTGGGGAAGGCGAGGAAACGGTGCCAGGCGACGCCCATGTCGGTCTTGAGGGCGACGGTGATCATCCACACCAGTGAGGTGGCGATCTTGATCATGGCGACCAGGTAGACCAGGTTCTGCAGGGTGGCGAGGCTCAGCCCCTTGAAGGCCAGGACCAGGGGGTACGAGACGACGTACGCCGCCTGGTACGAGTCCGCGTGGTGCAGCGCCCCCTCCAGCCCGCGCAGGACGAGGATGGCGATCCCGATGGTCAGGATGACGGCCTCGACGAAGTACGCCTGGCCCAGGTTGGAGCCCGCGAAGCGGGACTTGCGCCCGGCCCGGCCGGGCAGCGAGAGCTGGCGGATGACGATCAGCGTCAGGATGCCGAGCGTGGTCAGCAGGCCGATCAGCTCGACGAAGACCTCGTACGGGGTCCAGTCGCCGATCACCGGCAGCAGCCAGTCGGCCTTGAACAGCTGGCCGAAGGCGTTGACCAGGGTCAGGACGAGCGAGAAGAACCCGACCGCGACGAACCAGTGCGCGACGCCGACGACGCCCCAGGCGTTCATCCGGGTGTGGCCGAGGAACTCCTTGGCCACCGTCAGGGTGCGTTGCGCGGGTTCGTCGGTACGTGTCCCGGCGGGCACGGGCTGGCCGAGCCGTACGAAGCGGTAGATCTGCGCGATGGCTCGGGCGAACAGCGCGACACCTACGACGGCGAGTACCAGCGACACGATGATCGCGGCGAGTTGCATTTCGGGGGCTCCTCGGGCCTGCGACGGTGGGAGATCCGGAACCGCGCTCAGACTGATCGTACTAAGCGGTAACTTAATCGGCTCGTGCTGAGGGTACCCACTTATTCCGCCGCAATGTAGCCGTCGGGCCGGTGATCTGTGTCGCTGAGGCCACCCTGACCCGCCGCATGAGCGCGCCGGGCGTGCGGGCGAGGATCGAGAGGTCCAGGCCGATCCAGTACTGCTCCACGTAGTGCTGGTCCAGCAGGGGCGCCTCGTTCCACGGCAGGGCCGAGTGGCGCCGTACCTGCGCGAGCCCGGTCAGTCCGGGCCGTACGAGCTGCCGCCAGGGCGCCGCGGCCGCGGGGGAGCCGAACTTCAGGGGTGCCGGACCGACCAGGGAGAGGTGGCCGCGTACGACGTGGGGCAGCCGGGAGAGCAGGTCGAGCCGGAAGCGGCGGGTGCGCAGGGAACTCAGGAGGAAGGGGTGTCCGTTGAGCCCGGTGCGGTAGTCGCGTACGAGGACGCCACCGGCCGGGCGGGAGAGCGCGAGGGTGAGGGCGGCGGCCGCGAGGACAGGCGAGGCCAGGAGCAGCAGGGCCGAGCCGAGGGTCAGGTCGAGCAGGCGCTTGGGTTCGAGGTGCGGGCGGAGTCGGGCGAGCTGAGCGAGGTGCGGGCCGAGCTGGGCGAGTCGTGTGAGATGCGGGCCGAGCCGGCCGAGTCGTGCGAGGTGCGGGTCCGGTGGCGGGGATGTCCGGGGCGCCTGAGGTGTCCAGAGCGTCTGGGGTGTCCAGAGCTCCTGGGGTGTCCTGGGCGTCTGAGGTGTCCTGGGCGTCTGAGGTGTCTCGGGTGGAGGTCGCTTCATGGCCACATCTGACCGTTCTCTGAGCGATTTATGGCTTTTGGTACAGAACGATCGCATGCTGGACCGGTATGGATGGGGTAGGCGCCCCGGGCGGAGCCGCCCGCCGTGCCCGTTTCGCGCGTTTCGGCGCGGCCGGGATGCGGGCGCACAATAGTTGAGTCTTCTCGACTCAGGTCCTTTGACTCCGTGGGATCTGTGATGCATCCTTGAGCCTGTTCCACTCAAGTCACCTGGAGGAATCGAAATGGCACGTGCGGTCGGCATCGACCTGGGCACGACTAACTCCGTCGTCAGCGTTCTCGAAGGCGGCGAGCCCACCGTCATCACCAACGCAGAGGGCGCCAGGACCACGCCGTCCGTCGTCGCCTTCGCCAAGAACGGCGAGGTGCTCGTCGGCGAGGTCGCGAAGCGCCAGGCGGTCACGAACGTCGACAGGACCATCCGGTCGGTCAAGCGCCACATGGGCACCGACTGGAAGATCAACCTCGACGGCAAGGACTTCAACCCCCAGCAGATGTCGGCCTTCGTGCTGCAGAAGCTGAAGCGGGACGCCGAGGCGTACCTGGGCGAGAAGGTCACCGACGCGGTGATCACCGTCCCGGCGTACTTCAACGACTCGGAGCGCCAGGCCACCAAGGAGGCCGGCGAGATCGCGGGCCTGAACGTCCTGCGCATCGTCAACGAGCCGACGGCGGCCGCCCTGGCCTACGGGCTCGACAAGGACGACCAGACCATCCTCGTCTTCGACCTCGGTGGCGGTACGTTCGACGTCTCGCTGCTGGAGATCGGCGACGGCGTCGTCGAGGTGAAGGCCACCAACGGTGACAACCACCTCGGTGGTGACGACTGGGACCAGCGTCTCGTCGACTACCTGGTGAAGCAGTTCGCCAACGGCCACGGCGTGGACCTGTCCAAGGACAAGATGGCTCTCCAGCGTCTCCGCGAGGCCGCGGAGAAGGCGAAGATCGAGCTGTCGTCCTCCACGGAGACCACGATCAACCTGCCGTACATCACGGCGTCCGCCGAGGGCCCGCTGCACCTGGACGAGAAGGTCACCCGCTCCCAGTTCCAGCAGCTCACGGCCGACCTGCTGGACCGGTGCAAGACCCCGTTCCACAACGTCATCAAGGACGCGGGCATCCAGCTCTCCGAGATCGACCACGTGGTGCTCGTCGGTGGTTCGACGCGTATGCCCGCCGTCGCCGAGCTCGTCAAGGAGCTGACCGGTGGCCGCGAGGCCAACAAGGGCGTCAACCCGGACGAGGTCGTCGCCATCGGCGCCGTGCTCCAGGCCGGTGTCCTGAAGGGTGAGGTCAAGGACGTCCTGCTCCTCGACGTCACCCCGCTGTCCCTGGGTATCGAGACCAAGGGCGGCATCATGACCAAGCTGATCGAGCGGAACACCACGATTCCGACGAAGCGCTCGGAGATCTTCACGACGGCCGAGGACAACCAGCCGTCCGTGCAGATCCAGGTCTACCAGGGCGAGCGCGAGATCGCCGCGTACAACAAGAAGCTCGGTATGTTCGAGCTGACCGGTCTGCCGCCCGCGCCGCGCGGTGTGCCGCAGATCGAGGTCGCCTTCGACATCGACGCCAACGGCATCATGCACGTGGCCGCGAAGGACCTCGGCACCGGCAAGGAGCAGAAGATGACCGTCACCGGTGGCTCCTCGCTGCCGAAGGACGAGGTCAACCGGATGCGCGAAGAGGCCGAGAAGTACGCGGACGAGGACCACCGCCGCCGCGAGGCCGCGGAGACCCGCAACCAGGCCGAGCAGCTCGTCTACCAGACCGAGAAGTTCCTCAAGGACAACGAGGAGAAGGTCCCGGGCGAGATCAAGACCGAGGTCGAGACGGCGATCGCCGACCTCAAGGAGAAGCTGAAGGGCGAGGACACCGCCGAGATCCGTACCGCCACGGAGAAGGTCGCGGCCGTGTCCCAGAAGCTCGGACAGGCGATGTACGCGGACGCCCAGGCGTCCGGTGCCGCCGGCCCCGACGGTGCCGCGGGCGCCGGCCAGGCCAAGCCCGAGGACGACGTCGTGGACGCCGAGATCGTCGACGACGAGAAGCCCAGGAAGGACGGTGCGGCGTGACAGAGGAGACCCCGGGCTTCGAGGAGAAGCCCGATGTCCCCTCCGGCGCCGACGACGCCACGCCGAAGGCCGCCGAGCCGGACTCCGCGAAGGAGTCCGGGGCGGCGGCCCCCGCCGGGGACATCCAGGACGCGGGCCTGCTGGCCCAGCTCGACCAGGTCCGTACGGCGCTGGGTGAGCGCACGGCCGACCTCCAGCGGCTCCAGGCCGAGTACCAGAACTACCGCCGGCGTGTGGAGCGGGACCGGGTCTCCGTCAAGGAGATCGCGGTCGCGAACCTGCTCACCGAACTCCTGCCCGTGCTCGACGACATCGGGCGGGCGCGGGACCACGACGAGCTCGTCGGCGGCTTCAAGTCCGTCGCCGAGTCGCTGGAAGCGGTCACGGTCAAGCTGGGGCTCCAGCCGTTCGGTACGGAGGGCGAGCCCTTCGACCCGACGATCCACGAGGCCCTGATGCACTCGTACGCGCCGGACGTCACGGAGACGACGTGCGTCGCGATCCTCCAGCCCGGGTATCGGTTCGGCGAGCGCACGATCCGGCCCGCCCGGGTCGCGGTGGCCGAGCCGCAGCCGGGTGGCAAGACCAAGTCCGCCGAGGAGCAGGCGGAGTCGGCCGATGACAAGGAGAACGGTGGGCCCGAACAGGGCTGACGGAGACGGCACGGAGCACGCCGTCGATATCCGGGACGCGGCCGGCGCACGACGCGCCGGCGGCGTTCCGGACACAGGTGACGCGGTGACCGGCGGTGCCGGTGCGGGCGGAGAGGAGGGACGTCGAGGATGAGCACGAAGGACTTCGTGGAGAAGGACTACTACAAGGTTCTCGGCGTTCCGAAGGACGCCACCGAGGCCGAGATCAAGAAGGCGTACCGGAAGCTCGCCCGCGAGTACCACCCGGACGCCAACAAGGGCGACGCCAAGGCGGAGGAGCGCTTCAAGGAGATCTCCGAGGCGAACGACATCCTCGGCGACCCCAAGCGGCGCAAGGAGTACGACGAGGCGCGCTCGCTCTTCGGCAACGGCGGGTTCCGGCCGGGGCCCGGCGCGGGCGGCAACGGCTCGTTCAACTTCGACCTGGGCGACCTCTTCGGCGGCGGCCAGGGCGGCCCGCAGGGCGGCGGCCCGGCCGGTGCCGGCGGCTTCGGCGGCGGGCTCGGTGACGTCTTCGGCGGGCTGTTCAACCGCGGCGGCCCCGGCACCCGTACGCAGCCGCGCCGCGGCCAGGACATCGACACCGAGGTGACGCTCAGCTTCACCGAGGCCGTCGACGGGGCCACCGTCCCGCTGCGGATGTCCAGCCAGGCGCCCTGCAAGGCGTGTTCGGGCACCGGCGACAAGAACGGCTCCCCGCGGGTCTGCCCGACCTGTGTGGGCACCGGCCAGGTCTCGCGCGGCTCGGGCGGCGGCTTCTCGCTGACCGACCCGTGCGTGGACTGCAAGGGGCGCGGGCTGATCGCCCAGGACCCGTGCGAGGTCTGCAAGGGCAGCGGCCGGGCCAGGTCCTCGCGGACCATGCAGGTCCGTATCCCCGCGGGCGTCAGCGACGGCCAGCGGATCAGGCTCCGGGGCAAGGGCGCTCCCGGCGAGCGCGGCGGCCCGGGCGGCGACCTGTACGTCGTCGTCCATGTCGACGCGCACCCAGTCTTCGGCCGCAGGGACGACAACCTCACCATCACCGTGCCCGTCACCTTCGCGGAGGCGGCGCTCGGCGGCGAGGTGCGGGTTCCCACGCTGGGTGGCCCACCGGTCACGCTGAAGCTGCCCGCGGGCACCCCCAACGGCCGTACGATGCGGGCCCGTGGCAAGGGCGCCGTACGCAAGGACGGCAGCCGCGGCGACCTGCTGGTGACCGTCGAGGTGGTCGTGCCCAAGGACCTCGGCGGGCAGGCGCGCGACGCGCTGGAGGCATACCGGAAGGCGACCGCGGACGAGAACCCGCGGGCGGAGCTGTTCCAGGCGGCGAAGGGAGCATGACCCGATGGACAGGGACGGGCGGCGGCGGCCGTCCTCATCGTTCGGCAGGGCGTACGCGCTGACCGAGGAGACGCCGGTGTACGTCATCTCGGTGGCGGCCCAGCTCTCCGGGCTGCACCCGCAGACCCTGAGGCAGTACGACCGTCTCGGCCTGGTCTCCCCGGACCGTACGGCGGGCCGCGGGCGCCGCTACTCGGCGCGGGACATCGAACTGCTCCGGCAGGTGCAGCAGCTCTCGCAGGACGAGGGCATCAATCTGGCCGGAATCAAGCGCATCATCGAGCTGGAGAACCAGGTCGCCGCGCTCCAGGCCAGGGTCGCCGAGCTGGCCTCCGCGGTGGACGGCGCCGCGGCGGCGATGCAGCAGCGCGAGGCGCAGGTGCACGCCTCGTACCGCCGGGACCTGGTGCCGTACCAGGACGTACAGCAGACGAGCGCGCTGGTGGTGTGGCGCCCGAAGCCCAAGCGCCCGACGGACTGACCTCACGGACCGGCCTCGCGGGCCGACCTTACGGGGCCTTACGGACCGACCTCACGGACTGCCGACTGCCTCGGAACGCCCGGCCGGGATCTCCCCGGCCGGGCGTTCCGCTGCGCGCTCGCGCGGTCGTCCCGCTCGGGTACGGTCAGCCCCGTTTGCGCTCCTCGGCGGCGGCCTCGGACCCCCACCACACCCCGAGCGAGAAGAGCGTGTCCACGCCGACGACCTCGTACAGCTTGTTCAGGTCGGTGTTGACGGTGCGCAGGCTGACGTCCAGTTCGCTGGCGATCTGCTTGAGGGTGCGGCCCTCGCGGAGCTTGTTGAGGATGCGCCGGGAGCGGCCCGTCGTGACGATCCCCTCCCTCGGCCGGAACCGGCCGCCCATCCAGGGCTCGGCCCGCTCCCACTGCTGCTCGAAGAGGTGGTGGAGGAAAGCCACCATGCCGGGGTGCGTCACCTTGAACGCGGTCATTCTGTTCGGCTCGTCCCGGTGGTCGGAAATGATGGCGAATCTTCTGTCCACGAGGATCATTCGCTCGAAATCGGAGGCGAGCGTGCGAATCTCCGCGCCGTGCGCGCTCATGGTCGTCGCCCACTCCTGTTCCGCGGCGCGGGTACGGGCGGATTCGGAGTAAATGGTGCGGCGGGTGATGCCGCGTTCCAGGAGCTTGATCTCGCGGGGGATGACCGCGGTCAGCCCCGCGGCGGTCCGGTTTACCGGGTGCGCCGTGTACATGTGGGACCGCGCGTAATCCGCTGCCTGCATGATGGCGGCATTGACGTGTTCGAGCCGGTCGAGAAACTCGATTCCGTTTCCGGTGGGCGATTCGTACGTTCCCAGCTCGCGGTAGAGATCGGCGAGTTGCCGCATGCGCTGGAGGTGGCGGGCTATGCCGGCCCGCTCCTCGGCCATGGCGGTCTCCTCGGCATGGCGCAGGTCGGCCATGCCCCACCGGTCGTGGTGCGGGTCGTGGACCGCCAGGCCGAGGGCGATCAGTTCGGTGCAGCCGGGCTCGGCGCGCCCGACCTGCTCGCCCCGGACGAACCGGTCGAGCAGGGTGCGCGCCTCCGCCGACACAGCGGGCGACGGTCCTCTGTGGGTCACCGCGTCCGGTTGTGTCATATGTCCCTCCTGCGTGGTTCCGCAGTGCTGCACGGTTCCGCAGTGCGCATCAGTGCAGTCGCGTTTCGCTTGATCCGGACAGGCCGAAGCCGCACTCTACAGAGAGTGACTGCGGACGTCGCCGGATTCTCGCCGTGCAACGGCGGGTTTTAGGCGTCCGGTTCGGGGAACTCGCGCTGTTTCAGGTCGGTTCGGATTCAGATTGCGGGTTTCCTCTGTTTGTTCGGTGTGGGGTTCGTTGTGTGCGGTGTGGAGCGAGGTATGTCGGGGTGTGTCGAAATGCCGGGTCAGCGCTCCTGGTCCAGGATTCCCGAATGTGCGATGAGATAGCCGAGTTGTGCCCTGCTGCCGCTGCCGAGTGTGGTGGCGAGTTTGGCGATGTGGGCGCGGCAGGTCCGTACGTTCATCCCCAGCCGGCGGGCGATGGCCTCGTCCACGTATCCCTCGATGAGCAGCCTCGCGATGGAGCGCTGGACGCCGGAGATGCCGTCGGGGGTCGGCTCGTACGCGACCTGTTCGGTGAGGGGGGTGGCGCGTCGCCAGAGCTGCTCGAAGACCTGGGCCAGGTAGTCGACGAGCGCCGGGTGGCGCAGTTCCAGGGCGACCTCCCGGTCGGAGCGCGCCGGGATGTACGCGACGGTGCGGTCGAAGATGATCAGCCGTTCGACCAGCTCCTCCAGCGTCCGGATCTCGACCTTTCCCTCGGCGAGACGTTCGGCGTACGCGAGCGTGCCCTGGCCGTGCCGGACGGTGTGCTGGTAGAGCGTGCGGATGCTGACCCCGCGGTCCACCACGGTCCGGCCGCGCTCCAGCCCCTGTTCGAGCGCGTCCGCGCTGCGGACGCCGCCCGGCTGCACGGTGAGGACCTCGGTCCTGCACGCGGCCGTGGAGAGGTCGATCGCCGCGTTGATCCGGCCCTTGCCCTCCAGGACGGTGATCGCGTGGGTGCTCGGCGGCCCCTGCGAGGCGATCGCCATGAACGGCTCGAAAGCGTCGGTCAGCGCGACGGCGAAGTGCCTCCGCTCCTGGATCTCCCGCTCGATGGGGTTGAGCCGCTGGGAGAGCGCGGCCGACGGCGGAACCGGTCGCAGCCAGTCCGGATCGTCCGGGTCCGGATGCAGGAGCGGGAACTCCATCAGACAGGGGGCGGTCACGATCTCGCTCCTGGCTATGCGCCCGGAGCGCAGCGCACTGGCGTAAAGCCGCCTGCCGTCTTCACATAGATCAGTGACGGCATGGGGATGTGTCGGTTTTGTGATGCTTTCGGTCAAATCTCCACCCCTCAGGGTCCTGAACATGCAGGAACATGATGCCTCGTCCCGGTGGTGTTGACGTGTCCGAATGAGACATCGTCTAGATGGCGGGGGAGAGGAATCCATCAAGTGAGGACGAAGCCGACTATGTATCAGAGAATGCTTCGCGCGGTGGTGGCCACTGCTTTCTCTACGGCTCTGGCCTTCGGTGCGCTGGCTGCTGTCGGGGAGATCTCCTGGACCAGTGCGCCGACGGGTGCGGCCCACCAGGCCGCCGCGGTGGGGGAGATCTCCTGGACCAGCACGCCGGCCGGAACCGCCGTCCGGGCCGCGGGCACGGAGGAGATTTCGTGGACGGTGGCCCCCAAGGCCGCCTCCGGTGACGCCGGTGACTCTGGTGACATCGAATGGGGCAGCACCCCGGCCGGCACCGAGGCATGACCGTCCCGCCGGACGATCGGGTCTTCCGGCGTGAGATGGCCACGGCGTACCGATCGGGGTGGCACTTCATCGATCTGGTCACGGCCATTCCCCACCGAGGAGACTCGTTGATGGTCACTCTCTTCGGAGAGCCGATCGTCGTCGTGCGTGAGGAGGACGAGGACGTCCGCGCCTACCGCTGCCTCCGCAGGCCGCGCGGGGCCCCGCGCCCGGTCCGCTGTGCCATCCGCTACGACATGATCTTCGTCAACCTCGACCAGCGTGACCACCAGCTGGTCGGAGCACCACAGACCACCCTCGCCACCCCCCGCAGTGCCTGAGCGATTCCCCCGTCGTTCCAAATCGTTCAGGCGCTTCCCCCACACAACGGCGCCATCGTGGACCTGAAACACGATGGCGCCGTTGTGCTGCCCGGATTCTTCCGTGCGCTGCCCCGGACTCTCCCGGGCGCTGCCCCGGATGCTCCCGGCCCGGTGTCCTTCCGGCCCGGCACGCGTGACCCCGCGTGCCGGGCCTTTCGGTGTGTGCGGCCGGTGCCCGGGTGCGTACGGGTGGTGGGAGAACCGGAACCCGAGAAAAATCGGGCTCGGGGAGCGGGGTCCTGGGCACCATTCCAAGCTTGAGTGGAATAGACTCAACTTTGCGTAGGTTCTTGCTGTCAGGATGTGGCGGGGCGGATGAGACCGGAGCGACGTTTTTCCGTACCCGTAGGTGATCACGCAAAATCGCAGGATCGCGCAGGTCGCAGAGGATCACGCAAGACCGCGAGAGCAAGACCGCGAGAACGCGCGCAGAACTCGTGCAAGGAGGAGAGGGCCCACGTGGACGCCGAGCTGACCAACAAGAGCCGGGATGCGATCAACTCCGCCACCAGCAGGGCGGTGGCGGCGGGACATCCCGACCTGACCCCGGCCCATCTGCTGCTCGCGCTGCTGGAGGGCCAGGAGAACGAGAACGTCACCGATCTCCTGGCCGCCGTCGAGGCGGACCAGGCGGCCGTACGGTCGGCCACCGAGCGGCTGCTCGCCGCCCAGCCCAGCGTCACCGGATCGACCGTCGCGCCCCCGCAGCCCAACCGCGACCTGCTCGCCGTCATCGCGGACGCGGGCCGCCGGGCGAAGGAGCTGGGCGACGACTACCTCTCCACCGAGCACCTGCTCATCGGCATCGCCGCCAAGGGCGGCCAGACCGGGGAGATACTGGCCGGGCAGGGAGCCGCCGCGGACCGGCTCCTGGACGCGTTCGAGAAGTCAAGGGGAGGGCGCCGGGTGACCACACCCGACCCGGAGGGCCAGTACAAGGCCCTGGAGAAGTTCGGCACCGATTTCACCGCCGCCGCCCGGGACGGCAAGCTCGACCCCGTCATCGGCCGGGATCACGAGATCCGCCGCGTGGTGCAGGTGCTGTCGCGCCGTACGAAGAACAACCCGGTGCTGATCGGCGAGCCCGGCGTCGGCAAGACCGCCGTGGTCGAGGGGCTCGCGCAGCGCATCGTCAAGGGCGACGTGCCGGAGTCGCTCAAGAACAAGCGGCTGGTCTCGCTGGACCTCGGCGCGATGGTCGCCGGCGCCAAGTACCGCGGCGAGTTCGAGGAACGCCTCAAGACCGTCCTCTCCGAGATCAAGGAGAGCGACGGACAGATCATCACCTTCATCGACGAGCTGCACACCGTCGTCGGCGCGGGCGCCGGCGGCGACTCCTCGATGGACGCGGGCAACATGCTCAAGCCGATGCTGGCCCGCGGCGAGCTGCGCATGGTCGGCGCGACCACCCTCGACGAGTACCGCGAGCGGATCGAGAAGGACGCCGCCCTGGAACGCCGCTTCCAGCAGGTGCTGGTCGCCGAGCCGACCGTCGAGGACACCATCGCGATCCTGCGCGGGCTCAAGGGCCGCTACGAGGCCCACCACAAGGTGCAGATCGCGGACGCGGCCCTGGTGGCCGCCGCCGCCCTCTCCGACCGCTACATCACCTCGCGCTTCCTCCCCGACAAGGCCATCGACCTCGTCGACGAGGCCGCGTCCCGGCTCCGGATGGAGATCGACTCCTCGCCGCTGGAGATCGACGAGCTCCAGCGCTCCGTCGACCGCCTCCGCATGGAGGAGCTGGCCCTCAAGAACGAGTCCGACCCCGCCTCCAAGCAGCGCCTGGAGAAGCTGCGCCGCGACCTCGCCGACCGCGAGGAGGAACTGCGCGGCCTCACCGCCCGCTGGGAGAAGGAGAAGCAGGGCCTGAACCGGGTCGGTGAGCTGAAGGAACGCCTGGACGACCTGCGCGGACAGGCCGAGCGGGCGCAGCGCGACGGCGACTTCGACACCGCCTCCAAGCTGCTGTACGGCGAGATCCCCAACCTGGAGCGGGAGCTGGAGGCGGCCGCGGAGGCCGAGCAGGAGGCCGCCAAGGACACGATGGTCAAGGAGGAGGTCGGCCCGGACGACATCGCCGACGTCGTCGGCTCCTGGACCGGTATCCCCGCGGGCCGGCTGCTGGAGGGCGAGACGCAGAAGCTGCTGCGCATGGAGCAGGAGCTGGGCAGGCGGCTGATCGGCCAGAGCGAGGCGGTCGAGGCCGTCTCCGACGCGGTACGGCGCACCCGCGCCGGCATCGCGGACCCCGACCGGCCCACAGGATCGTTCCTCTTCCTCGGCCCGACGGGCGTGGGCAAGACGGAACTGGCCAAGGCGCTCGCGGACTTCCTCTTCGACGACGAGCGGGCCATGGTCCGCATCGACATGAGCGAGTACGGCGAGAAGCACTCCGTGGCCCGCCTGGTCGGCGCGCCCCCCGGCTACGTCGGCTACGAGGAGGGCGGCCAGCTCACCGAGGCGGTACGGCGGCGCCCGTACTCCGTGGTCCTCCTGGACGAGGTCGAGAAGGCCCACCCCGAGGTCTTCGACGTGCTGCTCCAAGTCCTGGACGACGGCCGCCTCACCGACGGCCAGGGCCGGACGGTCGACTTCCGGAACACCATCCTGATCCTGACGTCGAACCTGGGCAGCCAGTACCTGGTCGACCCGACGATCACCCCGGAACGCAAGAAGGAGCAGGTCCTCCAGACCGTACGGTCCTCCTTCAAGCCGGAGTTCCTCAACCGCCTGGACGACCTGGTGGTCTTCTCCGCGCTGTCCCGGGACGAGCTGGCCCACATCGCGGGCCTCCAGATCGACCGCCTCGCCCAGCGCCTCGCGGAACGCCGCCTCACCCTCCAGGTCACCCCGGAGGCCCTGGACTGGCTCGCGGAAGAGGGCAACGACCCGGCCTACGGCGCCCGCCCCCTGCGCCGCCTGGTCCAGACGGCGATCGGCGACCAGCTCGCGAAGGAGATCCTGGCGGGCGACATCACGGACGGCGACACGGTCCGGGTGGACCGGGTGGAGGACGGCCTGGTGGTGGAACGGGGGACGACGGAGCAGCCGCCGTCCTTGGCGAAGACGCTGTAGGGCCTGGGGATCAGGGGCTTGGCAGGTCCGTCACCCGCTCGGGTGGCGGGCCTGTCCACGTTCGTGGGCGCGCACCATGTTGCTGAGCTTCCGTGTGGCCCACCACGGCTCCCTGTGAGAGCCGCAGGAGCTGAACCTTGCCCCGGTGGACGCGGACGACCGGCCCGCGGTGCCGGTGGCGGCGATCTTCGGCGCTAACGCCTCGGGCAGGTCGACGGTGGTGAACGCATTCGACTTCTTCGGGAACGCGGTGCGCGAGTCGCGGGCCCGCCGGCTGCCGAACGCCCCCCGTGCCGCGCCGCAGGCGTAAGCGCATCCTCTTCGAACGTGCCCGTATGTCCATGACGTACGGAGCCTCGCTCACCGGCGAGCGGATGGCCGTCGAGCGGACGATGCGGCCGAACAGCCTCTTTCGAAGGTGTGCTCAAGAACGGAACGGGCGCGGAAGCTGGACCCCACCGGCGCCGAGCATGCCCGCAACCCCTCCACGGGGGTGTGGCAGCTCACGGACCGCATGACGAATCCATGACCCGTGCGGACGCGGATGGGCTTGCCAGGGACCGCCCGGGATGGGAGAGGATGGCAGGAACCGTACGAAGGGAAATACACGGTGAGCATCGACCCGTCCTCGATTCCGAATTTCGGGGGACAGCCCCAACCGCAGGGTGAAGGACCGGCGGGCCCCGTCGTCCCCGACCAGGACCTGGTCAAGCAGCTCCTGGAACAGATGGAGCTGAAGTACGTCGTCGACGACGAGGGTGACCTCGCGGCTCCGTGGGAGGAGTTCCGCACGTACTTCATGTTCCGTGGCGAGGAGGACCAGCAGGTCTTCTCGGTGCGGACGTTCTACGACCGGCCGCACCCCATCGCGGACAAGTCCAAGATCCTCGACGCGATCGACGACTGGAACCGCCGCACGCTGTGGCCCAAGGTCTACAGCCACGTCCACGAGGAGGGCGACGGCCCGCCCACCGTGCGGCTGATCGGCGAAGCCCAGATGCTGATCGGCATGGGGGTCAGCCTGGAGCACTTCGTGTCGTCGACGGTGAGCTGGGTGCGCGCCTCGATCGAGTTCGACAAGTGGCTCGTGGAGCAGTTCGGCCTGGAGCCCGGCGACGAGAAGCCCGAGGACGTCTGAGACCGCGTCCAGCCTGAGCGTGAGGAAGCCCGGCCCGGGTAGTGGGCCGGGCTTTTGCGTACCTGGGGTATTCGCCTGGTGCATAACGCGCAGACACCGAGCACCAGGCACGTGGCAAGGCCGAGCCACTCCAGCTGTGGAAATCAGAACGTGATCTGAGTGCAGTCTGAGTATGAGTGTCACGCATCTGGCAACGGAGCAGGAGTCCGTCTCCTTCACCGACCTGTCCCGGAATCCGAAGGGTGTCGCGGCCAGGGCTGCGGCCTTGGGGCAGCTCCGCGTCACGCATCGGGACGCCCCGGACATGGTGCTGACGACGGCCGTGCGGGCAGAGCATGCCGAGGAGAATCTGACCACCGCCTCGCGGCTTTTCCTCGCCCTGATGAAACAGGACGACGGAGCGAAGTCACTCCTCCTCGCGCTGCCCGAAGTGTTTCCCTGGGTGCGGCATCTCGACGCTGAAGAGGTGAGGGCTTTCACCGTCGAGCTTCTTGAAGCGCTGTCCGACGCCGCTGAACTGGGGGCCGGGGAGGCCGTGCACCGCGCGATCGTTTCCTGGCGTGCCACCGCCCGCATCAACGCCGACCCTGAGCAGCTCAGGGAGTCGCTGCGCCCTCTCGAAGGTCACAACCTCGGTCAGGTCGAGGTGCGCGGGTGAGCCCGAAGAAGGGGGATCGGGTCAGTGTCCCTCCGCTGAGCGGCTGGAACGTCGTTTTCGGGACGACGGAGGCGGTGACGGGGTGGGAACAACTCTGCCAAGCGGTGCTGTCGAACGCGCATCGCAGTCTGGACGCGCTGCGCACCGACCCCAGTCCCGATCCAACTGGAATCGCCGGCATCAGCTCCGAGGAAGGCACGCGACCAAGGAGTGGAAGGGATCCGAGCTGGAGCAGTGGGAGTACGAGATCACCAGCGGTGGCAGGGTGCGCTACCTGGTCAGCCCGGAAACATCGACGGTCATTCTTGTGTACGCCTCGCCACGGCATCCGAAGGACACGGAATGAGCGCCCGTTGACCAGGCCGGACGACTTGCTCTGAGCCGTACTCCGATGTGCCCCGCACACGGTTGTACCGATGCGGTGTGCGGGGTGCGTTGGTGTTGAGGCGTCAGCCTTCCACGGCGTATGTGATGAAGGCCGCCCAGGCGCCGGGCGCGAGCGCCAAGTGGGGGCCGCCTATGACTTTGGAGTCGCGGATGTGCACGGTGCCGGGGGTGGCGGCGATCTCGACGCAGGAGTTGCCGTCGTTGCCACCGCTGTAGCTGCTCTTGAACCACGCCAGCCCGGAGGCGTCCCCGGCAGTGGTCTTGCGGATCATGTTTCTCCCAGCAGTTGCACACGCCGCGCCTCCGGTGGCCGAGACGGATGCCGACGAGAGTCACACGACTCCCGGCATGCGCCCTGAGCCCACACAACCCAAGCCCAGCGAGAAGCGGCGGCCCCTGCCCGCCGTACCCCAGCCCGGCTACTCGTCCCCGGACCTGCTCCGAGCGGCCACAGCCATCCTCGCCGACCTGAGCGCCCTCGACCCCCGGCTGCACCTCTCCGCCTGCGCCACGGCCCATCTGGCCCCCGGCGTCGCCGCCTGGCTGGAGCGCGATGTGCCGCCGGCCGCTGTGCGCCACGCCCTGACCAGCGGCCTGCCGCCCGAAGGCCGGCACAGCCCGCACCACCCGGCCGCCGTGCTGGCCTACCGCCTGACCACCGAGTTGCCGCCCCCGCCTCCGTTCCGCGCACCGGAAGCCCCGGAACCCGTCCGGCACCCCCTCCAGAACTGCGACCACTGCGACCGCGCCTTCACGAGATCGCCCGCAGCCCCGATCTGTCCGCCCGGTATGCCTGGGCAAGCGGCAACCTTGAGCGCGAGGAGCCGGACGTTGCCGGGGAGGCGCTGCGGGAACTGACCGCGGTCCTGAACGAGGCGATGACGGCAGTACGCGGTTGAGCTGGGCCTGGGAACTCCTTCGGAGCGGAGGAAGCGGCCCGCACCGCACCGCGCTCCTTCCTGGCCACGCAGCGAACACGTCCACATCGTCCAGATCACGTACCTGGGCTTCTGACGTGCGGTTGCCACTGTCGCCACTGCGGTACCCGGTCGCTGTACCGGTGGCCTGGCGTGCTGCGCGGCTACTCGACGAGATGGGCACGGACGAACGCGACGACCACGAGGTCGAAGCCGAGCCCGAGCGCGAACCCCTCGTACTGGTCGGCCAGGCGTCGTACCGCGTCCAGCGGCGTGCGACGCGCGGTGCGGGAGTCGAGGTCGCCGAGCACGAGCTGCACGTCGCGAGTCGGCGCAGAACACAAAGCGCACGGCGCCGGGCGCGAGGTGTCCGTCCGGCCGAGCCGCGGCGGTCATGGTGAATTCCGCCGTCATCCGTACGGAATTCATTAGTCCGCCCATGACATCGGGAATGATCCTGGCCCTCTCTCAGGCAGGAGAAACCGGTGACCGCAGAAAGACCCGGTGCGGATGAGCCACGCTTGGACGTCCAACGCCCCTCGCGACGCCTCTTCGTGCGAAGCCGCTCAGTCCGTTCGTTCGTCGCCGCGCTCGCCTTTCCCGTGGCCGGACTGATCGCGCTCACCGCCGGAGGTCATCTTCTCTTCCCGTTCGAAAGGATCACCACCCTGGAGGGCAAGATCGCCTCCAAATCGGAGTTCTTCGAGGACGGCGAGGTCCAGAGAATTTTGATGCAGCGCGGGATCAGGGTGCACATCACGAAGATGGGGTCCCGGGAGATCGCGACCACGAGTTTCGACGGTTACGACTTCGCGTTTCCGTCCGGCCAGCCCGCCGCGGAGATCATCAAGACCGGCCGCAGGGACGCGTACGCGAAGGGGCACCGGCCCTTCGTCAGCCCGATCGTCCTCGCCACCTACCGCGAATACGCCGAAACCCTCCGGGAGTACGGCCTGGCCAGGCCACGGCAGATCAGCGGCTCCGACCGCGACAGTCCGCTCTACTACACCCTCGACATGAAGGGGTTCCTCGAACTGAGTGCGCGAGGAAAGACCTGGGACCAGATCGGCATCGGAAGGAACCGTCGGACGACGAACGGCAACAGGATTCTCGCCCAGACGTCGAACATCTGCGATGCGAATCACGCCGGTACGTATCTGGGGCTGGTCGCCTTCGTCCGTAACGGAAACACCGTCCCGACGAGCGATGCGGAAGCGGATCGTGTGGCCGGGATGATCAAACCGACCCTCGTCTCCCAGGGGCTTCCCTCGGAGCAGATGTTCAAGACGTACGAGGTGCCGGAGGGAAAGGGCGTCGCCCCGATCGTGGTGGTGTACGAGCACCAGTACTTCGCCTACCAGATACGGCATCGCCAGCAGGCCGGAAAGGCCGACCCCGAGCGGGTGCTGCTCTATCCGTCGACACAGGTCCTGACCGAGCCCGAATACATCGCGCTCACCCCGAAAGGCGACCGGCTCGGGGAATTGCTCGCCACCGATGAACAACTCCAGCGCCGGGCGATGGAACTCGGCTTCCGCGTCCTCGATTCCAGCGGCAGGGCGACCAGCACCGAGCTGTACCGGTTCCTGGCGGACCGCGGTGTTCCGGCACCCGCGCCGGTGGCCAACGACACCAAGGCGACCCTGCCGAGCCTGCCGCTGCTGGAACGGATGATCAGCCGCGTCGGCGAGTGCCCGCCGCCGACGCGGAGCCCGGGGGCGTCCTCATGAGGCGGCGCCCGCGTCCCGGAGTGGTTCTCGCGCTCTGCCTGGCTCTGCTCTGCACGGCCACCGCCTGCACATCCGGCGGCGAGGAGCCCACCACCCTGCGGGTACTGGCGAGTCCGGAACTGAAGGACATGGGTCCGCTCCTCGACGAGCTCCGCCGGGACACGGGGGTCGACCTGGAGATGGAGTACGAGTCCACCGCGGACGTCGGGAACGGACTGACACCCGGCGCGTACCACCACGATCTCGCGTGGCTCTCCTCCGACCGGTACTTCCAGCTCAGGCTCAAGGAGGCCGGGACCGGGGCCGCCAAGCCGCTCGGCACCCCGACCATGTTCTCCCCGGTGGTCGTCGGCGTGAAGCCGGCCACGGCGAGGGCGCTGCGCGCGAAGGCCAGGGCCGGGCAGGTGTCCTGGGCGGACATCGCCGACGCCGCCGCCGCGGGCACGGTGCGCTTCGGCATGGCCGACCCGAAGCGCACCAACAGCGGCCTCTCCGCGCTCGTCGGCGTCGCGACCGCCGCCGCCGGGACCGGCAGCGCGCTGCGCGCCGAGGACATCTCCTGCGACCGGCTGCGCGGATTCCGTACCGGCCAGCGGATCACCGCGGAGAGCGACGCGGAGCTGCGCGAGACGTACCTCGCCCACCAGGACCGGCTCGACGCCCTGATCACCTACGAATCGGAGCTGCTCGCACTCAACGCCGGCGACCGGCTCCGCGAGAAGCTGGAGATCATCTACCCGAAGGACGGCATGGTGCTGTCCGACCACCCGCTGCTCCTGCTCGACCCGGCCAAGCGCGACGCGTACGACAAGGTGGTGGGCTGGCTGAAGAGCGCGTCGACGCAGAAGAAAATCATGGAACGCACGCTGCGCCGGCCGCTCGGCGCGGAGGTGCGCAGGGATCCCCGGCTGCGGGCGGACGTCGGCAACGCGCTCTACTTCCCGGACCGGTTGGCGGTCGTGGACCAACTGGTCGAGCAGTACGGCGATCCCCGGCCGAGCGCCCCGAATCACGTGATCTTCCTCCTCGACTTCTCCACCTCGATGCGGGGCGCGCGGGCGGCCTCACTGCGCGCGGCGTTCGCCGGGCTCAGCGGCGCGGACACCTCCGCCGCAGGGAAGTTCGTGCGGTTCTACCGGGGGGAGGAGATCACCGTCATACGGTTCGGTGGCCGCGTACTCGCCGAACGCGATGTCACCGTCGGCGGGCCGCGCGACCTGGAGTCCGTGGGCTCCTTCGTCGCGGCCGACGACTTCGACGCCTCCACCGCCGTCTGGTCCGCGCTCGACCACGCCTACCGGAAGGCGTCCGGCATCGCGCGCGACCATCCCGGACAGCACGTGTCCGTCGTCCTCATGACGGACGGTGAGAGCAATTCGGGGATCGGCCTCGGGGAGTTCGAGCGCCGCCACTCGGCACGGGCGGATACCGTCCGCTCCATCCCCACCTTTCCGCTCCGCTTCGGCGAGGCGGACCCGGCGGAACTGACCCGGGTGGCGCGTATCACCGGCGGACGCGTGGTGGACGCGGGCACCCGTTCCCTTTCCGACGCCTTCAAGGAGATCCGTGGCTGTTGACAACGCAATGTGGTGGAGCGTCTGGTGGCCGTGGGCGCTCGTATGGACGGCGACCGCCGTGAGCCTGATCATCGTCGCGGTCCTGCTGGTGGTCGTGGTGCGTCGGTACCGCAGACGCCTCGGACAGAGCTCGGGGAAGCCGACGGAGGGGATCTGCTTCTACCTCCATGACAGCGCCATCATGGACCTGTACCAGATGGGCCGCTACGAGAAGGCGCTGGAGCGGGAGGTCGAGCACCGGATCAGCGGCAGTACGGACGGATCCCTGCGGGCGCGGATCTTCGGCGTCGGCGTGAGCGGCGGCAGGAACGTCAGCCGCGAGGAGATCAGCACCTACATCGAGAGCGCGAAGCCCATCGCGGTGATCGGCATCATCGTGGACACCCTCGAACGGGCAGACGCCATCGTCCACGGCGACCTCAGAACCCGCACCATCACCTGGAACCAGGCCCTCGCCAGGACCCTGGACACGATCGACCGCCCCGGCGCCGGGGCCGAGGAGCGGGTACGGCTGCGCGACATCGAGGACTTCGTCTCCATACGGGGCCGCTTCCGCAGGGCCGCACAGACCCCCTCACGCACCGTCTTCCTCGCCCCGTACGGCGACCCCGAGGACCCGTCCCAAGGCCCCCAGGTCCGCGTCACCTGTGCCACGGACGGGCTGCGCAACGACGACAGCAACGAGGGCACATTCCCCGCGCGCTGCCTCGGCAAGGTCCGGGACTGGAATCCGGGAACCGGGGAGCTGACCGTCGAGGCCATCGCGATCTTCAGCTAGTACGGACGGGCGCCGGCCGTCCCTCCCCCAAGCCCGGTCAGGCCCCGCAGCCGGTCGGTGGCCTCCTGGAGGACGTCGGTGCGTTTGCAGAACGCGAAGCGCACGAAGGGCGCGCCTTCCTTCTGGTGGTCGTAGAAGACCGCGTTCGGGACCGCGACCACTCCGCACCGTTCCGGCAGCGCGCGGCAGAAGGCGAAGCCGTCGGTTTCGCCGAGGGGGCGGATGTCGGTGGTGACGAAGTAGGTGCCCGCCGGGCGGTAGACCTGGAAGCCGGCCGCTGCCAGGCCCGTGCAGAGCAGGTCGCGCTTGGCGCGCAGGTCGGCGCGGAGGTCGTCGAAGTAGCTCTGGGGCAGGCGCAGCGCCTCCGCGATGGCGTACTGGAACGGTCCTGAGCTGACGTACGTCAGGAACTGTTTCGCCGAGCGCACCGCCGTGACCAGCGCGGGTGGGCCCGTCACCCAGCCCACCTTCCACCCCGTGAACGAGAAGGTCTTGCCGCCGCTGCTGATTGTCAGGGTGCGTTCCCGCATGCCGGGGAGGGTCGCGATCGGTACGTGCTCGCCGTCGAGGACCAGGTGTTCGTAGACCTCGTCGGTGACGACCAGCAGATCGCGCTCCACGGCGAGTTCGGCGATCGCGGCCAGTTCGGCGGGGCTGAGGACGGTGCCCGTGGGGTTGTGGGGTGTGTTGAGGAGGAGGAGGCGGGTGCGGTCGGTGACCGCGTCGCGCAGTTCGTCGAGGTCGAGGTGGTACGCGCCGTCGTGGGGGCGCAGGGTGACCGGGACGCGGGTGGCGCCCGCCATGCCGATGCAGGCGGCGTACGAGTCGTAGTACGGCTCCAGCGCGATCACCTCGTCGCCGGGGCCGGTCAGCGCGAGCAGGGTCGCGGCGATGGCCTCGGTGGCGCCCGCCGTGACCAGGACCTCGGTGTCGGGGTCGTACGTCAGGCCGTAGCGCAGCCGCTGGTGGTCGGCGACCGCGGTGCGCAGTTCGGGGACGCCGGGGCCGGGTGGGTACTGGTTGCCGCGGCCGTCGCGCAGCGCCCGTACCGCGGCTTCCCTGACGGACTCGGGTCCGTCCGTGTCGGGGAATCCCTGGCCGAGGTTGATCGCCCCGGTGCGGGCGGCCAGGGCCGACATCTCCGCGAAGATCGTTGTGCCGCCGAGCCATTCTTTGGTCATGGCGGCCATCCTGGGCCGAACCTCTGGACTTGCTCAAGTCGGCTTTGGGCGGCGGAGGTGGGGGGGACAACCTGAGTCACGCACGTCAGTGCGAGGCCCGCCGCCGGGGGGGCGGCAGGCCTCGCTTCGGGGGAACAGCCGGGAACGGTTGGGAAGAGTGAGGACGGTGGGGCCCATGCTCGGTATGAGTGTGGTGGTGATTCTGGTCGCGGTCGCGTTCGTCGGCGTCGTGTCGAGTGTGAGCGGGCGGGACAAGCGCCGGAAGGCGAAGGCGCGTGACGCGGCGAGGGCGCGGAGCGCGGCACAGGGCAGGCGCACGGCGCAGGCCAGGCCTACGGCGCAGGGCAGGCGTACGAGGGCTTCCTCGCGGTCCCGGAAGGGCGCGAGCGGTGCGAAGCGCCGTCGGTCCGACGGCAGTTGGTGGGCCGGTGGCAGCGGGGGCGGCAGTGGCGGTGCGGGCTGTGGCGGCTCGGGTGGCGGTTGGGACTCGGGTGGCGGCTCGGATTCGGGTGGTGGCTCGGGCGGCGGCGGTGGGCATTCGTCCTGCGGCGGTGGCGGGTCCTCCTCCTGCGGTGGTGGCGGGGGCGGGGGGTGTGGCGGAGGCAGCTGACACGGGGCAGCTGGTCCGTCGCTGAACAGTTCCGCCACTGATAGGGACAGGTCCCGCGGGGGTTCGCCTCCGCGGGACCTTTCTGTCGGCACCAAATGTCGTTGATCGGCACCGGATTTGGTTGAACAGTTGAACCCCTGGGCCCCCTAGGGGATGGAAACCCCGTCAAGTTGGGTAAAAACACTGTGAGCGTCGCGTACTTCGTGATTCCCTCCCTCTTGAGAGCTTCCAGCCCTCGGGCCTGATACGGCGCCGAGCCGGCGATCTCCCCCACAAGTTCCGGAGCTCTCCGTCCGGGACGTCCCCGGTCCACCCGTCAAGCGTGTTTGCGGAGCCGACCCATGCTCACCACCCTCAATACCGCCTACACCGATACCCGCGCGGCCGATCTGGCCTGGGAGTTGGGCCGGGAGCCGGTTCCCGCCCTGGCCGTCCTGGACCTCGACCTCGCCGGTGCCGGGCTCCAGTTGCGACTGCTCGGCGCTTCCCACCAGGTGATCCTTGAGGAGCGTGGGGGTACGTGCTCCGAGACCGTCGCCTGTATGCCGGGCAGCAGTACGCCGCTGCCGCTCGGTGTGTCCAAGCGCCTCGGCGAATGGGAGTACGAATTCGCCGCGCGCGTCGAGACGCTCTCGCGCAATTCTTTCGCCGGACGCGCGCAGGAGCTGCTGGCGCTGGTCGCCGATCACCCGAACGGCTTAGCGGGGACGTTCCCCGGGGCCCCGAACGCCTTCACCGCGATGCTCGCGCAGCGCGACGAGAGCCATGTCCGGTGGCGTACCTGGCACGCGTACCCCCAGGAGGGGCGCCTGGTGGTGACCCGGACGCGTATCAGGGTCCGTATGCCTGCTGTGCGGGAAATTCAACCGTGTGGGTGACAAACCGCAATGAATTCGTGACGTAGCGTTACGGGCGTGACGCAGCAGTCCGTGTCCTCGCCGCCCCAGGGTGAGACACGGCTGCCCGTGCGCGCGGGCGCGGGGCGGTTCCTGATCCTCGCCGTCGTCTTCGTCTGTGCCGCGTGCGGACTGGTGTACGAGCTGGAGCTGGTCGCGCTCGCCTCGTATCTGATCGGGGACTCCGTCACCCAGGCGTCCGTCGTGCTGTCCGTGATGGTCTTCGCGATGGGGGTCGGCTCGCTGCTCGCGAAGCGGCTGCGCTGCCGGGCGGCCTTCGGTTTCGGGCTGCTGGAGGCGGCGCTCGCGCTGCTCGGCGGCTGCTCGGCGCTCGTGCTGTACACGAGCTTCGTGTGGGTGGGTGAGTCGCGGTACGCGCTGGTGGGCTTCTCCCTGGCCATCGGTGTGCTCATCGGCGCCGAGATCCCGCTGCTGATGACACTCATCCAGCGGTTCTCCCGGCAGGACGCGGAGGGGACGGTCGCCGACCTGTTCGCCGCGGACTACGTGGGCGCGCTCGTCGGCGGGCTCGCCTTCCCGTTCCTGCTGCTGCCCTGGCTGGGACAGCTCATGGGGGCGCTGGTGACGGGCGCGGTCAACGCGGTGGCGGGCGCCGCGCTCGTCCTGTGCCTGTTCGGGCGCGATCTGACGCGGCGGTCGCGCCGGCTGCTGGTGGCGGTCAATGTGCTGGTGCTGGCGGTGCTGGCCGCGGCGGCGGTCGGGGTCGACGACTTCGAGCGCGCGGCGCGCCGCGCGCTCTACGGCGACGAGGTGCGGATCGCCCTGCACACCGAGGTCCAGGACGTGGTGCTCACGGGCGCGCGCGAGCGGGGCGAGCCGCTGGAGCTCTATCTGGACGGGCGGCTGCGGGTCAGCGGGCGCGACGAGTTCCGGTACCACGAGGCGCTGGTGCACCCCGCGATGCGCGGGCCCCACGGGCGGGTGCTGATCCTCGGCGGGGGCGACGGACTGGCGGCGCGCGAGGTGCTGCGCTACCGGGACGTCCGCTCGGTCACCCTGGTCGAGCTGGACCCGGGCGTCGTCCGGCTCGCCCGCACGGACCCCGCGCTGGCCGCGCTGAACGGGCACGCGTACGACGACCCGCGGCTGCGGCAGGTCTCGGCGGACGCGTTCAGCTGGCTGCGGGGGGCGGCGGGCGGTGGCGCGGGAGGCGGTGGTGCGGGCGCGTACGACGTGGTCGTCTCGGACCTCCCCAACCCCGGCATCACCGCGAGCATGAAGCTCTACTCCGAGGAGTTCTACGGGCTGGCCGCGCGCGTCCTCGCCCAGGGCGGGCGGCTGGCGGTGCACGCGGGGTCGCCCACGGCCGAGCCGCGTACGTACTGGACGGTGGACGCGACCCTGCGCGCCGCCGGGTTCGGTACGACGCCGTACCGCGTCACGGGCGGCCCCTCCGGCTTCGCGGCGGGGCCCGACCGGGTGAAGGACGGCAGACCGGCGGCGCGCGACTGGGGGTTCGAGCTGGCGGCCGTGGGCGCGCGCCCCGCGCTCACGCTCGCACCGGACGCGCCGAGGCTCCGGTCACCGGCACCGGCCCTGCTGGCGGCCGGGCGGCGGGGGGTGGAGCGGACGAGGGTGGCGGGGCTTCCGGCGTCGACGCTGGTGCACCCGCGGTACGGCGGATAGCGGCGGCGACAGTGGTGGACAGTGGCGCGACAGCGGTGGATATCGGCGGGCGGCAGGGGGGGCGTTGTGTGTCGTGTGGGGTGGTGTGGGGCGAAGGGGCTGCTTCTGCGGCGACCTCTGAGTAGGCTCGGCTTCCATGGAGCATGAGGTGTTCGTTCCGGTTTCGGCAGAGACCCTTCGGCAGACGCTGCGGGACCCCGCCCGGGTCGCCCGGTGCGTACCGGGACTCCAGCAGGACGCCGACGCTTCGGCCGGGCCGCTCTCCGGGCGGCTCAAGGTCCGTATCGGCGGCCATACGATCACCTACCGCGGCGCGCTGACGCTCGCCGAGCGGGACGGGCAGGACGGGCGGTTCGAGGCCGAGGGCGCGGGCGCCGAGGCCCGGGGCACGGGCACGGCCAAGCTCACCCTCACGATCCGGCTGAGGGACGCCCCCGGCGGCGCGATCGTCACGTTCACGGGCGGCGCACGCGCGGACGGCCGGCTGGCCGAGGTGGACGCCGGGACGGTGACGAGCGCGGGGCCCCGGCTGCTGGACCGGTTCGTGGCGCGGCTGGCCGAGGAGTCCGCCCCGGAGGAGCCCGGGAGCGGCGGTGCGGCCGGGCCGGAATCCGGGGCTTCTCGCGCCGCCGCACCCGGCGCGGGCTCCGGGACGGAAGGGGAGACGGACGCCGGGACGGAAGCGGACGGGGACTCGGGCGCCGATGCCGATGTGGACGGCGACGCGGACGGCGGTGCGGACGGCGGTGCGGACGGCGACGCGGACATCGACGGTGCCGCCTCCGTCTTCGATGTCGATGTGCCGCCGTCCTCGCTCGACGGTGAGACCACCTCCGGGGAGGGCGACTTCCGTATCCCCGACGTTCCCTTCGAGGAGCCGCCCGCCGAGGCCGCGCACGCCCGGCGGACCATGATCGGCCGCAGCGCCGAGGAGGTCGACCACGCGCCGCCGCGCGGCCGGTACGCGCCGGTGCCCGCGCCCGACGCGGCCGAGGGCGGCGGCGCACTCCGCTGGATCGCCCCCGCCGCCGCACTCGCCCTCGCCTCCGCCGTGGTGGTCGGCCGCGCGCTGCGGCGGCGCAAGTAGTGTCGGAGTGTGAGTAGCAGCGAAGAGAGCATCCGACTGGCGGCGGGCGACGCCGAGTTGACCATCACCCCGGCGAACGGCTGCCGGATCAGCAGTCTGCGCATCGGCGGGACCGAAGTGCTGCGCCAAGGGGAGCGGTACGGCTGCTTCCCGATGGTGCCGTGGTGCGGCCGGATCGAGCACGGGCAGTTCCGCACCGGCGGAGTGCTCCACCAGATGCCCCTGAACTCCCCGCCGCACGCCATCCACGGCACCGGCAGGGACACGGCCTGGCGCACCGCGCGCGTGGGCGACAGCGAGGCGGCGTTCACGTACGACCTGGTGGAGCCGTGGCCGTACAGCGGGCTCGTGACGCAGGTCGTCGAACTGACCGCGGACTCGCTGACCCTCCGGCTCGGGGTGGAGACGTACGACACGTCCTTCCCGGCGCAGGCGGGCTGGCACCCGTGGTTCCTCCGCACCCTCGAAGAGAGCGGGGCCGGAGCCTCGGCCGAGGGGAGCGGGGTGAAGCTCGACTTCGCCGCCGACTGGCAGGAGGAGCGCGGCCCCGACCACCTGCCCACCGGTCGCCGGATCCCGCCGCGCCCCGGCCCCTGGGACGACTGCTTCGGGATGCCGGACGGCGTGGCCGCCACGCTGACCTGGCCCGGCCGGCTCGAACTCAAGGTGACGAGCCCCGCCGAGTGGGCCGTGATCTACGACGAACAGGCCGAAGCGGTCTGCGTCGAGCCGCAGTCGGGGCCGCCGAACGGGCTGAACACCGCGCCCCGGCTGGTCACCCCCCTGGAGCCGCTGGAGATCGTCACCACGTGGCAGTGGCGACGGCTCTGAGCGCCGGGAAGGGCGGCAGGGAGGACGGCATGATCCAAACGGCAGGCCCTAAGCTCATGGGCATGAGTGACGTACGGGCTGAGCTGCTCCAGCTGATCAAGGACAAGGCCGTGGTGCACGGCAAGGTGACCCTCTCCTCGGGGCAGGAGGCCGACTGGTACATCGACCTGCGCCGGATCACCCTGGACGGTCATGCCGCACCGCTGGTCGGTCAGGTCATGCTGGACGCCACCGCCGAGCTGGACTTCGACTGCGTGGGCGGGCTGACGCTGGGCGCCGACCCGGTGGCGACGTCGATGCTGCACGCCTCCGCCGCGCGCGGGCAGCGGCTCGACGCGTTCGTCGTCCGCAAGGCGCAGAAGGCGCACGGCCTCCAGCGCCGGATCGAGGGCACGGACGTCAAGGGCCGGCGCTGCCTCGTGGTCGAGGACACCTCCACCACGGGCGGCTCGCCCCTGACGGCCGTCGAGGCGGTACGGGAGGCCGGCGGCGAGGTCGTCGCGGTCGCCGTCATCGTGGAGCGCGGCGCGGCCCCGGCCGTCGCGGCGGCCGGGCTGCCGTACGTCAACGTCTACGGACTCGCCGAGCTGGGGCTCTGACCCGCCTCTCCGACCCGCCGCTCCCGCCCGTCCCTCCGACCCGCCGCTCCCACCTGGGGATTTCCGCCGGTGACGGTGGCCGTCGGCCGTTTCACGTGAAACGGCCGACAGGGGTGCGCGCGGCACTCGCCGTGGACGTCGCGGGAGAGTCTGGAAAGATGGGGCCGACGACGATGTCGCCCCCAGGTCAGGGACAAGCACCTCACACCCGCACATCACAAGGAGCGGCCCGATGCCCATCGCAACCCCCGAGGTCTACGCCGAGATGCTGGACCGGGCGAAGGCAGGCAAGTTCGCCTACCCGGCCATCAATGTGACCTCGTCCCAGACCCTGCACGCCGCGCTGCGCGGCTTCGCCGAGGCCGAGAGCGACGGCATCATCCAGATGTCGACCGGTGGTGCCGAGTTCCTGGGCGGCCAGTACAACAAGGACATGGTGACCGGTGCGGTCGCCCTCGCCGAGTTCGCGCACATCGTCGCCGCCAAGTACGACATCACCGTCGCGCTCCACACCGACCACTGCCCCAAGGACAAGCTCGACGGCTATGTCCGTCCGCTGCTCGACATCTCCGCCGAGCGCGTGAAGGCCGGCCGTAACCCGCTCTTCCAGTCGCACATGTGGGACGGCTCCGCCGAGACCCTCGCGGACAACCTGGCCATCGGTGAGGAACTGCTCGCCAAGGCCGCCGCCGCCAAGATCATCCTTGAGGTCGAGATCACCCCGACCGGCGGCGAGGAGGACGGCGTCAGCCACGAGATCAACGACGAGCTGTACACGACCGTCGAGGACGCCCTGCGGACCGCCGAGGCACTGGGCCTGGGCGAGAAGGGCCGCTACCTGCTGGCCGCGTCCTTCGGCAATGTCCACGGCGTCTACAAGCCGGGCAATGTCGTGCTCCGTCCCGAGCTGCTCAAGGACCTCCAGGACGGCGTCGGCGCCAAGTACGGCAAGGCCGCCGGCAGCCAGCCGTTCGACTTCGTCTTCCACGGCGGCTCCGGCTCCACGGCCGAGGAGATCGCCACCGCGCTGGAGAACGGCGTGGTGAAGATGAACCTCGACACCGACACGCAGTACGCCTTCACCCGGCCCGTCGCGGACCACATGCTGCGCAACTACGACGGTGTGCTGAAGGTCGACGGCGAGGTCGGTTCCAAGAAGACGTACGACCCGCGCACCTGGGGCAAGCTGGCCGAGGCCGGCATGGCCAAGCGCGTCACCGAGGCGTGCGGGGCGCTGCGCTCCACGGGCACCAAGCTCAAGTAGTCCGTGCGTCGGGCCCGGCACCGTTTCCACGGTGCCGGGCCCGACGTGCGTGCGGCGTGCGGGACGCCGGACGCGGCGTGCGGCCTGTGGCGTACGGCGGGTGCCGGGTCGCCTTCCGCGAGTGGTGCGGGGATGATCCCCGTATGGACATCAGGCTGTCCTCGGCCCGGGGACGCTGGGTCATTCTGACGACGGTGCTCGGCTCGACCATGGCCCTGCTCGACTCCACCGTCGTCAATGTCGCGCTGCCGCACATCGGGGACTCCCTCAACGCGGATCTCGCGGCGCTCCAGTGGACCGTCAACGCGTACATGGTCACCCTGGCCGGGCTGATCCTGCTCGGCGGGTCGCTCGGGGACCGGTACGGGCGGCGCCGCGTCTTCGTCATCGGTGTGGTGTGGTTCGCGCTCGGGTCGCTGCTGTGCGGGATCGCGCCGAACGCGGGCATCCTGATCGCGGCACGCGCCCTCCAGGGCGTGGGCGGCGCGCTGCTCGTCCCGGGCTCGCTCGCGATCATCCAGGCGAGCTTCCACCCGGACGACCGGGCGCGGGCCGTCGGTGTGTGGTCGGGGCTCGGCGGCGTGGGGGCGGCGGTCGGGCCGTTCCTCGGCGGCTGGCTGGTGGACGGTCCCGGCTGGCGCTGGGTGTTCCTGATCAATGTGCCGCTGGCGGCCGTGTGCGTACCGGTGGCGCTGCGCCACGTACCGGAGACCCGGGACCCGGCGGCGCACGGGAAGTTCGATGTGCTGGGCGCGGTGCTCGGCGCGGCGGCGCTGGCGCTGGTCACATACGCGCTCATCGCGAGGACCGTCTGGCCGGGCGTGGCGGGGGTGCTGGTCGCGATCGCCTTCGTACGGACCGAACGGCGCCGGGCCGATCCGATGCTGCCGCTGTCGATCTTCAGGTCCCGGCTGTTCACCTCGGTGAACGTGGTGACGCTGTGCGTGTACGCGGCGTTCGGCGGCTTCTTCTTCCTCTCCGCGCTCCAGCTCCAGGTCGTCGCCGGGTATTCGGCGCTGCGCGCGGGTGCCGCCCTGCTGCCGACGACGGTGCTGATGCTGCTGCTCTCCGCGCGCTCCGGAGCGCTGGCCCAGCGGATCGGGCCCCGGCTGCCGCTCACGGTGGGGCCGCTGCTGTGTGCCGTGGGCATGCTGCTGATGCTCCGCGTGGGCCCGGGGGCCGGCTACCTGACGGATGTGCTGCCCGCAGTGGCGGTGCTGGGGATGGGCATGGTGACGCTGGTCGCGCCGCTGACGGCGACGGTCCTCGCCTCGGTCGATGTCGCGCGGGCCGGGCTGGCCAGTGGCATCAACAACGCGGCGGCCCGCGCGGCGGGGCTGATCGCGGTGGCCGCGCTGCCGCTGCTGGCGGGCATGGGGCCGGAGGCGTACCGGTCGGCGACGGAGTTCGACGCCACGTTCCGGCGGGCGATGCCGATGCTCGCGGGGGTGCTGGTGGCGGGCGCGCTGATCGCCTGGGCGACGGTACGGTCCCCGGCGCGGGAGGCGGCCGGGCGGCGCCCGGAGCCCGAGTGCCGGGTCAACTGCGGGCTGACGCCGCCGCTGGAGGCGCGCCGGTCGGGGGGCCTGCCGGAGGAGCGGGGCGGGGCGGGCTGAGGTGAGCTGTTCCGGTGGTCGCGGGGGGTGGGGAGCAAGGCAGACTGTAGGCATGGGTATCCACGAAAACCTTCTGGGGGGACCGCCCCCCACCGAACTGCCCGACGATCCCGAGCCGCGTGAGCTGCTCGCGAACGGTACGCCGCCCGCCGATGTCGCCGCGAAGTACCCGACCTCCTCGCTGGCCTGGGCGCAGCTCGCCGACAGCGCGTACGAGGGCGGGCGGGTCGTCGAGTCCTACGCGTACGCCAGGACCGGCTACCACCGCGGGCTCGACGCGCTGCGGCGCAGCGGCTGGAAGGGCCACGGCCCGGTGCCGTGGGAGCACGAGCCGAACCGCGGCTTCCTGCGCGCCCTGCACGCCCTCGCGCGCGCCGCGCAGGCGATCGGCGAGGAGGCGGAGTACGAGCGCTGCGCGACGTTCCTGCGGGACTCCTCGCCGCTCGCCGCGGACACCCTCGGCTGAGAGCGACCGCACACCGCGTGACGACGGCTGCCGGTACCGACGGTGCCGACCGTGCCGACGGTGCCGACCGTGCCGACCACGGATGACCTGCCCGAACATCTCCGGAAGAGGTTGCTGCGGATGAGGCCGGGTGAGCGCGGACTGAGTCGGAGCGGGCCGCGCCGCGTATCTCAGGGTGGCGGTATCACTGCCGAGGTGATCTTTTCGAGCCACGTCGTGTCCTGAAAGCCGCGATCAGTGTTTCGGGGAGGAACCCTTCGAAGGCCCCGCCCGTCTCTCAGGGCGTGGGCCTTCGTATAAGTGAGCGAATGCCGCCACCGGCATGCCTCAACCGGCATCGGCCGTGACCGGGTTCGATCAGGGAGACACACGTTTTGGGCAAGCGCGCCGCCACCCGTCCGGTACGCCGTAGAGCGTCCGCCCCTGGTGGCGGCGGTGGCCGAGGCCCCCGCGGCCGCAGGGGCGGGCGCCCCCGGTTCGGCCCCCTGGCGGTGGCCGGGCTCGGCCTCGCCGTCGTGATCATCGGTGGTGTCGTCGTCGCCTCCTGGCCCGGCCCTCCGGCGGAGGCGGACCCTCAGGGAGGGGGCGCCAAGGGCGCCGCCTCGCAGCCGGCCTCCTCCCCGGGCGGGGAGGCGGAGGCGGAGGCCGGACGGAAGCCGGCCCCTGACGACCCGGAGGCCTCGCCGTCCGACGCCCCGTCCAAGTCCTCCAAGTCCCCCGGGCCCTCCGAGTCCGCCAAGGAGCCGAAGACCCCGGAGGTCCCCGCCTCCGGTCCGGGTACGTTCACCACCGCCCAGTCGCAGGGCGAGCCGGTCGGCTCCGGGCCGCTGCGCCGCTACCGCGTGCAGGTGGAGGACGGGATAGACATCTCCGCCGCCGACGCGGCGACCGAGATCGAGGAGATCCTCGCCCACTCCCGCGGCTGGGCCGCGCACGGCCGGGGCACCTTCCAGCTCGTCTCGTCCAACGCCGACTTCGTCGTCCGCATAGCCACCCCGGCCACGGCGGACCGGCTCTGCCTCGCCCAGGGGCTGGACACCCACGGTGAGCTGAACTGCGAGACCACCGAGGGCGTCGTGGTCAATCTGCGCCGCTGGATGCTGGGCTCCCCGACGTTCGACGGACCGGCCTCCGAGTACCGGCACCTCATCATCAACCACGAGGTCGGCCATGAGATCGGCCTCCGCAACCATCTGGGGTGCGCCGGGCCCGGCGAGCTCGCGCCGGTGATGATGCAGCAGATCAAGGGGCTCGACGGCTGCCGGTCCAACCCCTGGCCGTACGACGAGGACGGCGCGTACGTCGACGGCCCGACCGTCTGAGTCCCGACGGCCCGACCCTCTGAGTCCCGACGGCCCGGCCTTCCGAGTCTCGACGGCCCGGCTCGCCGAATTCCGGGGGCCGCTTGCCCGGGCCGGGCTCCGATGACCCGGATTATGATGCCGGGAGGGGACCGGAGCTCCGTAGCCACCCACGGAAAGGGGCGGACCGCTACCCGGCACTTGTCGAGGAGACAGAGATGTCGTACACCCCTGACGCCCCTGGAGCCGGTTCGGACGCCCCGAATCTGGACTTCGCGGGGACGACCCCGTACGAGGACTACGTCCAGGCCGACGTTCTCACCCACTTGCAGCACCCCCGCTCCGACGACCCCGGCGAGATGGTCTTCCTCGTCACCACCCAGGTCATGGAGTTGTGGTTCACCGTCATCGTCCACGAGTGGGAGACCGCCTCCCGCGCGCTGCGCGAGGACCGTACGAAGGCCGCGATCGACGCGCTCGGGCGCTCGGCCCGCGAACTGGAGGCGCTCAACGCCTCCTGGCAGCCGCTCGCCCGGCTGACCCCCGCGCAGTTCAACGCGTACCGCGGCGCGCTCGGCGAGGGCTCCGGCTTCCAGTCCGCGATGTACCGGCGCATGGAGTTCCTGCTCGGTGAGAAGTCCGCGTCGATGCTCGTCCCGCACCGGGGCGCGCCGCGCGTCCACGCCGAGCTGGAGAAGGCGCTCCAGCAGCCGAGCCTGTACGACGAGGTGCTGCGGCTCCTCGCCCGGCGCGGGCTGCCGGTGCCGGACGCGGTGCTCGGCCGCGATCTCGCGCTGCGGTACGAACCGGTGCCCGAGGTCGAGGAGATCTGGACCGGGGTCTACGGCGACCCGGACGGGAACGCCGAACTCGTCCGGCTCGGCGAGGCGCTGACCGATGTGGCCGAGCTGGTGTGGCGCTGGCGCAACGACCACCTGGTGGCGACCCGGCGCGCGATGGGCTCCAAGACCGGCACGGGCGGCTCCGCGGGCGTCGCGTGGCTGGAGAAACGGGCCACCAAGAACGTGTTCCCCGAGCTGTGGACGGCGCGCAGCCATGTCTGAGCCGCTGAAGACGTCCGGGCCGGCATCGGGGGCGAGGTCGGGCGCCATGCCGGACCTGGTCGCCCGGGCCGCCGTGCTCGACGCCGCCGACGGACTCGCCCCGCTGCGCGGGCTGTTCGCCCTCAACGAGGGATCCGTCTATCTCGACGGGAACTCGCTGGGCGCGCTGCCCCGCCATGTCCCGGAGCGGATCCGCGATGTGATGACCCGCCAATGGGGTGAGCTGGGCATTCGCTCCTGGACCGAGGGCGGCTGGTGGACCGCGCCCGAGCGGATCGGCGACCGGATAGCCCCGCTCGTCGGCGCCGGTCCCGGGCAGATCGTGGTCGGGGACTCCACCAGCGTCAATGTCTTCAAGGCGGTGGTGGCCGCCGTACGCCTCGCCGACGGGGACGGGGGCCAGGAACGTACGGAGCGTACGGAGCTGCTGGTCGATGCCACGACCTTCCCCACGGACGGCTACATCGCGCGGTCCGCCGCCCGGATGACCGGCCGGCGGATCGTGCCGTTCGACCCGGCCGAGCCGCCCGGCGCGCTGGGGCCCCGTACCGCCGCCGTGCTCGTCAACCATGTCGACTTCCGTACGGGGCGCCTCCACGACCTGCCCGGGATCACCGCCGCCGCGCACGCGGCCGGGGCGCTCGCCGTCTGGGACCTGTGCCACAGCGCGGGCGCCCTGCCGGTCGGGCTGGACGAGCACGGCGTGGACCTCGCGGTGGGCTGCACGTACAAGTACCTGAACGGCGGGCCCGGTTCGCCGGCCTTCCTCTATGTCGCCGAGCGTCATCAGGCCCGCTTCGACTCCCCGCTGCCGGGGTGGAACGCGCACGCCGACCCGTTCGCCATGGCTCCCGGCTTCGTGGCGGCGGACGGCGCGGTACGGGGCCGGGTCGGCACCCCCGACATCCTCTCCATGCTGGCGCTGGACGCGGCGCTCGACGTCTGGGAGTCCGTACGGATGGCGGACATCCGGGCCAAGAGCCTGGCGCTGACCGACTTCTTCCTGGAGTGCGTCACGGCGTACGCCCCACCGGGCAGGGTGAGTTCACTGACCCCCGCCGCGCACGCGGAGCGCGGCAGCCAGGTCGCCCTGCGGTGCCCGGAGGCGCCCGCGGTGATGGAGGCGCTGATCGCCCGCGGGGTGGTCGGGGACCTGCGCAGGCCGGACCTGCTGCGTTTCGGCTTCACCCCGCTGTACGTGGGCTTCGCGGACGCGGAACGGGCGGCGCGGGTACTCGGTGAGGTGCTGGCCGGGGTACCGGCTGAGGCATCGGGTGAGGCATCGGGTGAGGAGCCGCCGGGTGATCGGTGACGGCCGGCGTCCCACGGGGCTGATAGCGTCCCGCTGATCAGGCCAATTCGGCCCCCGTACCGAAAGGTTGGCGCAAAATGCCGGACCCCGCCGCGCACGACGCTGTCGCTCGCGACGCCGCAGAGACCGAAGCGGTCCTCACCCGTCCGGTCGTCCGGCCCGATGCCACCGCCGCGTACGGTGAACACCCTGATCAGGTGATCGACTTCTACGCCCCCCGGGACGGTCAGGAGCGGGTGCCGCTCGTCGTCGTCCTGCACGGCGGCGCGTGGCGCGCGCCGTACGACCGGCAGCACCTCACCCCGTTCGCGGACTTCCTGGCACGGCGCGGGTACGCCGTCGCCAACGTCGAGTACCGGCGCGGGGACGCTCGTGAGGGGAACGCCGTCAAGAACGGGAGCGGTGGACCGGTGGCGGGGCGCTGGCCCGAGACGTTCGACGACGTGGCCGCCGCGCTCGACGCCCTCCCGGCGCTCGCCGAGGCCGCGCTGCCGCAGGCCGACGTGCGGCGCACGGTGGTGACGGGGCACTCCGCGGGCGGCCACCTCGCGCTCTGGGCGGCGTCCCGCCATGTGCTGCCGGAGGGCTCGCCCTGGCGGCTGGCGGAGCCGCCGCCGCTGCGCGGGGTTGTCGCGCTGGCGCCGATCGCGGACCTCGTACGCGCCGTCGAGCTGGCGGTGTGCGGCGGGGCGGTGCTTCAGCTCCTCGGCGGTGAAGCGGAGTTCAAGCTGCGCAGGGAGAGCGCGGATCCGGCCGCGCTGCTGCCGACGGGGATCGCGACGACGGTGGTGCAGGGCCGTACGGACCTCACCGTTCCGTACGAGGTCGCCGAGGCGTACGTGGAGGCGGCGGGCCGGGCCGGCGAGCTGGTCGGGCTGACGCTGCTGGAGGACGTCGGGCACTTCCCGCTGGTGGACCCGTCGGCGGACGCGTGCGCGGTGGTCGCGGAGGAGATCGCCCAGCTCGCGTGGTGAGCGGTCCCGGCCCGCCCTCCGTCACCTCGTAGTACCTGGGACGGACGGGGAAGGATCCGCTTCCGTGCTGACGACCCGGTTCTGTCCTCCCCCCTACCTTGGGGGAGTGACCGAAACCCCATCCGGGAAGCCCCGGGACAACGAGTTCCACCTGACCGTGGGCGCGCTCGGCGGCCTGCGTCAGGCGCTCATCCAGGACGCCTTCGTCTACCGCCCGATGCCGCCCATGCGTACGGACGGCCGGTTCACCCGGCGGCTGCCCGAGCGGATACGCCCGTACGCGAGCTGGACGCCGCACGCCCTGATCATCGGCGTGGCACTGGTGATGTTCGCCCGGGCCGTCGACGACCATGAACTGCGCACCCTCCTGCCGGTCTTCCCGATCCTGCTCACGCTGGTCAGGCCCGTCGCCGCCTGGTGGCTGCTGCTGGGGGGTAGTCTCTTCATCAGTGTCTTCAGCCAGGTCGAGTGGCCCTGGAGGCCCAGTGAGGTCGCCGGTTACCTCGTCGTGCTGACGGTGGTGGCCATCCGTACCGGCCCGCGCACCACCGCCTGGATGTGGGTGATGACCGCCGGGTTCGCGGTGTTCGTCTACGGCTACTCCGCCTCCCTCCCGATGCTCTTCGCCTCCGCGGTCATCCTGCTGGCCGTGAGCATGTGGCAGATCCGCCGCAGGGCGGATCAGGAGGTCGCCGAGCAGCTGAGCGTCACCGCCGTCGAGCGGGGCCGGCGCACCCTGCTGGAGGAGCGCACCACCATCGCCCGCGAGCTGCACGACGTGGTCGCCCACCACATGTCCGTGGTCGCCATCCAGGCCGAGGCCGCCCCGTACCGGGTGGAGAACCCGCCGCCCGAGCTGGAGCAGGCGTTCGTCACGATCCGGGAGAACGCCGTCGCCGCCCTGACCGAGCTGCGCCGCATCCTCGGTGTCGTACGGGCGGACGACTACGAGGCGCCGGACGCCCCGCAGCCCACGCTCGCCGAGCTCGACGGGCTGATCGACAACGTCCGCGAGGCCGGTCTCACCGCGGAGAAGACGATCACCGGGGCGGTGCGCGAGCTGCCGCAGGGCGTGGAGCTGTCGGCGTACCGGATCGTCCAGGAGGCCCTGAGCAACGTGCTGCGCCACGCCCCCGGGTCGACCGCGCGCGTCGAGATCGCGTATGTGCTCGGCGGCCTGGGCCTGCGGATCGTCAACACGCCGCCGCGGGGCCTGGTCAAGCCGTCGCCGGGGGCGGGGCACGGGGTCACGGGCATGCGGGAGCGTGTCACGATGCTGAACGGTGAGATGACCGCGGACCTCACGGAGGACGGCGGGTACGAGGTCGCGGCCTTCGTTCCGGTGGCCGCCGTGCGGGACGGGGACGCGTCATGACCAGCGGCGACACCATCAGGGTGCTGATCGTCGACGATCAGGTGATGGTCCGCGAGGGCTTCTCCGTGCTGCTGAACGCGATGCCGGACATCGAGGTGATCGGCGAGGCGGTCAACGGCCGCGAGGCGGTCCGGCAGGTCGCGGTGCTCCGCCCCGACGTCGTCCTGATGGACATCCGGATGCCCGAGCTGAACGGCATCGAGGCGACCCGCGAGATCGTCGCGGCCGACGCCGACGCGAAGGTGCTGGTCCTGACCACGTTCGACCTGGACGAGTACGTGTACCAGGCGCTGCGCGCCGGCGCCTCCGGCTTCCTCCTGAAGGACGCCTCGGCGCGGCAGCTCGCGGACGGCGTACGGGTGGTGGCCTCCGGCGAGGCACTGCTGGCGCCGACGGTCACCCGCCGCCTGATCACGGAGTTCTCCAAGCTCTCGGACACCCCGCGCGGCCCGGCGATGGCCCGGATCGGGGAGCTCACGGAGCGCGAGACGGAGGTCCTGGTGCTGATCGCGCAGGGCCTGTCGAACGCGGAGATCGCGGAGCACCTGGTGGTCGCGGAGTCCACGATCAAGACGCACGTGAGCCGGATCCTGGTGAAGCTGGGGCTGCGCGACCGGACGCAGGCGGCGGTGTTCGCGTACGAGGCGCGGCTGGTGACGCCGGGGTGAGGTGACCGGCGATCACCCGAACGGGTGGCCGACACGGTACGTCGCATCGCGAGGGGTTCGCGCCCAGCAGGCTGATGCCCATCCGGACCCGGACCCGAGAGGACGCCATGGTGGTACGTACACGCCCGTCGGATTTTCACGTGACGATCGAGGACTTCGAACGGATCGCCAAGTTCGCAGAGGTGGACTCCGAAGCGTTCACGCTGGAGTTCATCAACGGGCGGTTGAGGGACAAGGTCCTTCCGGACGGGGATCACGCCACGATCCAGGAGTGGCTCGCGAGGCGCTGCATGACGGAGAGGCCCGGGTGGGGACTGCATGGTCGCCTCCTGGGACTGAAGGTGGGCAAGAACCGAGAGGGGCGCGCCCGGCCGGACGGGACGCTCGCGCCCGCCGGGAACTTCGCGGGGCAGGGAGAATGGGCCGCTCCCGAAGGTGTGCTGATGACTGCCGAGATCACCGCGTACGACGTCGGCAGCAATCGGCGGGACCGCGAGGAGAGGCCCTCCGTCTACGCCTCCACGGGAATCCCGCTCCATCTCATCATTGACCGTGCGGCCCGTACGGTGACGGTGTTCAGCGAGCCGGACCTGAACCTCGGTGGCTACCGCGTGGAGTGCACCGTGAAGTTCGGCCGGAAGCTCGTGCTCCCCGCTCCTGTCGCAATCGAGCTCGACACCGAGGAACTGAAACAGTACGTCCGGTGACATGCGCGGGCCGGTTCCGTCCACAGGGTGTGGACGGAACCGGCCCGCCAGGCCACACGCGCCCGGCTCAGGTCAGCACATCCCGCCTCCGCAGCCCCACCAGTCCCGCCGCCACCAGCGCCACCGACAGCCCGGTCAGCACGAGCACCGGCGGCCATGCCATCTCCGCGCCCGGCAGCTTCGGGAGGTGGCCGAAGGGCGACAGATTCATCACCGCCTGCGAGAGGCCGAGCGCCGGGCCGAGCCAGCCGAGTGCCAGGGCCAGGCCGCTCGCCGCCCACGCGACCACCGCCGCCCTCGGGACGACCCCGTACAGCAGCGCCGCCACCGCGCCCAGCAGCCAGATCGCGGGCAGTTGGACGAGCGAGGCGCCGAGGATCCCGGGCAGGTCGTGGCCGTATCCGAGGAACAGGCCCACCCCGCCGAGCAGCATGATCAGTACGGCGCCGCCGAAGGCGATCAGCAGATGGCCCGCGGCCCAGCGGAGCCGGCCGACCGCGCCCGCGAGGACCGGTTCGGCCCGGCCGCCCGTCTCCTCGGCGCCCAGCCGGAGCACGGAGGAGACCGCGTACAGCGCGGCCACCATGCCGAGCAGGCCCACCATCGCGGCGAGGAACGCCTCCGTCAGCCCCTGCTCGCCGCCCATACGCTGGATGATCTCGCGGGTCCGCTCGTTGTCGCCGACCAGTTCGGCCGCGCCGTCCGTGATCCCGCCGAACATGATCCCGCTGACCAGGAACCCGGCGCCCCAGCCGGCCACGCTCCCGCGCTGGAGCCGCCACGCCAGTCCGCCCGCCGTGGCGAGCCGGCCCGCGGCCGGGCCCGGCCGCGCGGGCAGGAAGCTCATCCCGATGTCGCGCCGTCCGGCGAGGGTGTACGCGAGCACCGCCTGGACGGCGACGGCGGCGAGGAGCAGGAGCAGCACCCACCACCGCTCGTCCGCGTAGGCGCGTACGTGCTCGGCCCAGCCCAGCGGGGAGAGCCAGGTCAGTACGGAGGAGCCGTCGGCGGTCGCGGCGTCGCCCGCCGCCTTGAGGACGAACGCGGCGCCGATGACCGCGGCCGTGAGGCCCTTCGCGAGCCGCGCGTTCTCGGTGATCTGCGCGGCGATCGCGGCGGTGCACGCGAAGAGCATGCCGACCCCGGCGACCGCGAGGCCGAGCGCGAGTGAGCCGGTGGTGTCGCCGGTCGCCCCGGCCAGCCCCGCCGTGATCGCCAGCGCCAGCGCGGCATGGGCGATCAGCGCCGTGAGCAGTGCGGCGGTCAGCGGCGCCCGGCGTCCGACCATCGCGGCGGAGAGCATCTCCTGGCGGCCGGTCTCCTCTTCCTCCCGGGTGTGCCGCACGACGAGGGTCAGGCTCAGTACGGCGGCGAGCGCGGTGCCGAACGCCGTCATCCGCAGGGCGGTGAGCCCGCCGACCGATTCGCTGAAGACCGGCCCGTACAGGGCGCGCAGGGAGCCGTTGGCCCCCAGGGAGCGCGCGAGATCGGCGCGTTCGGCCGCCGTGCCGGCCACGGAGTCGAGGGAGCGGGCGACGGACATGAAGGAGCCGCCGAGGACGATCACCCAGACGGGAAGCATGATCCGGTCGCGGCGCAGGGCGAGCCGGAGCAGCGGTCCCGTACCGGCGAGCTGCCGGGAGCCGCCGGTACGGGCCACGGGCAGGGCACGCGGGGCGCCGGTGGCGAGCCCGGCGGTCATGACGCCACCCGCGTCTCGCCGGTGCCGGTGCCGGTGCTGGACCCGGTGCCGGACCCGCCGGACCCGTCCGCCGGGTCGGCGCCGTCCGCCGCGTAGTGGCGGAGGAACAGCTCCTCCAGCGTCGGCGGCGTACTGCTCAGGGAGCGGATCCCGGCGCCGGACAGGGACCGGAGCACGGCGTCGAGCTTGTCGGTCTCGACCTGGAGCCGTACCCGCGTCCCCCGGACGTCGAGATCGTGCACCCCGGGCAGCCGGTCGAGCCCGGCGGGCGGCCCCGCCAGCTCCGCGCTCACGCTCGTACGGGTCAGATGGCGCAGCTCCGCCAGCGAGCCCGTCTCGACGGTCACGCCCCTGCGGATGATGGACACCCGGTCGCACAGCGCCTCGACCTCGCTCAGCACATGGCTGGAGAGGAGGACGGTCCTGCCCCGGTCGCGCTCCTCGGCGACGCAGCTCTGGAAGACCTCCTCCATCAGCGGGTCGAGCCCCGAGGTCGGCTCGTCGAGGATCAGCAGCTCCACGTCCGAGGCGAACGCCGCGACCAGGGCGACCTTCTGGCGGTTGCCCTTGGAGTACGTACGCCCCTTCTTGGTCGGGTCGAGTTCGAACCGCTCGACGAGCGCGGCCCGCCGCCGCGCGTCCAGGTTCCCGCCGCGGAGCCGTCCGTACAGGTCGATGACCTCGCCGCCGGAGAGGTTGCGCCACAGGGTCACGTCACCGGGGACGTACGCCACGCGGCGGTGCAGTTCGACCGCGTCTCGCCACGGGTCCCGGCCGAGGAGCTGGGCCGCGCCCGAGTCGGCGCGCAGGAGTCCGAGGAGGACCCGGATGGTGGTGGACTTCCCGGCTCCGTTGGGGCCGAGGAAGCCGTGGACCTCGCCGGTCTCGACGGCGAGGTCGAGGCCGTCCAGCGCGTGCGTCCGGCCGAACGACTTGTGGAGTCCGGCGACGCTGATTGCCTTCGTCATGCTTCGGAACGTACGCTACTTTCACAAAATTGTGAAGTTAAGGAAGCGTAAAAAGGATCGGGTTAAGATCGGGACACGGGGCCGGACCCGCACGCAGAGGACAGCAGGGGAGACGAGCAGGCGATGAACGAGAACAGCCCGTCGCGGAGCCCGGAAGCGACGACCCGCTTCGTCGAGCGGTTCGCGGCCGTGATGACCGAGTCCGGGATGCAGCGGACGGCCTCGCGGGTCTTCGCCGCCATCGTCTCCTCGGACGACGCGTCGCTGACCTCCGCGGAGCTGAGCGAACGGCTCGGCATCAGCCCCGCGGCGGTGTCGGGCGCGATCCGCTACCTCGTCCAGGTCGGGCTGGTCGGCCGGGAGCGCGACCCGGGCACGCGGCGGGACCGCTACCGGGTGCACGACGACGTCTGGTACACGACGTTCGCGCAGCGCGACGCGACGCTCGTGCGCTGGGAGAACGCCCTGCGCGAGGGCGCGGATTCGCTGGGGCGCGACACCCCGGCGGGGGCGCGGCTGGCGGAGACGATCGAGTTCTTCGAGTTCGTACAGGCGGAGCTGGCGACGATGATGGACCGCTGGCGGACGCTCCAGGATCAGCGCAGGGCGGCGGGGGCGGGCGCGTCAGGGGTGGCTGCGGCCGGGGCGGGAGCGGCCGGGGCGGGCGAGAAGCCGGCGCGGGACGACTAGCCCGGCGGGTTGATCAAGACCTCCCGGTCGACAGCGTCCGTGATCGGTACAGCCGGTCGCACCACAGCACGTGCCCACACCACTTGTGGTGTGAATGGACGACACCGCGCTCGCTGCCCCCGCCCTCCGTGGCGCTGCCACGCTCGGGACCTCCGACGACGGACGATCACCAGGAGGTCCGATGGGTATCCCATGGCCCATGCCCAGGTCCATGCCGAGGTCCCGCTCGCACAGATTCGCCGCGGCCGTGGCGGCCGCGTTCGCCCTGCTCACCACGTTCGCCGCGCCGGGCGCGGTCGCGGCGGTGGCGGCGGGCTCGGCACCCGGCGCGCCTGCCAAGTCCGCCGCGTCCGCCGCACCGGCCGCGCCCGCGGCGGTCGCCGGCTGTGTCGACTGGCCGACGAGCAAGTTCCTGCAGACCCCGCTGACGTACAAGGCCAACGGCGGCGCCGGTTACGCCATGCAGAACGGCAGCCACTACGGCGAGGGTTACCACGTCAACTGCAACACCGCATCCAGCATGAACCAGTACTACGCACTGGACCTGGGCATGCGGGAGGGCGACGAGGTTCTCGCGCCCGGCGGCCCCGGCACCGTCCTGTACGCGGGCTGGGCACCTTCGGGCTGGGAGACCTGCGGCCAGTACGTCGTCGTCGACCACGGCGGCGGCTACTGGAGCGTGGTCTGCCACCTCAGCCGGATCCTGGTCGCCAAGGGCCAGAAGATCACCGACGCGACCGTCGTCGGACTGGTGGGCGGCACCGGCGGCTTCGCCCCGCACCTGCACTTCTCGCTCATGTACAACGCCAGGCTCACCGCGGCGGGCGGGGTGTACGGAGGCCAGAGTGCCCAGCCCCGGCGCCTGTTCCATCTCGGCTGCGGCGGCGGCTACTACGAGTACATCAACAAGGGCCAGCAGGTCTGTTACTGACCCGCCGCGCCCAGCGCGCCCGGACGCGTCGGCCGGATTCCGCCGCTCCCCTCGGGGCGGAGCCCGGCCGGCGTGTCTTCCGTACGCCGGAAAGACAGGACACAATGGCCGCCGAACGCGTCACCGGCAACGATGCCACCGACTTTTCGGCCGCCGAGGGGTCCCCCATGATCACCGTCGCGGTGGTGGACGACCATCCCATCGCCCGTCACGGCATCGCCCACATCCTCGGCGCCCTGCCCGATTCTCCCGTCACGACGACGGCGTCCGTCGGCTCGCTCCGCGAACTGGAGGAGGCGCTCGCGGCCGTCGGCGCACCGGATGTCATCGTCCTCGACCTCTATCTCGACGGTGGCACGCCCGCGTTGGACGCGGTCGCCGCCCTGTCCGCCGCCACCCGCGTCCTGGTGATGTCCGCCTCCGGACTGCCCACCGACGTACTCGGCGCCATACGGGCCGGGGCCTGCGGCTACGTCACCAAGCACTGCAGCGCGGAGCTCTTCGTCGCGGCGGTGGAGACCGTGGCCGCGGGCGGCTTCTCGATGTCGGCCGAACTCGCCGACATCCTCCAGGCCGAACTGACCCGCAGGGACCCGGGGCCCGGGGACGGCGCCGTCGGCCCACGGCTGTCCGCCAGGGAGGAGGAGACGCTGAGTTACGTGGCGCGCGGCTTCACCCACGCGCAGATCGCGACACGGCTCGGCGTACGCAAGACCACGGTCGACACGTACGTCGAGCGGATCCGGGCCAAGCTCCAGGTGGGCAACAAGGCCGAGTTGACCCGGGCGGCGATGGCGCGGCTGAGCGCGCGCGAGGACACGGCTCCGAAGTGACGTCGGGGACGACAGGGCCGTCGGGAACTACGGGGTCGACAGAGCCGTCGGGGTCGACAGGAACGGCGGGCGGAGTCGGCGGCCCCGCGGCGACCGCCGGAGCGCTGCGCGGCGAGCGGGTGGTGCTGCGGGCGTACGTGCTGTTCCGCCTGGGCGGGCTGTTACAGGTGGTGATCGGAGCCGTCGCCACCTTCCCCCACTACCAACCCCTCTGGGCGGGCGTGTCGTTGTGCGCGTTCGTGTTCGGCGAGAGTCTCGCTCTGATCGCGGTGGGCCTGCGGCTGCGCCGGGTCCCGCCACGGGTGCTGGTGGCCGCCGACGCGGCGGTCATGGCGGCGGTCCTGGTCGTGGGCGGCGGGCTCGCGGACCGTACGCACGGCCACACCTGGGCCTACTTCGTCTATCCGTTCAGCCTGCTGGCGAGCATCGGGTTCGGGCTCGTCCTCACCCGGGTGGCGTCCGTCCTCGCGCTGGCCGCGCTGCCGGCCGCCGCGTACGCCGTCACGGCGGTGACCCAGCTCGGCGAGCCGGCCTGGAACGCCGCCCCCAACAGCGTTCCCTACCTGGCCAACGCGGGGATCGCCTGGGCGGTGGCCAGGACGCTGCGCCGTACCGGCCGGGAACTCGACCGCGCGACGGACACCGCCATGGCGAAGGAGGCGGAACTCGCGGCCGAGCGTGAACGCGTACGGCACGCACGCCTGTTGCACGACCGGGTGCTCCAGACCCTGGAGACCCTCGCCCGCGAGCCATGGATCACCGATCCGGGACTGCACGCGCATGTCCGGGCCGAGGCCGTGTGGCTGCGGGGTTTCGTACGGGGGGAGCGCCCCGCCACCGGCAACGGCGACCTCGCGAGCGGCCTCGCCCGGCTCGCCGAGGACATGGCCAGGATCGGACTGACGGTGGAGGTGCACACGGCCCAGTTGCGCAGCGCGTCGGAGCGCGCCGCGTCGGCGGCCCTGCCCGAGGAGGTCGCCGAAGCACTGGTGGAGGCGGTGCGCGAGGCCCTGACGAACGTGGTCAAGCACGCCGGCACCGCGCGTGCGGTCGTCCGCGCGGAACGTGCCGGAGGCGCCGTCCTGGTCAGCGTCCTCGACAACGGCACGGGCTTCGACCCGGCGACGCTCACGCCCGGCTCCGGGCTCGACGGCTCCGTACGGGACCGGGTGGCGGGCGTCGGCGGCCGGGTGGTCATCGACTCGGCTCCCGGGGCGGGTACGTACGTGGAGATGCGCGTCCCCCTGGCGCTCTAGGGCCTGTCGTCCGCGACGGTGGCGGCGGTGACGTTGGGGGCCAGCAGTTCCAGGTAGGTACGGATCCCGGGGTCGTTCGGGTTGATCTCCTCGTACGGGTGGCGGGGCCACAGCGCGCGGCCCCCGATCCACGGCACGACCGCCGGGGACGGGTCCAGCCAGCCGCGCAGCTCCGCCTCCCCGGTGGGGGCGGGCAGCCCGAGCCACGGCCGGCGGGCGGTACCGGGCGGCAGTACGCCGAGCAGCGCCTCCGGCAGGTCGTCGTCCCCGCCGTGGGCCGGGAAGAACAGCAGCACGGGGCCCGCGCCGTACGGATCGTTCAGCAGGACGTACCGCTTGGGCACCGGCACCGGCGCGAGGGCCGCCCGGACGAGCGTGTGCACCGTGGGCACGCCCCGCCACACCAGCCGGCCCAGCGCGGTCACCCCCGCCGCCGCGCAGAAGCCGCCCACCAGCAGGGTCAGCCACGGCATCTCGTCGCCCGGGATCAGCCACAGCACGCCGACCCCCGCCGCCACGCCGAGGCTCTGGAGGACGGCGGTCAGCGAACTCAGCTCACGCAGCGTCCGCACCCGCCACCATCGCACCGCCCGGATGTCGAGGTCGGCGCGGTACCGGCCCCCGGGCGGGGGGACGGCCGCGCGGCGCGCCTCGGCGGCCAGGGCCGCGTACGTGAAGGCGACCGCCGCGCGGCGGTCCGCGCGGGCCAGGTGATCGGTGACCTTGGCGAGGCTGACGGGCGGGCGCGGCCGCAGGCCCGGCGCCGACGGCGAGGGCAGCGAGGACGGCAGGGGCGCCCGGCCGCCGCCCCCCATCCCGGACCCGGCCCCGGCCACGGTCCCGCCGCTCTCCTCCTGGCTCCGCCGCCACCGCCACAGCCGGAGGCCGCCGCCGGCCAGACCGATCAGGGTGAGCGCGGCCCCGGCCAGGAACACCGCGCCGTTCACGTCGTTGGCGATCGTGCCGCGCTCCTCGGCGTCGTACAGTTCGCCCTTCCACGGGCCGTACGAGACCAGCCACCCCCTCTCCCCGCCGTCGAGGAGCGGATCGCGGTCCGGGCCGCGGTCCGGATCGCAGTGGTACGTGCCCCGGCGTTCCGCGCCGCTCCATGGCTCGGTCCACCGCACGGTGCAGACACCGTCGGAGCGCTCGTCGATCACGGTGAGCTGGATCCGTGGGTCCTTCATCGAGGCTTCGAAGGAGGCGATGCCCACGCCGAGCGCGATCACACCGACGAGCAGCACCCAGCGGAAGACGCCCCGGTGGCGGACGGCGGCGGTGAGCGCGAGAAAGGCCGAATCCGCGGGGGACGATTCCGGCGGTACGGGTCGGGTGGGGGTCGCGGAAGGTGTGGTGGCGCCCGCCGCACCGGGTGGTGTGGGAGTGACGGACGGGGCGGTGGTGCCCGCCGTACCGGCCGGCGCGGCGGCGCCGGGCCCGCCGGACCCGTACCGCCCGGGGGCCGGCTGCGGCTGCCGTGGCACCGGCCGGTCCAGCAGACCGCGCTCCGCCGCCGCCCGTACGCTCCTGAGCCGCGCCCGTTCCCCCCGTACCGCCCGCGTCCAGACCAGCTCCGCGCCGCCCGGCGGCGCGATCACCCCGCCGGTCCGCGGATCGCCGCACCACCACAGGACCCCGCCGGGGCCCGGCTCGACGAGCTGATAACGCTGCTGCACGGCGACCACGGCCATCGGCCACAGATCACCCGTGACCGGGTCACGCAGCACCACCGTCCCCGCGTGCAGCCCGCGCGGTACGGAGACCGCGGCGCAGGCCGTCCACGGCGCCTCCGCCAGGCGGTGCCCCATCCGGCGGGCGAGCCGGCGGGCGCCCACGCCGAGCCCGGTCGCGAAGAGGGCGAGGCCGCACACGGACGGCAGCACCTCCTGCGGCCAGGTCATTCCGCGGCCTTGCGCGGCCAGCGCGATGACCACGACGCCGGCCAGCAGCGCGAGCCCGCCGCGCGTCCAGGTGCCGGAGCGGGCCCGGTAGCGGGTCAGGGCCTCCGCGGTGTCGGGAAGGCCGAGGGCGACGGCCGCCCTCGGCCCGCCACCCGCGTCCCTGCCCCCGTCTCCGTCCCCGTCCTCGCCTCCGCCGGGCCCGGGTCTCCGAGCCGCGGTGCCGTACGTGCCGTGCATGTGTTCCGTCCCCCCGGGCGTTGATCGGACGCTGAGGGTAACCGCCCCGCTGACCAGGGAGAAGCCGTGCCCCCCTGACGGAGAAAGGTGTCAGCCGCCGCCCGGGCCCGCGTACGCCCCCGCCACCGCGGGACCGCCGCCCGCCCCTGCGGGCAGGGTCAGCCCCCAGGCCCCCGGCCGGAGCGTCCAGGTCCGCGTACGGACCGGACCGGCGACGCGGGCGTCCGCGCGGTAGCGGAAGTCCGCGCCCGAGACGGTGACGGAGAGGGCGCTCGCCCTGACCGGTTCCGCCGCACCCTGTGTCCGGATCACCACCTCCGCCCGGCCGCCGCGCGACCGTACGGTCACCGCCTCGACCGGTTCGTCCAGATCGCTCAGCACGACGCCGTCCGCCTCCACCCGCAGCCGGTGCGTGTGCACCGCGAGGGCGTGCGGGACGGGGCGTACGAGCGTACGGACCAGGGAGCGGCAGGTGTGCCAGACCGAGGCGACGGCGGGCGGGACCCCCGTGCCACCATCCGGTTCCCGGTCCCCGCCCGCCCCCGCACGCCCGGGGAGGGCCGGGATACGGAGATCGCCCAGCACCACCCCGTCGCTGTCGTCGACCAGCAGGTCCAGCCTGCGCACCGCGCCGTCCAGCACCGCCCGCGCCGCCGCCACCGCGCCTATGGGCACGCCCAGTGAACGCGCCAGCTCCACGGAGGCGCCCACCGGCACCAGCGAGAGCGCGCCCGCGGTCAGCTCGCGCTCCCGGTGGAGCAGCGAGACCATCCGCAGCAGCGCCCGGTCGTCGCCCACCAGCACGGGGCGCCGGCTGCCGCGCCGGGCCAGCGCCCGCGCCAGCTCCTCGGGGCCTTCCGGGAAGCAGAGTTTGACCGCCGCACCCCCGCTGAGCACGTCTCTCGCGATCCGCACCGATTCGCCGTCGGTCCGGCCTGCCACCGGGTCGATGACCACCAGAAGCTGCTGCGCGCCGTTCTCGGCGGGCTCCGGAGCCGACACCTCGGTCCTTCCTCGGGTAGCATCTTTGTGCAAGAGCCCCTTGCGCTATTGCGCCAGGGGCTTCGTCTATTCCGGGGCATCCGGTTCGACGGTCAGGTCTGTGTCGTACAACGCTGTGCGATGTCGCAGGCACGGATCACGCGTGGTGACGGCGTACTCACGCCGCACGAACGGCGTTTGTGCGTCCCTGACCTTGGACATGCCCCGCCCGGAAGGGGTGTACGCCTGTGCCCGCACTTGTGCTGCTCGGTGCTCAGTGGGGTGACGAAGGCAAGGGAAAGGCCACCGACCTGCTCGGTGGTTCCGTGGACTATGTCGTGCGCTATCAGGGCGGCAACAACGCCGGCCACACGGTCGTCGTGGGCGACCAGAAGTACGCACTGCATCTCCTCCCTTCCGGAATCCTCTCCCCGGGGTGCACCCCGGTGATCGGTAACGGTGTGGTGGTCGACCCGGCTGTCCTGTTCTCCGAGCTGAACGGTCTTGGCGAGCGCGGTGTCGACACGTCGAAGCTGCTGATCAGCGGCAACGCACACCTGATCACGCCGTACAACGTCACGGTCGACAAGGTGACGGAACGGTTCCTCGGCAAGCGGAAGATCGGCACGACCGGGCGCGGCATCGGCCCGACGTACGCCGACAAGATCAACCGCACCGGAATCCGCGTCCAGGACCTCTACGACGAGTCGATCCTGGAGCAGAAGGTCGACGCGGCGCTGGAGTCCAAGAACCAACTCCTCGCCAAGGTCTTCAACCGGCGGGCCATAGAGTCCCGCAAGATCGTCGAGGAGCTGCTGACCTTCGCGGACCAGCTCAAGCCGTACGTGGCCGACACGACGCTGATCCTGAACAACGCGATCGACGAGGGCAAGGTCGTCCTCTTCGAGGGCGGCCAGGGCACCCTGCTCGACGTCGACCACGGCACGTATCCCTTCGTCACCTCGTCCAACCCGACGGCGGGCGGCGCCTGCACCGGCTCGGGTGTCGGGCCGACGAAGATCAACCGGGTCATCGGCATCCTCAAGGCCTATACGACGCGCGTCGGCGCCGGACCGTTCCCCACGGAACTCTTCGACGACGACGGCGAGGCCCTGCGCCGCATCGGCGGCGAGCGGGGCGTCACCACGGGCCGCGACCGCCGCTGCGGCTGGTTCGACGCGGTGATCGCGCGCTACGCGACGCGGGTCAACGGCCTGACGGACTTCTTCCTCACCAAGCTGGACGTGCTGACCGGCTGGGAGCGGATCCCGGTGTGCGTGGCGTACGAGATCGACGGCAAGCGCGTCGAGGAACTTCCGTACAGCCAGACGGACTTCCACCACGCGAAGCCGGTGTACGAGTACCTGCCCGGCTGGTCGGAGGACATCACGAAGGCGAAGACGTTCGCCGACCTGCCGAAGAACGCGCAGGCGTACGTGAAGGCGCTGGAGGAGATGTCGGGAGCGCCGATCTCGGCGATCGGCGTCGGCCCGGGCCGTACGGAGACGATCGAGATCAACTCGTTCCTGTAGGTTCCACCGGTTCTTGCGGGTCTTTTCGAGGTTCCACCACACCGCCCCGGAGCCGGTCACGGCGCCGGGGCGGTGTGGTCGGCTCAGGAGATGGTCACGTCACTGCACATGAAGAACGTCTGGTCCATGTGCGAGGCCTGCCAGATCGTGTAGACGACATGCCGTCCGGTGTATCCCGACGTGGTGACGTCGATGGGGTAGTACTCGGCCGGGGCGTACGCGGCGGTCCGTTTGACCAACTGCATGTCGCTCCAGTTCAGCGGCTGGGTCGTCGGGTCGAGACCCTGCCTGCTGACATAGACGAGGATGTAGTCGGCGCCGTGACGGGCCTGGTCGTACAGGTTGATCTTGAAGTTGCTCTTGATGCCGGTCGTCTTCCACGCGCCGGGGACGTCCATCGAGTTGTAGCGCCCGCCCTCGGTGTGGCCCGCGCTGCAGAGCTGCCCGTTCGGGATGACGGCCTGGAAGTTACCGGCGGCACCGTTGCGGTAGAGGCCGTTCCAGTTCCACATGGCGTTCGTGTTGTCCTGCCACGCCTGCCAGCACATGGGGTCCTGCGTGGCCATCGCCGGGTTCTGGAAGTCGCTGCCCCAGCGGAGCCAGCAGCCGTAGTTGCGGGAGGCGGGGTCGATGACCGATCCGTGGGCGGAGGCGGTACCGACCGTGCCGATCAGGCAGAGCATGACGGTGGAGAGCAGCCCCAGGACACGCAGGACCCAGCGCTTGGTGTGCCGGGGGCGGGTGGTACGCGGTTTCCTTAAGTGCTCATGACAATCCATGATGCGGTCTCCATCTTCCGGCTTGAGGGGTGTGGGGGATCCGGTTATGGGAGCGCTCCCAACGTACTGCGGCACGATGCGGCGGCATAGAGCTGAAACAAATGGAATTACGGGCACCCGTTCCAGGGGTTCGCCTTACGGGGCCGATGAACGGCCACAGCGGCGGTGGTGGCGGTGTCAGGGTGCGCCGAGGTACGTGGTGGCCTGGACGTCGTGGAGGTGTACGAGGATGTCGTGGGCCCTGCCGAGTGCGGCCGTGTACTCCACGGGGTCGGGCCATCCGGCGCCGATGTTCCAGGTGGCACGCTCCGTGTCCAGCCACGCGCGCACCTGCTCGGGGGCCTTGCGCAGGTCGAGGATGTAGTCGTCCCGGCGGGCCTTGTCCAGGGTCTGTTCGTTGGAGCCCGGCTTCGCGCCGTCCACCCGGTAGCTGCGCATCACGTTGTCGTCGGTGCCGAACGCGTTGAAGGAGCCCTTGTAGAACGAGAAGCCGATGCTGGCATAGCGGCTGCCCAGCGCGTCGCGGAGAAAGGAGCCCTGAGTCTTGGGGTACCGCGTGTCGAACGAGTCGTAGGACACGTGGGTGTTGTGGCCCGACACCAGAATCCTGTTCCCCGTGTTCTGGCGCCACCACTCCACGTTCTCGGCCATCACCTGGTCGCGGAGCTTCATCATCAGGGCGATCTGGTCCTCGTCGCCGATGTCGAAGGAGAAGCCCCCGGGCCATCTGGTGGATGGCCAGGGCATGCTGCGTCATCCACAGGTGGTTCCGCTTGTCACCGGGGCCGGGGCGCTGTGCGCGCACGAGGTCGTAGACCTTCCCGGTCCGCTCCGCCCGCTCCTGGCGCTCGGCGAGCGGCAGCTTGGCGTACTCCTCTGCGAAGGTGCCGGCGTCGGTCGTCGGGGCCAGGCCGCGGTACAACTCGGTCACCTGGTCCAGCAGTTGCGGGTACTCGTCGGACACGTAGTCGATGACCCGTGCGTACAGTTCCGGGCCGGCACAGCCCATGTCGTTGCCCATGAAACGGACCGGGTCGCCGGGGTGGCCGAGGTTGTACGCCCGCATCCACCTGATGAGGTCGATGTAGTCCTGGTTGTTCCAGATCCGGTAGGAACCCTGGAACTCCTCACGGGCGATGTCCTTGAGGTCGCCCTTGCCCCGCACCACGAACTCGTCGATCCGCACACCGCTGCTCCAGGGGAGTTCCAGGCTGAAGGTCCGGAAGCCCTTCTCCTCGACCAGATAGCGGAAGACCCGGTGCTTCATGCGGAAGAAGTCCCGCGAACCGTGGGTGGCCTCGCCCAGTCCCACCACCTCGGAGCCCTTGAGCATGCGGCCCAGCGCGTCGAGGTCCCGCAGACTGCCCGTGGGGTTCGTGGTCCGCAAGGGGTGGGAGCTGCGGTCGATGCCGGCCACCACACTCTCACCGCGCTGCCAGGAGGCAACTGCCTTCGAGGCCGGGGCCGGCGAACCGTGCGCCGTGGCGCCCAGGGCAGGTGTGGCGACCGTCAGCGCGCTGAGGGAGAGGAGGACCGAGGGGATGATTACTGCCTTGCGTCGCGTCATGCCTACAGATGTCCGTGCGCACAGGGTCTGTCACCAACCCCTGTGCTGCCCATCTCCACGTACCGCAGGCACTACCCCGGGACTCGGGCCACCCGATCTGTCCCCGACGGACCAGGTGGACCGCCGGGTCGCGGCCGTCCTGCGGTATCTGGAGGATCTGCGGCGGCCGGTTTGAGGCGGTGTCGGTACGGCCAGGAGCCGCCTCGTCAGGCGTCTTCGGGATCCAGCTCGAACGTGAAGTAGATGCTCAGCGTGTAGGGCTCGGCCTCGTCGTGCGTGAAATCCCAGGACACGTCCACCAGGAAGACCTTCTGCTCTCCCACCCACTCGTAGGCCTTCCTGAAGGCTTCCGCGGCGGTGGTGGCCGGGAACAGCTTCCTGGCCATGGGATGCACCCCGGTCTCGGCTTCCGAATCGTCGAAGCCCTCCGGAACGTTCAGACAGAGGTTGGGGTCGATCATGGACACGCCCTCTCATATCGGTTCTGCCGGTTCAGCCGGTTCTCGTGTACGTCAGGGACTCGCCGCTCGCCGTCACGCGGCTGAGCTTGCCGTCGGGGAGGACCGTCAGCTCGGTGGCGGACCCGGGGGTGCAGGCGGACATCGGTTCGCCGGTGGTCACCCGGGACGGGCCGATCCGCAGCGGGGAGGTGTCCTCCGGGGGCTCGGCGGCCAGGGGGGCTTCGAAGACGCAGTGGTACGTGCCGCCCCCGTTCGCCGGGCCGTTCGCCGTCAGGGTCAGGACGGTGTCGCCCTGGTCGCCCTGGCGGATGACCAGGGTGCGGGTGCTGTACCCCGAGCTGCCGCCCAGGCCGCCGATCCAGGTGCCGAGGTACTGCGCCGGGATCGCGCCCGGGGCCCCGGGGGCCTCCGACGGGGTGGGGGTTCCGGCGCCGGAACTCGCTTCGGGGGCCGGGGCGTCGGCGGACTCGGCGTCCGTCGCCCGGTTGTCCCCGTCGGCGGCGGCGTTCCTCGTGCCCTCGCCGCCCAGGACGGCGTACACCGAACCGCCCGCGCCGATCGCGACGACCACCGCGACGGCGATCAGGGCCACCGTGCCGCGGGTGCTGCGCCCGGCCGGCTGCGGCGCCGAGGCCGTCGCCGGCCCCGGATCGTACGGGGGAGTGGGGCCGAAGGGCGGGGGCGGGCCGCCGCGTCCGGTCGGCGGACCGCCGTAGCCGGCCGGTGGGCTCTGGGCCGGGTAACCGTACGGGGCGTACGGCTGAGGCGCGGGCAGGGGGGCCGCGCCGAACCCCTGCATCGGTGAGAGGGGCGGTGCGGGTGACGTCGGTGTCACGGGAGGCGTAGGGGTGGGTGAGGGCCCGGCGCCCGCCTTCGGCCCCGCGCCCGCCTCGGCGCCGGCTCGGGCCTTCACCCTGGTGTCCGCCTCGGCACCGGCTCCCGCCCCGGCGCTAGCCTGCGCACCGGCTCCCGGACCCGCGCCAGGGTCCGCGCCCGCGCCCGCACCGGCTTCCGCGCCCGCCCGCGCAGCGGCTCCCGCTCCCGCGCCCCAACCCGCGCCGTTCGCGGTCGGCGGGCGTACCGTTCCCGTCGGGTCCTCGTGGTCCAGCAGGCTCACCGCGTGCTGCCCCAGTTGCGCCAGCAGCCCGCCCGGCAGCCACGGTTCGCCGCCGGGGCCCGCCCCCGGGTCCGCCGTCCCGCCCACCCGGGCCAGCACCTCCCGCGTGGTCGGCCGCTCCGCCGGGTTCTTGCGCAGGCAGTCGCGTACCAGCTCCAACAGACCCTCGGGCAGCCCCGACAGGTCCGGTTCCTCCTGCGCGATGCGGAACATCAGGGCGTGCATCCCGGTGTCCGCGCCGCCGAACGGCAGCCGCCCCGTCATCGCGTACGCCAGGACCGAGCCGAGGCAGAAGACGTCGCACGCCGCCGTCACCCGGTCCCCGCGGACCTGCTCGGGCGCCATGAAGCCGGGCGAACCCACCAGCGAGCCGGTACGGGTCAGCCCCTCGTCCGCGGCCGTCTCCAGCGCGCGGGCTATCCCGAAGTCGATGACGCGCGGACCCTCGATCGTCACCAGCACATTGGATGGCTTGAGATCCCGGTGGATCAGCCCCGCCGCGTGGATGTCCTGGAGCGCGTGCGCGAGGCCGGACGCGAGGATACGGACGGAACGCTCCGGCAGCGGCCCGTGCCGCCCCGACACCACCGTCTGGAGCGAGGGCCCCGCGACATAGCCGGTGGCCAGCCACGGCACGTCCGCCTCCGTGTCGGCGTCGAGCACCGGCGCCGTCCACGTCCCGCCGACGCGACGCGCCGCCGCCACCTCCTGCCGGAACCGGCCGCGGAACTGCTCCTGTTCGGCCAGCTCACGCCGGATCAGCTTGACCGCGACCGTACGGCCCCGGTCGGAGCGGGCCAGATAGACCTGGCCCATGCCGCCCGCGCCGAGGCGGGCCAGCAGCCGGTAGGCGCCGATCTGCGCGGGATCTCCCGCTACCAGTCTTTCCATGGCCGCGCGGCCCCTCCCCGTAACCCGTACCCGTGCCCCTGCCCGGCTGACACCCTTCGACACCATTGTGGACGGGACGCCCGGATCATCTCGCACCGAGGCGATGGAGGGGATGTGAGGGGACGGAGGGGAACGGAGAGGGCAACCAGGAGGGGAACGGAAGGGTCGGTGGGGCTCGATGAAGACCCCGTGGCGGAACGAATCCGCCAGATCGATGAACCCGACACAGTGCCGATCGGCGTGGCCCAGTCCATACATCCTGGCCATACCGGTCCTTCCCCGTACCTCCCTACGCTGGTCCCCATGACCGCACACGCCGCCCCGCACAGCACACCGCGCCACCTCCCGCACGCGGACCCCGGCGCCGGCGCCGCCGTGAAGGCCGCCGACCGCGCCCACGTGTTCCACTCCTGGTCCGCGCAGGAGCTGATCGACCCGCTCGCCGTCGCCGGTGCCGAGGGTTCCTACTTCTGGGACTACGACGGCAACCGCTACCTCGACTTCACCAGCGGCCTCGTCTTCACCAACATCGGCTACCAGCACCCCACCGTCGTCGCCGCCGTCCAGGAGCAGGCCGGCCGCCTCGCCACCTTCGCGCCCGCCTTCGCCGTGGACGTACGCTCCGAGGCCGCGCGCCTCATCGCCGAGCGCACGCCCGGCGACCTCGACAAGATCTTCTTCACGAACGGCGGCGCCGAGGCCGTCGAGAACGCCGTCCGGATGGCCCGCCTGCACACCGGCCGCCCCAAGGTGCTCTCCGCGTACCGCTCGTACCACGGCGGCACCTCCACCGCGATCAACCTGACCGGCGACCCGCGCCGCTGGGCCTCCGACACCGGCACCTCCGGCGTCGTCCACTTCCACGGCCCGTTCCTCTACCGCTCCGCCTTCTACTCCTCCGACGAGGCCGAGGAGTGCGCCCGCGCGCTGGCCCACCTGGAGGCGACCATCGCCTTCGAGGGGCCGGCGACCATCGCCGCGATCATCCTGGAGACCGTCCCGGGCACGGCCGGCATCATGACCCCGCCGCCCGGCTACCTCGCGGGCGTACGCGAACTCTGCGACCGGCACGGCATCGTGTTCGTGCTGGACGAGGTGATGGCCGGATTCGGCCGTACGGGCAAGTGGTTCGCCGCCGAGCACTACGACGTCGTCCCCGATCTGCTGACCTTCGCCAAGGGCGTCAACTCGGGGTACGTGCCGCTGGGCGGTGTCGCCATCTCCGCCGCGATCGCGGAGACCTTCGCCACCCGCCCCTACCCCGGCGGACTCACCTACTCGGGCCACCCGCTGGCCTGCGCCGCCGCGGTCGCGACGCTCCAGGTCATGGCGGAGGAGAAGGTCGTCGAGCACGCGGCGCACATCGGCGCGACGGTCCTCGGCCCCGGCCTGCGCGAGCTGGCGGACCGCCACCCCTCGGTGGGCGAGGTGCGGGGCACGGGGGTCTTCTGGGCGCTCGACCTCGTACGGAACCGGGAGACGCGCGAGCCGCTGGTGCCGTACAACGCGTCGGGCGAGGCGAACGCGCCGATGGCCGCCTTCGCCGCCGCCTGCAAGAAGGGCGGCCTGTGGCCCTTCGTGAACATGAACCGCACGCACGCGGTGCCGGCCTGCAACGTCTCCGAGGCGGAGGCGAAGGAGGGGCTCGCGATCCTGGACGCGGCCCTGACGGTCGCGGACGAGTACACGGTGTAGCTGTGGCTGTAGCGCCATAGCACGGAGTACGGGCCGGTCAGAGGCCGAATTCGGCCTCTGACCGGCCTCCGGCCCACCTCTGACGGCCCTCCGGTCAGGCCGGGCGGGCGGTCCGGAGCCCGCCCCGGTCCGTGGTCGGCCCGATCTTCCCCACCCCCTGGCTTAAGGTGTCCGAAGCCGGACGAGGGGACGGAAAACCATGCCCGCCAGCGGAGCTGTGACCCGCAGCACCTTGCGGCAGCAGATCGCGGACGCGCTGCGTGACGAGGTGCTCGCGGGGCGTTTACTGCCGGGACAGGAATTCACCGTCAAGCAGATCGCCGAGCAGTACGGGGTCTCCGCGACCCCCGTGCGGGAGGCGCTGGTCGACCTCTCCGCGCAGGACCTGCTCGACTCCGACCAGCACCGGGGCTTCCGGGTCCATCAGTTCTCCGTGGCGGACTTCCGCGGCATGGTCGAGGCGCGCGCGCTCGTCGTCGACGCCGTCTTCCGCGAACTGGGCGGCGGGCAGCTGGCCGCGCGGGCGCAGGGCACGGTCCTCGTCTCCGTACGCCGTCGGGCCGAGGAGGCCGCGCGCGCGGCCAGGGCCCGGGAGCTGAACATCCTCATCGGCTACGACCTGCGGTTCTGGCGCGAGCTGTGCGCCCTGGTCGCCAACCGTTACGTCGCGGAGTTCCTGCACCGGCTGCGCGTGCAGGCCTGGGTGTTCTCCGTACCGTTCCTGCGGGCGGAGTGCGAGAACGGGGCGGGCGGCCCGGGCACCACCTGGCTCTGGAACGGCTACGAGCCGCTGGTCGACGCCCTGACCCTCGGTGACGCGACGGCCGCGCGGACCGTCATCGGTGACTACGACGACCACTCGCTGAGGTGGGCGGACCGGCTGGAGCGCCCGCAGATATGACGGAGAAGAACATCCCGGACGCCGACACGGACTCGGGCACCCCCAAGGGCGCCGCCACGCCTTCCGACACCGGCGCCGACGCGCCCGCGGACGCCGACGGGCCTGCGGGTGTCGACGCCGGTACGGACGCCGACGCGCCCGCGGACTCCGACGCCGGTACGGACGCTGACGCGCCTGCGGACACGGACGCCGACGCCGACACCGGCACGGACGCCGACGCCGACACCGGTACGAGCGCCCCGAGCCTCGGCGGTCTCGTCGACCTCACCGTCGTCGTCCCCGCGTACAACGAGGAGCGCCGGCTGCGCCCCACCCTCGACGCCATCCGCGACCACCTGCGCGCGGACCCCGACCGCTGGGGCGAGTGGGAGCTGATCGTCGTCGACGACGGCTCGACGGACCGTACGGCCGAGGTCGCCGTCGAGGCCGCCGCCGACGAGCCGCGCATCCACGTCGTCAGGAGCGACGGCAACCACGGCAAGGGCCACGCCCTGCGGCAGGGCGTGCTCGCCTCGTACGGCCGTCGCGTCCTCGTGACCGACGCGGACCTCGCCACCCCGATCGACGAACTCGACCGGCTCGACCAGCAGCTCACGGCGGACGGTGGCGGCGGCGCGGCGATCGGCTCGCGCGCCCATCCCGACGCCCGGATCGAGGTGCGGCAGCTCGCGGTGCGCGAGTGGCTGGGGAGGCTCGGCAACCGGCTGATACAGCTGGTCGCGGTCGACGGCATCAGTGACACCCAGTGCGGCTTCAAGCTCTTCGACGGCGAGCGGGCGCGGGACGCCTTCGCCGACTCGCGGCTGGACGGCTGGGGCATCGACGTCGAGATACTGCGCTTCTTCCGGCGCTCGGGATGGCCGGTGACGGAGGTGCCGGTGCGCTGGTCGCACCAGCCGGGCTCGAAGGTTCGGCCGCTGGACTACGGCCGGGTGCTGCTGGAGCTGGCGCGGCTGCGGGGCGCACGCGGCCCCGCGGACCGCGTACGCGACTGGGCCCGCCGGCACCGTACGGACCTGGCGGTCGCCGGACTCTACGTCCTCGCCTCCTTCTTCCTCTACAAGGGGCTGTGGGCGGACCTCGACCGCGCCTACCTCGCCGACGCGGGCTCCGACCAGAACCAGTGGGAGTGGTTCTTCGCGGTCACCGCCGACAACGTCACGCATCTGCGCAATCCGCTCTTCACGACGGTCCAGAACTTCCCCGACGGCGTGAACCTGATGGCCAACACCGTCATGCTCGGGCTCTCGGTCCCTCTCGCCCCCGTCACCCTCGCCCTCGGCCCCGTCGTCACCTGGGCGCTCGTGCTGACGCTCGGGCTGGCCGCCACCGCGGGCGCCTGGTACTGGCTGTTCGTACGCCGGCTGACCGCGCACCGCTGGGCGGCGGCGCTCGGCGCGGCGCTGGCGGCCTTCGCGCCGCCGATGATCTCGCACGCCAACGCGCATCCGAACTTCCTCGTCCTGTTCATGATCCCGGTGATCATCGACCGGGCGCTGAAGCTGTGCGAACCCGCACCTGCGCCGGACGCCGGGACAGGACGGCGCGGGACCGTACGGGACGGTGTCCTGCTGGGCCTCTTCGCGACGTACCAGATCTTCCTCGGCGAGGAGGCGCTGCTGCTCGCCGTGATGGGCGTGCTGCTCTTCGCGCTCTCGTACGCCGTGCTGCGCCGCGATGTCGCACGGGCGGCGCTGGGTCCTCTGCTCCGCGGGACCGGGGTGGCGCTGCTGGTCTGTCTGCCGCTGCTGGCGTTCCCGCTGTACTGGCAGTTCCTCGGCCCGCAGAGCTACCACAGCGTGCTGCACGGCGACAACGCCGGCAACAGCCCGCTGGCCTTCCTGGAGTTCTCCGGTCGGGCGCTCTTCGGTGACGAGGCGACGGCCGACGCCCTGGCGATGAACCGCACCGAGCAGAACGCCTTCTACGGCTGGCCGCTGATCTCCCTCACACTGGGGATCGTGGTGTGGCTGTGGCGGCTCGCGGTCGTCAGGGCGCTGGCGGTCACGGCGGTGGGGGCGGCGCTGCTGTCGCTGGGCCCGAGGATCCCCGTCCCCTACACCGACATCGTCGTGCCGGGCCCGTGGTGGCTGCTGAGGGACCAGCCGCTCTTCGAGTCGGTCATCGAGTCACGGGTGGCGATGGTCTGCGCGCCGGCGCTGGGCGCGCTGGTGGCGCTCGCGGTGACACACCTGGCGGACGCGCGGGACACCCGGGAGGCCCGGGCCATGGCGGCGGGCGCCCTGGACGCGGGCGCCGCCCGGCAGTTGCGCGTCCAGCGGGCCGTCGGCCTCGCGGTGGTGGCGGCCGCGCTGATCCCGATCGTGCCGACGCCGCTGCCGGTACGGGAGCGGCCCGACGTGCCGCGGTTCTTCACGGAGAAGATGTACCGCCCGTACGTCGCCGAGGGCGAGTCCGTGGTCCCCGTACCGCTGCCGGACCCGGGCAACGCGGAGGCGCTGCACTGGCTCTCCGCGACCGGGCTCGGCTTCTCGGTGCCGGGCGGCTACTTCAACGGGCCGTGGGGCGAGAACCGGATGGGCATCTACGGGGCGCCCGCCCGCTACACCTCCAACATGCTGCGTGAGGTGCGTTACAGCGGCCGGGCCGCGGTGATCGACGACAAGTGGCGCGCGCAGGCCCGCTTCGACCTGGACTTCTGGAAGGGGGGCGTGGTGGTGCTCGCCCCGCAGCCCAACGACGCGGCGCTCTACGAGACGCTTGAGCAGCTGTTCGAACGGCCGGGGAAGCGGATCGGCGGGGTCTGGATCTGGGACCTCCCGCCCAGAGGCTGACCTCTCGTCCAGCGGCCGACGGACCGCCCGAAGGCCCGTCGGCCGGAGCATGAGGGCCCCCGGTTCCTGGGTAGCGATCGATACCGGATGATGGGGACGCGATGATGCGGGGCCGACGGGCCCCGGGGCCGCGGGAGGGGCCTCCGGGCCGATGGGGGCCGCCGGGCCCCTACGCCCGACGTGTCCGCCGCATTACGCTGTCCCGACCATCGCGCGCACGCGTACGAACCCGTTGGAGAGCGAGCCTCCCTTGGCCTGTGACCTGTGGTTGGTCCCCCTCGTCGATGTGCTGTGCCACAGCCCCGACAATCCCTTCGCCGAAGAGATCGCCGCGTACGACAAGGCGCTCGGCGAAGCCGGGCTGCCGTCCGTTCCCGTCTTCGCCTACATGCCGGGCCTCGCGGGCGATGTCGCCCCGGTCGCCGGCTTCGACTACGACGCGCTGCACTTCCTGCGGCGCGCGTACCTGCTCCAGCTCTGCGGCCTCGCGGTGACGCCGGTCGGTGAACTGGGCGGCGACTACGAGCAGTTGCTGGAGATGTTCGAGTCGACCGCGAAGCAGTCGCATCTCGTCTGGCATTACGACCACGCGGGCGCGTATGTCCCCGTGGACTTCGACACGCCCCTCTCGAACGAGGAACTCCTCGCGGGCGGCGGCCCGTTGGGCTCGTCGCAGGGGCTGCTGCGCGAACTGGAGATCGTCGCCCCGGCGATCGGCATCGACCCGGCCAACCCTCCGTCGGCCCCGACCCCGCCGGACCGCCCCACGTCCCTGGAGGAACCGGCGGCCTCGATCCCCTACGACGACAGCCCGTTCGCCCGGGAGCGCCATGTGTGGCTGGGGCTGCACGCGGCGGCCACCAGGAGCCTGGCCCAAGGCTCCATGATCATCTTCAGCTGACCGGCACGTCAGCGGGATTCCAGCAGACCGGGATTCCAGCTGACCGGCACTTCGGCGGACAGGCGCTCCGGTCCACGGGTTCAGGGGCCGACGAAACCATTCGGCCCCTGAATTCTCCCCTCTGTCGAGTTCTCGACATCCGGCCGCCAGAAGTCGCCGGGGTCACCGACCCTGGGCATGCTCGGAGCATGGAGCACAAGCGGAAAGACGCGTCGCCCGGGGCCCCCGCAGCGCCCGAAGTGGCGGTCAGGGTCAAACGGGTGTACGAGGACTGGGCCCCCGAGGACGGCACCCGGGTGCTGGTGGACCGGCTCTGGCCGCGCGGCCTCAGCAAGGAGGACGCACGGCTCGACGAATGGGCCAAGTCGGCCACCCCGTCGGCCGAGCTGCGCGCCTGGTACCACGAGCGGCTGGAGGAGCGGTACGAGGAGTTCTGCGCCCGCTACGAGGCCGAACTGGCCGAGCCCGAGCCCGCGGCAGCCCTGCGGCGGCTCCGGGAGCTGGCCCGCTCCGACCGCCCGCTCACCCTCCTGACGGCGGCGAAACGCCTGGGCCGCACACACGCGGACCTGCTGGCCCGCCTGGTGGCGGCTCCGTAAGACCTGTCGGCCGCTTGCCTACCGCGTCTCGGGCGGCCGCTGCCTGGGCATGTTCGGCCGGGCGCCCGGCGGCAGCGGGAAGCGGCCCAGGTGCGGCACCGGGCCCTCGCCGCGGACCCCGCCCATCGGCATCGACTGCATCACCAGCGGCGCCGGCCCCGAGCGGAACTCGACCATCCAGTCGGCGGTCTCCGCCCGTACCAGCTCCGTCACGTCCTCCGTGAACCGCCGCAGCACCCCGAGGCACCGGTCCGCCGCCTCGCTCGCCGTGCCGTCCGTCGGGCCCAGCATCTCCCGTACGCACTCCGACGCCCAGTCGAACTGGAGCGTCTGCAGCCGGCGCTGCACCGCCTGCGCCGTGGCCACCGCCCGCATCCATCCCGACGTCAGCCCGAAGTACCGGTCGCACCCCACGCACGCCGCGCCCAGCAGCAGCGAGATGTACCCCCATCCCGCCGCCCCCGGCAGCACCCCCGTCAGATCCACCAGCGGCAGCGTCGCGCCCGCCGTCACCCCGAGCGCGGTGGCGGCGCGCAGGACGCGGGCGTAGCGGCGTTTGCGCACCCGGTCGGCGAGATACCAGTCGACCGTACGGAGCGCGCCCGTCTCGACCCAGCGGTACAGCTCGTCGAGGCGTTCGGCCGGCTCGCCCCAGTCGCCGAGGGGGAAGGGCCCGCTGATCAGGTCGCCGTAGGGCGGGCCGCCCCCGGTGTCGCCGTCGCCGATGCCGTCCCCGGGGGCCGCGTCCGCGCCGGAGGAGGCGCCCTCCTCCCGGGCGGGGCCTCCGCTCTGCATATCCGGCTGGCTCACCGAGGCACTCCTCTACGGTCTGCTGGGCACTGGACGACACCGGGTGACGCGCATCACCCGCGGTGACGCGCTCGCGTGCGTACGTACATACGTGCGCTTACGCGTGCATGTGTACGAGGTGAACGGGGCGATCCGCGCATGATGATGTGCTCGCAATTCCTACCGCCGAATGGTGGGCCGCGCGGCCGGAATCCCGGCGATTCCACCCATCTCAGGGGTGTGATCAGGTAGAGGAGCCGTAAGGGATTCACCCGAAAGAGTTGGTCCCGGTGGGGTGGGGCGCGCTGCGCGAGGACCACGTAGGCTCGGCTTACAGGTACATCGTCGTCGAAATGCCAGGAGTGCCCGTGATTCCCGGTGGTGGTCAGCCCAACATGCAGGAGCTGCTCCAGCAGGCCCAGAAGATGCAGCAGGACCTCGCGCGTGCGCAGGAGGAGCTGGCGGCGACCCTGGTCGACGGCCAGGCGGGCGGCGGGCTGGTGAAGGCGACCGTCAACGGCTCCGGGGAGCTGCGCGGCCTCGTCATCGACCCGAAGGCCGTGGACCCGGAGGACACCGAGACGCTGGCGGACCTCGTCGTCGCGGCCGTCCACGCGGCGAACGAGAACGCGCAGCAGCTCCAGCAGGAGAAGCTGGGCCCGCTGGCGCAGGGCCTCGGGGGTATGCCGGGTCTGCCCTTCTAAGACTCACCGGTACCAACTAGCGTACGTACTCACGTTTCCCGGCCGTGGCAGGAAAGGCAATCCGTTGTACGAAGGCGTGGTTCAGGACCTCATCGACGAACTGGGCAGGCTGCCCGGCGTCGGTCCCAAGAGCGCGCAGCGGATCGCCTTCCACGTCCTCCAGGCCGAGCCGGCCGACGTCCGCCGCCTCGCGCACGCGCTCCTGGAGGTCAAGGACAAGGTGCGCTTCTGCGCGGTGTGCGGCAACGTCGCCCAGGAGGAGCGCTGCGGGATCTGCCGCGACGTCCGGCGGGACGTGGCGGTGATCTGCGTGGTGGAGGAGCCGAAGGACGTCGTCGCGATCGAGCGCACCCGTGAGTTCCGCGGGAAGTACCACGTGCTCGGCGGCGCCATCAGCCCCATCGAGGGCGTCGGCCCCGACGACCTGCGGATCCGCGAACTGCTGGCCCGCCTCGCCGACGGTACGGTCACCGAGCTGATCCTCGCGACCGACCCCAATCTGGAAGGCGAGGCCACGGCGACGTACCTCGCCCGCATGATCAAGCCGATGGGCCTCAGGGTCACACGTCTGGCCAGTGGTCTCCCCGTCGGGGGCGACCTGGAATATGCCGACGAGGTCACGCTCGGGCGTGCCTTCGAGGGGAGACGACTTCTCGATGTCTGACGCAACGCTGCACGCCGTCGACCAGGATCCGGACGACTTCGCCGTCCAGATCGCCGACCAGATCGAGAGCTTCATCGTCGCCGTCACGGAAGTGGCGAAGGGCGACGAGCCGGACAGCGCCGTACCCTTCCTGCTGCTGGAGTTCTCGCAGCTCATGCTGGCCGGCGGCCGGCTGGGCGCGCACGAGGACATCCTCCCCGACGAGCGGTACGAACCGGACCTGGGCCCCGAGCCGGACGTGGACGAGCTGCGCGAGCGCTTCGCGGTGATCCTGGAGCCGATCGACGTCTACTCCGAGGTCTTCGACCCGTACGAGCCGCGCAAGGCGCCGGTGCCGCACCGTATCTCCGACGACATCGCCGACGTGGTCACGGACCTCCGCCACGGCCTGGCCCACTACCGCGCGGGCCGCACGACCGAGGCGCTGTGGTGGTGGCAGTTCTCGTACTTCTCCAACTGGGGCTCCACCGCCTCCGCCACCCTCCGCGCCCTCCAGTCCCTGGTCGCCCACGTCCGCCTGGACCAGCCGCTCCCGGCCCTGGACGGCCTCGACACGGACCAGGACCTCACCGAAGCGGCGGAGGACGTCCTCGCGGAGGAGGCGGGCCGCGTCATGGCGGAGGAGATCGCGGGCCCCCTGGGCCTCCGTACGGTACGCACGGTCAGGTGACGGGCACCGCCCCGCCGGACCTTTCCACAGCACACGCCCCCTCCACCCGGAGGGGGCGTTCTGCGTGTCCGGAACTGTCGCTCTTTCCGGAGCAGGGGCTGCGAGTCGAGTCCTACCGGCAGGGGAGGGCTCGTCCCGACGGGGCACTCGCGCCCGAGGAGTACTGTGCGGCCGCCCGCATCCCCGTCCACCCAAGGATTACGCGGAGTGGGAGCGGACCCGGTGCCGCGCGCATGCGCGTGACGTGGGCCACGTTGCCGCGTGTCACCGGCGAACGGGGGCATGCTTCCTCACCGAGCGGCCGTGCATGCCTCGGTGATCACGGAGTGAGCGGGACATCTCACGATGCGATATATCCGGGCCGTCCTGCGGCCGCTCGTTAAACTGAGCCGACAGCTGTGCTGTGCCGCGACGCGCGGCGCAGCAGCGATGGACTGAGCGAGGAGCGCACGTGGGCCTTGTCGTGCAGAAGTACGGAGGCTCCTCCGTAGCCGATGCCGAGGGCATCAAGCGGGTCGCCAAGAGGATCGTCGACGCCAAGAAGAACGGCCACCAGGTGGTCGTCGTGGTGTCGGCGATGGGTGACACGACGGACGAGTTGATCGATCTCGCCGGGCAGGTATCCCCGATCCCTGCCGGGCGTGAGTTCGACATGCTGCTGACCGCCGGAGAGCGGATCTCCATGGCCCTGCTGGCGATGGCGATCAAAAACCTGGGCCACGAGGCCCAGTCGTTCACCGGCAGCCAGGCAGGCGTCATCACCGACTCGGTCCACAACAAAGCGCGCATCATCGATGTCACGCCGGGCCGGATCCGGACCGCCGTCGACGAGGGCAACATCGCCATCGTCGCCGGGTTCCAGGGGGTGTCCCAGGACAAGAAGGACATCACCACCCTGGGGCGGGGCGGCTCGGACACCACCGCCGTCGCGCTCGCCGCGGCGCTGGACGCCGAGGTGTGTGAGATCTACACCGATGTGGACGGTGTCTTCACCGCCGACCCCCGGGTCGTCGCGAAGGCCCGGAAGATCGACTGGATCTCCTTCGGGGACATGCTGGAACTGGCCAGTTCCGGCTCCAAGGTGCTGCTGCACCGCTGCGTCGAGTACGCGCGCCGATACAACATCCCGATCCATGTCCGCTCCTCCTTCTCGGGGCTTCAGGGCACATGGGTCAGCAACGAACCGCAAGGGGACCGCAAGGTGGAGCAGGCCATCATCTCCGGTGTCGCTCATGACACCTCCGAGGCGAAGATCACGGTCGTGGGCGTCCCCGACAGGCCCGGCGAGGCGGCGACGATCTTCCGCGTCATCGCGGACAACGAGATCAACCTCGACATGGTGGTGCAGAACGTCTCCGCCGCGTCGACCGGGCTGACCGACATCTCGTTCACGCTGCCGAAGACCGAGGGCCGCAAGGCCATCGACGCGCTGGAGAAGACGAAGGAGAAGATCGGCTTCGACTCGCTGCGCTACGACGACCAGATCGGCAAGGTCTCGCTCGTCGGCGCCGGGATGAAGACCAACCCGGGCGTCACCGCCGGATTCTTCGAAGCGCTCTCCAACGTGGGGGTCAACATCGAGTTGATCTCGACATCCGAGATCCGGATCTCGGTCGTCATGCGGGAGGAGTCGGTCGTGGACGCCGTACGCGCCGTGCACACCGCCTTCGGCCTCGACAGCGACTCCGACGAGGCCGTGGTCTACGGCGGCACCGGGCGATGAACGGGCGGCCGACGCTCGCGGTCGTGGGAGCGACCGGGGCCGTCGGCGCCGTCATGCTCCAGATCCTGTCGCAGCACGCCGACGTCTGGGGCGACATCCGGCTGCTCGCCTCACCCCGTACGGGCAGCCGTGAGCTGTCCGTACGGGGCTGCGCCGTCGAGGTCGTCCCGCTCTCCGAGGAGGCCCTGGACGGCGTCGACGTCGCGGTGTTCCTCGTACCTGACGACGTGTCCGCGAAGTGGGCACCCGTCGCCGCCGCCAAGGGCGCCGTCGTGGTGGACCAGTCGGCCGCCTTCCGGATGGACCCCGACGTACCGTTGGTCGTACCCGAGGTGAACCCGCACGGCGTCCGGGCCCGGCCGCGCTCCATCATCGCGGGGCCCGGCTGCGCCACGCTCACGATGATCGTCGCGGTGGGCGCGCTGCACGCCGAGTTCGGCCTGCGCGAGCTGGTCGTCTCCTCGTACCAGGCGGTCAGCGCCGAGGGACGGGAGGGTGTCGACGCCCTGCGCGACCAGCTCTCCCTGGTCGCCGGTACGGAACTGGGCACCCGCCCCGGGGACGTACGGCGCGCCGTCGGCGATGCCACCGGGCCGTTCCCCGCGCCGCTGGCCCTCAACGTCGTGCCGTGGGCCGGCTCCCCGGACCCCGCGGGCGACGGCTGGTCCTCGGAGGAGGCTGCGATCCGGGACGAGACCCGGAAGATCCTTGACCTGCCCGCGCTGCGGGTCGCGGCGACCTGCGTCCGCGTCCCCGTCATCACCGGGCACTCCCTCTCCGTGCACGCGCGCTTCGAGCAGGAGGTCACGGTCGGCCGGGCGCACGAGATCCTCGCGACCTCGCCCGGCGTGGTGCTCTTCGACAACCCGGGGACGGGCGATTTCCCCACGCCCGCCGATGTCGTGGGGACGGACCCGACCTGGGTGGGGCGCGTACGGCGCTCGCTCGACGACCCCAGGGCGCTGGAGCTGTTCGTCTGCGGCGACAACCTGCGCAAGGGCGCCGCGCTCAACACCGCCCAGATCGCCGAGACGGTCGCCGCCGAGCTGACGAAGCGGTAGGCGGCGGGCCGGCCCGGGCAGGCGGGGCGCCGGCGGCCGGCCGACAGCCCCTAAGGGGCGGTAGCGGCGGTAGTGGTGGCTGATCGGTCGTAGTCGGCGTAAATCAGTGGGTCGAGATGCGTCAAACCTTTGTAGGATCTGTGAACGCCCCATGGGCAGGCTGACCGGCTATGCCTCTTGAACTGGGGCGTTGTCATGTCCGACGATACTCGTCCCACCTTTCCGCGAGTCTCCGCGCGAACACCGCGCGAGCACTGCAACCGCCGGATGGCTGGGAAGCGTCTCTGTGGTCGCCCCTGTGAGGTGCTGCGGAATTGGGGCATAGGGGGAGATCGGGTACGCATGAGGGTATTCAGTGCAGCGTCAAATGGGGCGGCGTGTGCGTACAACCCTGACGGGGGGAAGCGTGTCCAACAGGCGTGGCAGCAGAGGTTCTCGACATCACGGCGGTTGTCCCGGTGCGCGGCGCGGCAGTGCGTCCGCACCGGCGGACCCGCACGCCCGGCGGCATGCCGGTGATCGCCCCCATGCCGGCCGCCCGGCCCACCCGTATCCCGTCCCAGCGCGAGGGCGCTGAGGAGGCGATGGCGGCGGGTACCACCGTCGACCATCTCACCGAGACCTACCGCGCCCACTACCGGTCGCTGCTCGGTCTCGCCGCCCTGCTGCTCGACGACACGGCCTCCTGCGAGGACGTCGTCCAGGAGGCGTTCATCCGCGTCCACTCCGCACGCAACCGGGTGCGGGAGCCGGAGAAGACGCTGGCGTACCTGCGCCAGACCGTGGTGAACCTCTCCCGCTCCGCGCTGCGCCGCCGCATACTCGGGCTGAAGCTGCTCTCGAAGCCGATGCCCGACATGGCGAGCGCGGAGGAGGGGGCGTACGACCTGCTGGAGCGGGACGCGCTGATCAAGGCGATGCGCGGACTGCAGCGCAGGCAGCGTGAAGTGCTCTCCCTGCGCTACTTCGCCGACATGACCGAGGCGCAGGTCGCCGAGACGCTCGGGATATCGCTGGGCTCGGTCAAGGCGTACGGCTCGCGCGGGATCGCGGCGCTGCGCGTCGCGATGGAGGCGTCGGGATGAGCGCGTGGCGCAAGGACCGGGGCGCCGCCGGACGTGAGCACGGACCGGCGGGCGAACCGGACCATGGACAGGAGCGTGTACGGGGGCGGGAGAAGGATGGGCGGGGAACCCCCGACGTGCCGTTGAACGACCTGACTGGGAACGGAACTGTGAGCAACGGGCCGGAGAACGAGCTGAGCGGCCGCGCTGACGGAGAGGGCGCCGAGGCCACCGCGGAGCAGGCGAAGGCCGACGCGGCGGGAACGGCCGAGGAGCCGGGGACGGCCGAGAAGGCCGACGAGGCCGAGGAGCCCGACGAGGCGGGCCGTGGCACGGGTGACGCCCGGGACGCGGGTGCGTCGAGGGACGCCCGGGATGCACGGGACGTACGGGACGCGGGAGACGCGGGTGACGTGCGCGCGTCGCGTGAGGCGAGCGGTGTCCGTGATCTACGTGATGCCCGTGACCTGCGTGACGCCGCGGACCGGCGCTCCGACGGCGACCTGACGACGAAACTGCACGCGGATCTGAACGCCGGTCCGCCCGCGGATCCGAGCGGGGATCCGGGTGCGGATCCGAGCGGGGATCTGAGCGGTGACCCGGCCGGGGCCCTGGGCGGCGACGAGTTGGCGCTGCGCAGGCTCCTGCACGGGGCCGTGGGGGACCTGCGGCCGTCCGACGGCGCGCTGGACCACCTGCGCAAGGCGGTCCCCGTCCGGCGGGCCAGGAAGCGGCAGGCCGTCGTGGGCATGGCCGCCGCCGCGCTGCTCCTCGGCACGGCGGTGCCCGCCTTCGTGCACGTCACGAACACCAGCACGGTCGCGGACGGCCAGGCCATCTCCGCCGGCCACGGTGAGAAGTCGCCGAGCGGCGCGGACGCCGACAAGGCCGACAAGGATCAGAAGCAGAACCCGGACGGCCCCTCGGACAAGGTGTCCGCCGACGAGGACGAGCCCGGCAAGAAGGAGCGGCCCGACGCGGAGGCGTCCGGCGCGAGCGACGGCGGCAAGAGCGGTGCGGCCGAGAACACCGGCGGCTCCGGTGAGGTCACCTCCTCGCAGGTATGCAGCGCCGGCCAGCTCGGCGGGGCCAGCGCCGAGGTGGGCACGGCCGACTCCACGGGCAAGGTGTACGGCACGTTCCGCGTCGCCAACGTCTCTTTCTCGCCGTGTACGGTCACCGGCCGCGGCACGATCGGCCTCGGGACCGTCGGCGCGGCCGACTCGACCAAGGTCAGCCAGTCGGCGCACTTCGCGGGCGACGCGGCGACCGGGCTGCCGGACCCCTCCCAGGAGCTGTCGACGCTGACGCTGCCGCCGAGCGGCGCGTACCTGGTGAAGTTCGCCTGGGTGCCCTCGGAGACCTGCCCGACGGTGAACCCCTCGCCCGATCCCTCACCGTCCGGCGACACCTCGGCGGGCGCGACCACCGGCGCGACGACCGGCACCGGAGAGACCGGCACGGACAACGGCGGAACCGGCACGGAGACCCAGCTCCTCACCGACGGCACCACCGAGGACGGCAGCGTCTCCGTCTCCTACACCGCCCCGGCGGGCGCCCCGAACGTACAGGCCACGATCCCCAACGCCTGCGCGGGAACCGTCTACTGGACGGGCGTGCTCAGCGGCTCGTAGGGCGTCGCACCACCTGACCGCCCGATGGCGGCGGTCGGGCGAGGCGGCAGGACAGGGGCGGTCGGGCCGGACGGTCAGGCCGCGGTGCCCAGGCCCAGCGCCTCGTCCTTGGCGGTCTCCACCTCGCGCCGGGCCAGCCGGAACCACATGAAGACCACGAACGCGGCGAACACGAACCACTCGCCCGTGTACCCCAGGTTCTGGAACGCCTTCAGGTCGAGCCCGGTGTTCTGCGGCGCGGCGGCGGGCACGGGCCGCAGCCCGTCCGACGCCTGGCCCACGGTGACCCAGGCGTCGTACACCTCGTACGGCACGAGGTTGACCAGCGAGGCCGCGCTGATCATGCCGAGCTGCCCCTGCGGCAGCCCGCCGCCCGCCCGCACCCCGTCGGAGCCGACCGCCTCGGAGGCCTGGAGCGATCCGGTCACCGTGACCTCGCCGGCCGGCGGCGCGGGGGCCTTCTCGCCGTCGGCGAGCCAGCCGCGGACGACGGGCAGCGCCTGGCCCTCGTCGGTACGGAGCATGGTCAGGACATACGAACCGGTCCTGCCGTCCAGCTCCCGGTCCGGCACCACGAACTGATCCGCGTACCGCCCCGTCGCCGTGACATGGCGCCCCGAGGTCTCCTGGTCGACCGGCAGCAGCGACGCCACCGCCACCGCGGGGCGCTTCCCCGGATCGGGCTTCGCCTCGGCTGCCCGGTGCGTCTCCACCCGGTCCTCGAAGCGCCCGAGCTGCCACATTCCCATGAAGATACAAAAGGGGATCGCCAGAACGACGAAGACGTTGATCCCCCACCACCGCGGAGTCACCAGGAACCGGTACACCCCTCCACGGTACGGAACGCCGCGCCGCCCACGGCTCCCGGGGCCCGCTTCACCCCCGATCCGCGCCGTTGGCTACGCCATGCCCAGGTGCCTCCTCGCGAAGTCCAGTTCCAGCCGCACCTGCTTGATCCGCTCCTCCACCACGAGCGACCCGTGCCCCGCGTCGTACCGGTACACCTCATGGACCGCGTCGCGCGCCGCCAGCCGGTCCACGTAGTTCTCCACCTGACGGATCGGGCAGCGCGGATCGTTCACCCCCGCCGAGATGTAGACCGGGGCCCGCACCGCGTCGACGTACGTCAGCGGGGACGACGCCTCGAAGCGCTCCGGCACCTCCTCCGGCGTACCGCCCAGCAGAGTGCGGTCCATCGCCTTCAGAGCCTCCATCTCGTCGTGATACGCCGTCACGTAATCCGCGACCGGCACGGCGGCGAGCCCCACCGCCCAGGCGTCCGGCTGGGTGCCGAGGCCGAGCAGGGTCAGATAGCCGCCCCACGAGCCGCCCGCCAGGACCAGCCGCGCCGGGTCGGCCAGCCCGGAGGCCACCGCCCACGCGCGCACCGCCGCGATGTCCTCCAGCTCGATCAGCCCGACCCGGTGCTTGAGCGCGTCCGTCCACTCCCGCCCGTACCCCGTCGACCCGCGGTAGTTGACCCGGACCACCGCGAAGCCGTGGTCCACCCAGGCGGCCGGGCCCGCGGCGAACGCGTCGCTGTCGTGCCAGGTCGGGCCGCCGTGGATCTCGAAGACCGTCGGGAAGGGGCCCTCGCCCGCCGGGCGCTGCACCAGCGCGTGGACCCGGCCGCCGGGGCCCTCCGCCCACACGTCCTCCACCGGCACCGAGGCGGGCGCCGCCCTGCCCGGCGGGTCCAGCACCACCCCGCCCGCCGTGGACCGCACCTCCGGCGGTCTGGCCGCCGACGACCACAGATACTCCACGCTGCCGTCGGGCCGTGCCGTCGCCCCCGAGACCGTCCCGGCCGGGGTCTCCACCTGGATCAGCGCACTTTTGACGAAGTCATAACGCCACAGCTCGTCGCGGGCCTCGAAGCTGTGCGCGATCAGCAGCCCCGAGCCGTCCGGATACCACTCGGCGTGCACGTCGCCCGGCAGCTCGATCGCGAGATCCGTCTCCTCACCCGTCAGCGGATCCCAGACGATCGGCTCCCAGCGGCCCCGCCGCTGATGGCCGACGAGCAGCCGGCTGTCCCCGGCCACCGGGGCGAAGCCCAGCACGTCGAGGCCCAGCTCACGCGTGCCTCCCTCGGTGTCGTCCAGCTCGGCCACCACCGAGCCGTCCAGCCGCAGCACCCGCACCGCCGAGTGCATCGCGTCCCCGTGCTCGGTGTGCTCGATCGCGAGCAGCGTCCCGTCGTGCGACAGATCACCGACCCCGGCCGACTCCCGGTGGCGGTAGATCTCGACCGGCGCCTCGCCCGGCCGTACGACATGGAGCGTCGAGCCGTCCTCGTCGGTCGAGCGCCCCACGACCGCCGTCCCGTCCCGCCCCAGCGCCAGACCGGCGGGGTAGGAGGGACCGAGCCCCGGCGTCGCGGGCTCGTCTGGCCCCGCCGCCGACTCCGCCCCGGCCGCCGCCCCGGCCTCCCGCGCGCCGGAGAACGGCTGGCGCATCCATACCCCGAACTCGTCCCCGTCCGTGTCCGAGAACCACCAGATCCACTCGCCGTCGAGCGAGAGCACCCCGTCCGTCGTCCCGTTCGGCCGGTCCGTCACCTGGCGCTGCGCGCCGGTCGCGCGGTCCCACGCGTACAACTCGTACGTCCCCGTCGCGTTCGACACGAACAGCGCCCGCTCCGGCGCGTCCTCCGCCCAGTCGGGCAGGGAGACGCGGGGCGCCCGGAAGCGCTTCTCCCACTCCGGCATGGAGTCCAGCGTCGAGTCCGGCTGCGAGCCGTTGATCTCAGTCATGACCCCATTCTGCGCTCGGCCGCTGACATCCCGTCGAGATCCCCTTCAGCCTGTGGAAAACCGACCCTGTGGACAACTCGATAACTCGACGACTCGACAGCTCCCGGATTCTCGACAGCTCCCGGATTCCGGCTGAGGCGGGGCGGCCCGGCGACAGGGCGGGGCGGCGGGGCGTATGAGGGGCGTATGAGATGCGTATGGGGTGCGTATGAGGGGGTGTGTGAGGGGCGTACGAGGTGTGAGGGGCATGTGTGACGGGAATCTCCTCAGGGAGAGGTGCTCTCGTCCCGGAACACCTCGGCGGGCATGCGCGCGGACCGGAGTGTTCCGCGGAACGGTGTGAGACCGGGCGCCCGCAGATCGAAGGGGGACAGACAGGCGATGGCTGTTTCACCAGCGCTCCGAGCCGAGCGCTCGCGCATCCATGACGAACTCCTCGCCGAGCACACCCTCATGCGCCGGGGCGCCGCCCTGGTCACCGTGTCGTTCTCGGCGCTCGCTGACGGTCGGCCCGTCGACGTACGGACCCTGGTCGCCACCACCCGGTGGCTGATCGAGTTCGTCCACGGCCAGCGCGCGAGCGAGGCCGAGCTGCTCTGGCCGGTGCTGCGCGGACTCTTCCCCGGGCCCGTCGCGGAGCTGGCGGGCATGGTCGCCGAGCGCGAGGCGCTCGACGCCGAACTGCACACCCTGGCCCGCGCGGTCGACACGATCGCGGCCCGCGAGGTGACCGGCGGGCGCGGCGAGGTCCTGGTGGTCGTCGGCGAGGCGGCGATGACGGGGCTGCCCTCCGCCCTCCGCGTCCAGTCGATCCTGAACCGGAACCTCGACGAGGAGGAGCCGCTCCTGCTGGACCTCTTCCCCCGGGTGCCGGACCGCGATGTCGCCCGGCTGCGGGGCGCGATCGTCCACGGAGCCCCGCGCACGGGGCCGCATCTCGTGTTCGGCCTGCTGGAGGACCCCGACCGGGTCCCCGGGCACACGGCGCTGCTGGGAAATTTCCCGGCGTCGGTGCGCTGGCTGCGCAGGGTGTTCCTGACGCGGTACCGCTCCACCAAGCGGGCGCTCGGAGTTCCTTCTCTGTGACCACCCGCACAGACGCGCGCACTCACCTCTTCCCAGGTGTCCGTGCGAGGGTGATCCTGGCCTTGTTGCCCGTGCGGTTGATACGGGATACTTCTACAGCGCTGTAGATGTTGCGGCGATACGGCGGCAGGACGGCCGCGGACGTTCCCGGGAGAGAGCAGACCTGATGTTCGGCTTGAGCGAACTGGCCGTGATCCTCATCATCATCGCCGTGGTGGTCGGGGTGAAGAAACTCCCCGAGCTGGCCCGCTCCGCGGGCAAGGCCGCCCGGATCCTCAAGAGCGAGAAGAAAGCGTTCAAGGAGGAGGGGAAGGCGGCTGACACCGCCGGCGCGGCGGCGGGCGCCACGCACCAGGACGAGTCCCCGGGCGGGCCCCGGAACGACGGCCAGGACGGCTCGCAGGGCGGTCGCCGTATCGTCACCGGCACCATCGTCGAGCCGAACGAACCTCCTAAGCACCCTGAAGAGCCCTCGAAGCGCCTCTGAAGGGGCCTCAGCGGCCTCGAAGCGCCCTCGGGAGCCGTCAAGACCCCGTCAAGAGCCTGTCGAAAGGCGTTAAGTACCCGTCAAGAGCCCCGGAAGAGCCCCCGGCCCCGGCGGCCGGGGAGCTCCCGCCCGTCATGCTCCTGGGCGCGGCGGCCCCGTTCTGCCTGAGACCTCTCCCCGGAGGGAGCCCCTAGACTGAGCCGTTGGGCTCGGACGAGGGGGGATCGGGCAGGCGACCACAACGCGCATCGGGCACGCGACGAAGACGCGGACCGGGCATGCGACGGGAACGCGGGTGGACGGCCCGCGTGGGACAGGAGAGCGATCGTGACGGCAGGTGTCGGCGGCTTCGGGGATCCTTCCGCCGAGGTGCTGGCGGACGCCGCCGCCGCGTTCGGGCTGCTGGCCTCGTCGGCGCGGCTGCACATCGTATGGGTGCTGGCGCAGGGCGAGAGCGATGTCACCGGGCTCGCCGAGCGGGTCGGCGGCGCGCTGCCCGCCGTCAGCCAGCATCTCACCAAGCTGAAGCTCGCCGGTCTCGTACGGTCGCGCAGGGAGGGCCGGCGGCAGGTCTACTTCGTCGACGACCCCGATGTCGTCACCGTCGTGCGGCTGATGGTCGGACAGCTCACCGACCGCGCGGCGCTCGCGCCCGGGCCGCGGCGCATCAGCGACGTCGGCGCCTGAGAGCGCCTGAGACCCCCATGTCCGAGTCCGTGGTGCCGGGGCCCGCGGCCTGGGACGCCCCGGCGGTCACGGACCCGGCCGGGCACCGGGACCCGGAGGGCCGGGCGGCCCCGCCCACCTCCCTCCAGGTGCTGCGAAAGCTCGGCAGCGGACCGCGCGGACTGACCGAGGCCGAGGCCGAGGAGCGGCTGGTCCGGTACGGCGAGAACGCCGTGCCCGAGTGGCGCACGCCCTCCTGGCCGCGCCTCTTCGTACGGAGCCTGCGGGACCCGTTCACGGCCGTGCTGCTCTGCCTCGGTCTGGTCTCCGCGACGGTCGCCGCCTGGGGCACCGCCCTCGTGATCCTCTCGCTCGTCGCCGTGAGCTGTCTGCTGCGCTCCTCGGGCGAGCATCGCGCCGACCGCTCCATGGCCGCGCTGCGGGACCTGGTGGCCACGACGGCCACCGTACTGCGGCGCACCGACAACGCGACCGGCTCGACCGGCGTGACCGGCGCGGACGGCCCGCGGCCGGTGCCCCGGGAGATCCCCGTCGACCAGCTCGTGCCCGGTGACGTGATCCGCCTCGGCCCCGGTGACCTGGTGCCCGCCGACGTACGGCTGCTGCGGGCCAGCGGCCTGACCGTCCATCAGGCGCCGCTGACGGGGGAGTCGGCCCCGGTCGCCAAGTACGCGGTGGACGCGCCCGGGAAGCACTCGGGGATATTCGGGGGCCACCTGGGGGTGTTCGGGGAGCCGCACCTCTGCTTCCAGGGCAGCAGCGTGGCCTCCGGGAGCGGTACGGCCGTCGTCGTCGCGACCGGTGGCCGTACCCGGTGGGGCGCGGCGCGCAGCCGCCCGGGACGGCGCCCCGCCAGCGCCTTCGACCGCTCGGTGCACGGGATCTCCTGGGTGCTGATCCGGTTCATGCTGCTGACCCCGCCGCTGGTCCTGATGGCCAATGCCGCGCTGCGCGGCCGGGGGCTGGAGACGCTGCCGTTCGCCGTCGCGGTGGCGGTCGGACTGACACCGGAGATGCTGCCGGTCATCGTCACCACGGCGCTCGCCCGGGGCGCGTCGCTCCTCGCGCGCGACCACAGCGTCATCGTCAAGCGGCTGCCCGCGCTGCACGACCTGGGCGCCGTCGACGTCCTGTTCCTCGACAAGACGGGCACCCTCACGCAGGACCGCCCGGTCCTCGACCGGGCGACGGACCCCCGGGGCGACCCCGACCCGGACGTACTGCACTGGGCCGCCGTCAACGCCTGGTGGACGCTGCAACTGGCCGATCTGCCCGCTCCCGACGCGCTCGACGAGGCGATCCTGGACGCCGCGGAGACGGCGAGGGAGGAGGGCGGCGAGGGCGGTCCCGCGGGGTACGGCGAGGGCGGTCCCGCGGGGTACGAGGGGGTCGCGGCCCTGCCGTTCGATCCCGTACGCCGGCTCTCCACCGCGGTCGTACGGCGCCCCGGGCGCCTGGGCACCCACACCCTCGTCGTCAAGGGCGCCGTCGCCGACGTACTCCAGCGGTGTGTGCTCGACGACGACGAGCGCGCGCGGCTCTCCGCCCTCGCCGCCCGCGAGGCGGACCGCGGGCTGCGGCTGCTGGCGGTCGCCACCGCCGACCGGCCGGCCCGGCGCCGTGACTACACCCCGGCCGACGAACGCGGCCTCGACTTCCGCGGGTTCGTGGCGCTCCGCGACGCGCTCGCCCCGACGGCCGCCGACGCGCTGGAGGTCTTCGCGGCCCGCGGCGTCACGGTCAAGATCCTCACGGGCGACCACCCGGGAACGGCGGTCCGCGCCTGCCAGGACCTCGGGGTCCCGCTGGGGCCGCCCGGCGAGGTGGTCACCGCCGACCGCGTCGACGCCCTCACCGACGCCGAACTCGCCGAAGTCGCCCGGCGCACCACCGTCTTCGCGCGCTGCACGCCCGAGCACAAGGCCCGTATCGTCGCCGCCGTACGCGCCGACGGCCACACCACCGGCTTCCTCGGCGACGGCGTCAACGACCTGCCCGCCCTGCACGCCGCCGACGTGGGGATATGCCCGCGCGACGCCGTCGACGTCGTGCGCGAGTGCAGCGATGTCGTCCTGGCGCAGAAGGACCTCACCGCGATCGACCACGCGATCAGCGCCGGGCGCCACTCCAGCGGCAACATCGCGACCTATCTGCGGATCACGCTCTCCTCGAACCTCGGCAACGTCATCGCGATGCTCGTCGCGGGCCTGCTGCTGCCCTTCCTGCCGATGCTCCCGGCACAGGTCCTCGTGCAGAACCTCTGCTTCGACGCTGCGCAGCTCGCCTTCGCGTACGACCGGCCGGGGCCCGAGGCGCTGCGCAGGCCGACGGAGCTGCGGTCCCGCGCGTTCCTCCGCTTCATCACGGGCTTCGGGCTGATCAACGCCACCGCCGACCTGGCGACGTTCGCGGTGCTCGCGCTCGCCCTGCGCACGGCGGTGGACGAGAGCAGCCAGGCGGCCTTCCACGCGGGGTGGTTCACGGAGAACCTGCTCACCCAGGCGCTGGTGATGCTCCTGCTGCGGACGAGCGTGCGCGGCGGGGGAGGGGGCCGGGGCGCGCCGAGTCCCGTCCGCTGGGCCGCCGCCGGGCTCGCCGCGACCGGGGTGCTGCTCCCCCTCTCGCCGCTCGGCCCGGCCCTCGGGATGCCGCCGCTGCCCGCGCTGTACTACCTGCTGCTCGCCGCGGTCCTCGCGCTGTACGCGGTGGGGCTGGCGGTGGCGAGGGGACGCCATGAGCGGCGTCATGAGGGTCGTCCCGGTCAGCCGTAGGAGAGGTTCGAGCAGGGGTCGTCGTCGGCGGAACGGGCGTCGTCGGCCACGGCGGACGGCACGGAGCTTGAGCCCGGTGCGGACGGGGAGGTTCCGGTCCCGTCGGCCGGGGCGTCCGCGTACGACGTGCCGAGGACGACATCGATGCCCGAGGTGGTGGACACGGGCGTGACCGCCGCCCCGGGGAAGAGCCGCGCGACGGTCCTCGCCCGGTCCTCCAGGCCGGCGCCGTACTCGATCACCGTGGTGGTGCGGTCCTGGCTGCTCGCGGTCGCGGTGCCCGTGACGGTGAAGTCGTGCTCCGCCAGCGCACGGGAGGCCCGCGCGGCCAGCCCGGTGACGGTGGTGCCGTTGTAGACGGCGACGCTGATGCCGCCGCCGGAGACCTCGCCGGTGGCGCTCGCCGAGGGGGAGACCGAGGGGGAGACCGAGGGGGAGGCGGTGACCTCCTCGGTCCCTCCGCCGTCCTTGGACCCTCCACCCTTCTTGCCGCTGGCGTCCTTGCCGTCGACCGTACGGTCGGCCTTGAGCGCCGCCCACAGTTCGGAGGCGTCCGGCTCGACGATCGCGACGCGCGCGCCCTCGTACCGCCAGGGGATGGTGACGAACTTGGTGTTGTGCAGGTCGATGTCCTTGAGCGACATCATGAAGCTGATCAGTTTGTCGGCCGAGCCGAGCCCCGGATCGACGGTCATGGACCGGGTCGCGGCGTTCGCGAGCGGCAGCAGCTTGGTGGGGGTGAGGCCGTCGCTCTTCACCTTCTTGAGCAGGGCGGCGACGAAGGCCTGTTGGCGCTTGATACGGCCGATGTCGGAGCCGTCGCCTATGCCGTGCCGGATCCGTACGTAGTCCAGCGCCTGCTGCCCGGAGACGGTCTGGGCGCCCTGGGTGAAGAGGCGCTTGCCACGGGTGGTGCGGCTGGGGCTCAGATCCTGCTGGTAGATGTCCTGCGGCAGACACACCTGGACCCCGCCGACGACCTCGGTCAGCTTCGCGAAACCCTTGAAGTCGACGACGACGGTGTGATCGACCCGCAGCCCGGTGAGGTGCTCGACGGTGTTCTGGGTACAGGCGGGGTTGCCCTTGGCGCTCTGCCCCACGGAGAACGCCGCGTTGAACATGGTGTTGACCTGAGTCTTCGTCCATGTGCCGTCGGGCAGTTGGCAGGGCGGGATGTCGAGGAGCGTGTCGCGCGGTACGGAGACGGCGACGGCGTGCCTCTGGTCGGCGTAGACGTGCAGCAGGAACGCGGTGTCGGAGCGGCCGATGTCGTCCTTGTCGCCGCCGCCCAGCGAGCGGTTGCCCTCCGTGCGCGCGTCCGAGCCGATGACCAGGACGTTCTGGCCCTTGGAGGTGGCCGCGGGCCGGTTGTCGGAGAGGCCGCCCGCGCTGAAGGTCCTGATGTTCCCGCCGAGTTCGAGGTAGACCCAGCCGGCTCCGGCGGAGGCGAGCACCAGCAGGGACAGGGCTATGGCGAACGAGGTGCGCAGTCTTCCACCCTGCTTGCGCCGCCGGGCGCGGGTGGGGGCGGCACGGCGGCTGCCGTGCGGGGATGCCGTGTGCCGACTGCTGCCTGCCATATGCGCGCCCTCATCATCCTCTGGCCGGCCTCTTGGTTGTACAGTTGCGCAATGTAGCAACTTTGGTGAGAGGTGCGGGCCCCGGGTGCGTGCGTGAGGCGGGGCGCCGGCCGGTACGGGATCGGACGAGAGGAAGGCGGGGCGGAATGTTGCGTAACGGTTTGGAGCCTTGGCACCTGCTCATCGTGGCCATCGTGATCATCGTCGTGTTCGGCTCGAAGAAGCTGCCGGACACCGCGCGGGCCGTGGGTAAGTCCCTGCGCATCCTCAAGAGCGAGACGAAGGCGATGAAGGAGGAGGGCGGCACGGGAGTGGACGGCGCTGTCGCCTCGCCCGTCACACCTCCCACTCCCTCCTCCTCGTCCCCTTCTCCCTCCCCGTCCCCGTCTTCCTCCCCGTCCCCCTCCTCTTCATCCTCCGTCTCCCCTTCCTCCCCTGCCTCTTCGGGCCGCTGACGGGACCGGCCGGCCGGTCCCGTCAGGTCTTCAGGGACTGGCCAGGTCGAAGCCGTACCGCAGGGGCTCGCCCTGGACGCGCGGATCGCGCCGGTAGACGAAGAGCGCGTCCACCTGTGCGCCGCCCGAGGGGCCGTCGAGTTCGCAGGGGTACGTCACCTGCACCACGGACGGCCGGTCGGCGACCCGCATCCGTACCCCGTTCGCGGGTCCTCCGTCGAGGACCGCGATCTCCCATTCCGTTCTGCCGCGATCATTCATGGCAACACTTTAAAGGTTGCGCAATCTTTGAACCATGGGGCACGGGGTGCGCTCCGGAGCACGCGGAGGAGCGTACGTACGCCGGACGGCACGCACGCCGAAGCGCGCGTATGCCGGAGGGCGGCCGCCGGTGCCGGTGGCCGCCCTCCGAAGTGTTCCGCATCCTGCCGCCGGGAGCTACAGGGTCCGCTCCAGCCGGTCCGCCATCAGCTTGATGAAGCGTGACGGATCGGCGAGCTCGCCGCCGTCCGCGAGGAGGGCCATCCCGTAGACCAGTTCGGCCGCCTCGGCGAGACCGGAGTCCGAGGGCGCATCGGCGTGGGCCTTGCGCAGGCCGGCGACCAGCGGGTGCGTCGGGTTGAGTTCGAGGATCCGCTTGATGCGCGGCACGTCCTGGCCCATGGCGCGGTACATGTTCTCCAGCGCCGGGGTCACGTCGAAGGTGTCCCCGACGATGCAGGCGGGCGACACCGTGAGGCGCGAGGAGAGCCGTACCTCCTTCACCTGCTCGCTCAGCTGCGAGGACATCCAGGTCAGCAGCGCGGCGAAGTCCTGCTGCCGCTTCTCGCGCTCGGCCTCGACCTCCTTCTTCTCCTCCTCGGTGTCGAGGTCGACCTCGCCCTTGGCGATCGACTGCAGCGGCTTGCCGTCGAACTCGGGGACGGACTGGACCCACACCTCGTCGACGGGGTCGGTGAGGAGCAGCACTTCGAATCCCTTGGCGCGCAGCGCCTCCATGTGCGGCGAGTTCTCGATCGCCGTACGGGACTCGCCCGTCATGTAGAAGATGTGCTGCTGCCCCTCCTTCATGCGCTCCACGTACTGCTTGAGGGTGGTCACCCCGTCCTCGTCGCCGGTGGAGTGGGTCGAGGCGAACGACGAGACACCGAGAATGGCGTCGCGGTTCTCGAAGTCGCTGAGCAGCCCCTCCTTGAGGACCCGGCCGAATTCCTTCCAGAACGTCGCGTAGGACTCCGGACGGTCGGCCATCATCTCCTTCACCGTCGACAGCACCTTCTTGACCAGCCGCCGGTGCATCAGCTGGATCTGCCGGTCCTGCTGGAGGATCTCGCGCGACACATTGAGCGAGAGGTCCTGGGCGTCGACCACACCCTTGACGAAACGCAGATAATCGGGCATCAGCGCTTCACAGTTGTCCATGATGAAGACGCGCTTCACATAGAGCTGAACTCCGCGCTTGCTCCCCTGGGTGAACAGGTCCTGCGGTGCGTGCGACGGGAGGAAGAGCAGTGCCTGGTATTCGAAGGTGCCTTCCGCCTGCATGCGGATGGTTTCGAGCGGGTCGGTCCAGTCGTGGCTGACGTGCTTGTACAGCTCGCTGTACTCCTCGTCGGTCACCTCGCTCCTGGAGCGGGCCCACAGCGCCTTCATCGAGTTGATGGTCTCGGGCTCGGGCGTCGCGTCGGAGGCGTCGGAGGCGTCGGAGGAGTCCGAAGCGTCGGGGGCGTCCGAGGCGTCAGCGGTGGTCGCGTCAGCCGCGTCGGCGGTGGCCGGCTTCGCCTCGGCGGCCATGCGGATCGGCCAGGTGATGAAGTCCGAGTACCGCTTGACGATCTCCTTGATCTTCCACGCGGACGTGTAGTCGAAGAGCTGGTCCTCGGAGTCCTCCGGCTTCAGCCGCAGCGTGACCGCCGTGCCGCGCGGCGCCTCGTCGACCGTGTCGACCGTGTACGTGCCCTCACCCGTGGACTGCCAGCGCGTCCCCTTGCTCTCGCCCGCGCGCCGGGTCAGCAGGGTGACCTCGTCGGCCACCATGAAGCTGGAGTAGAAGCCGACGCCGAACTGGCCGATGAGTTCCTCGGAGGCTGCCGCGTCCTGTGCCTCCTTCGCTTCCTTCAGCTCCTTCAGGAACTTCGCCGTACCGGAATTCGCGATGGTGCCGATCAGCTCCACGACGTCGTCATGCGACATTCCGATGCCGTTGTCGCGTACGGTCAGCGTGCGCTGTTCCTTGTCGACCTCGATGTCGATATGAAGATCGGACACGTCCTCTTGGAGTTCGTTACGGAGAGCTTCCAGTCGCAATTTGTCCAGCGCGTCGGAGGCGTTGGAGACCAGTTCGCGAAGAAATACATCCTTGTTCGAGTAGATCGAATGGATCATCATCTGGAGGAGCTGGCGTGCTTCCACCTGAAACTCGAACGTCTCGGTCGTCATATCCAAGGATTCCTTTCCTCGCTCAATTCGGCAGCGTCGGTACCGTCAATACGTGGATCCGTATTACGTGGATCCGTATTACATGGAGTCGTATTGCGTGGAGCCGCCCTCCATCGTATCCAGGCCGTGCCCGCGCCGACCCGCGATCCGCGCAGCGCGTAAGAGAGCCGTCAAGCCCGTGGCCGGCGCCGTATGGACACCGTCAACGGATGACAGAAGCCCCGAACGAGGAGGTTTCCTCAGGACGTCCGTTCCCCTCGTACCTCACCCGTACCGAACCTCATTCAGGAGCTCACGATGGCCGATCTGGCCTTCGTCGTCACCACGGTCGCGGTCTTCGCGCTGGTGGCCCTCGTCGCCAAGGGGGTGACGAAGCTGTGACCGCCGAGAACGTCGTCGGCCTGGTCGTGGCCGTCGCCCTGCTGGGATATCTCGTCCTCGCCCTGCTGTTCCCGGAGAGGTTCTGAGCCCCGTCATGAGTCCTGTCCTCGCCGGCGCGCTCCAGTTGCTCGCGCTGATCGTGGCGCTGGGGCTGGCGTACCGCCCGCTCGGTGACCACATGGCCCGCGTCTACTCCCCGGACCCCTCCGCCGGTCGGGGGAGCGTCCGGCATCTGCGGGTCGAGAAGTGGATCTACCGGGCCATCGGTGCCAACCCCGACACCGAGATGCGCTGGACCGCCTATCTGCGCGGTGTCCTCGCCTTCTCGGCGGTGAGCGTCCTCTTCCTCTACCTGCTCCAGCGCGTCCAGGGCGGACTGCCCGGCTCGCTCGGCTTCTCTTCCATCGACCCGGATCAGGCGTTCAACACGGCTGCGTCGTTCGTCTCGAACACCAACTGGCAGTCGTACTACGGCGAGCAGGCCATGGGCCCGGTCGTCCAGACCGGCGGGCTCGCCGTGCAGAACTTCCTCTCCGCCGCCGTCGGCATGGCCGTCGCGGTGGCGCTCGTACGGGGCTTCGCCCGCTCCCGTACCGGCGAACTGGGCAACTTCTGGGCCGACCTGGTGCGGGGCACCGTACGGATCCTGCTGCCGATCTCCGTCATCGGCGCCGTCGTCCTGGTCGCCTGCGGCGCGATCCAGAACTTCGCCGGCATCCACGAGGTCGGCCAGTTCCTCGGCGGACCGCAGCAGTGGAACGGCGGTGCGGTCGCCTCCCAGGAGGCCATCAAGGAACTGGGGACCAATGGCGGCGGCTACTTCAACGCCAACTCCGCGCACCCCTTCGAGAACCCCAACGGGATCTCCAACCTCTTCGAGATCTTCCTCATCCTGCTCATCCCGTTCGCGATGACCCGGACCTTCGGCAGGATGGCCGGTTCCGTCAAGCAGGGGTACGCGATCCTCGCCACGATGGTGGTGATCTGGATCGGCTTCACCACACTGATGATGTGGACCGAGTTCCACCACGGCGCGCCCGCGTTCGACATCGCGGGCGGCGCGCTGGAGGGCAAGGAGACCCGGTTCGGGGTCGGCGGCTCGTCGATCTTCGCGGTCGCCACCACCCTCACCTCGACCGGCGCGGTCAACGCCTTCCTCTCCTCCTTCACCGGATTCGGCGGCGGGATCGCGCTGCTGGGCATGCAACTCGGCGAGATCGCGCCCGGCGGGGTCGGTTCGGGTCTGTACGGGATCCTGATCATGGCCGTCATCGCGGTGTTCCTCGCCGGTCTGATGGTCGGACGTACGCCCGAGTACCTGGGCAAGAAGATCGGCACCCGCGAGATCAAGTTCGCCGCGTGCTACATCCTCGTCACCCCGGCGCTGGTGCTCTGCTTCACGGCCGTCGCGCTGGCGCTGCCCACCCCGGTCCACTCGCTGACTAACTCGGGGCCGCACGGCTTCTCCGAGATCCTGTACGCGTACACCTCGGCCGGGAACAACAACGGCTCGGCCTTCGCCGGGCTCAACGCGGACACCCAGTGGTTCAACACGAGCCTCGGCATCGTGATGCTGCTCGGCCGCTTCGTCCCGATGGTGTTCGTCCTCGCGCTGGCGGGATCGCTGGCCGAGCAGCGGCCGATCCCCTCGACGGCGGGCACCCTGCGTACGGACAAACCCCTGTTCACAGGGCTGCTCGCCGGCACGATCCTGATCGTCACCGGGCTGACCTACTTCCCCGCGCTGGCGCTGGGACCGCTGGCCGAGGGGCTGGCGTCATGACCAGGCGTACGCGTACGAAGAAGCAAGAGGACACGATGTCCACTCCCACCCCCACTCCCACCTCCACTCCGGCCCGCGCGCCGCACAGCGACCTCTCCACCGGACGGGTCGGCGTCGGATTCTTCGACCCCAAGCAACTGCTCAGCTCCCTCCCGGACGCGCTCAGGAAGCTCGATCCACGGGTGATGATCAAATCCCCGGTGATGTTCGTGGTCGAGGCCGGCTCGGTCCTGACGACGGCGCTGGCGATCCTGGACCCGGGGGACTGGTTCGGCTGGGCGATCACCGCGTGGCTCTGGCTGACCGTGGTCTTCGCCAATCTGGCGGAGGCGGTCGCCGAGGGCCGTGGCAAGGCACAGGCCGACACCTTGCGCCGGGCCAAGACGGACACGGTCGCGCGCCGGCTCACCGGCAGCGGTCCCGGCGCGGGCGAAGGGCCGGGCGTGGCCGAGGAGCGGGTCCCCGGTACGGAGCTGCGCATCGGTGACCGGGTGGTCTGCGAGGCGGGCGACATCATCCCCGGCGACGGCGATGTGACCGAGGGCGTCGCCTCCGTGGACGAGTCCGCGATCACCGGCGAGTCGGCCCCCGTCATCCGCGAGTCGGGCGGCGACCGCTCGGCCGTCACCGGCGGTACGAAGGTGCTCTCCGACCGGATCGTCGTCCGGATCACGACCAGGCCCGGCGAGACGTTCATCGACCGGATGATCGCCCTGGTCGAAGGCGCGGCCCGGCAGAAGACCCCCAACGAGATCGCGCTGAACATCCTCCTCGCGTCCCTCACGATCGTCTTCCTGCTGGCAGTGGTCACCCTCCAGCCGTTCGCCACGTACGCCCACGCCGAGCAGTCGATGATCGTACTGACGGCGCTGCTGGTCTGCCTGATCCCGACGACCATCGGCGCCCTGCTCTCCGCGATCGGCATCGCCGGGATGGACCGCCTCGTCCAGCGCAATGTGCTGGCCATGTCGGGGCGGGCGGTGGAGGCGGCGGGTGACGTGTCGACGCTGCTGCTCGACAAGACCGGCACGATCACGCTCGGCAACCGTCAGGCCGCCGAACTGGTCCCCGTACGCGGCACGGACCCGGCGGAGCTGGCCGACGCGGCCCAGCTCTCCTCCCTGGCCGACGAGACGCCCGAGGGCCGCTCCGTCGTCGTCCTCGCCAAGGAGCGGTACGGGCTGCGCGAGCGCCACCAGGGCGAACTGGCCGGCGCCGCATGGATCGCCTTCACGGCACAGACCCGGATGTCCGGCGTCGACATCACGGAGGACGGCGCCGCGCGCAAGGTACGCAAGGGCGCGGCCGGTTCGGTGACCGCCTGGGTCACCGAACGCGGCGGCCAGGTCTCCGGGGACACCCGCGAACTGACCGACGCGATCTCCCAGGCGGGCGGCACGCCACTCCTCGTGGCCGTCGAGGACGGCGCGGGCGCGCGGGTGCTGGGCGTCATCCACCTCAAGGACGTCGTCAAGGACGGCATGCGCGAGCGCTTCGACGAACTGCGCCGCATGGGCATCAGGACCGTCATGATCACCGGGGACAACCCGCTGACCGCGAAGGCGATCGCGGACGAGGCGGGCGTGGACGACTTCCTCGCCGAGGCCACCCCCGAGGACAAGATGGCCCTGATCAAGCGGGAACAGGCGGGCGGCAAGCTCGTCGCGATGACGGGCGACGGCACGAACGACGCGCCCGCGCTCGCCCAGGCGGACGTCGGCGTGGCCATGAACACCGGCACCTCGGCCGCCAAGGAGGCCGGGAACATGGTGGACCTGGACTCCAACCCGACCAAGCTGATCGAGATCGTGGAGATCGGCAAGCAGCTCCTGATCACGCGGGGCGCGCTGACGACGTTCTCCATCGCCAATGACGTCGCGAAGTACTTCGCGATCATCCCGGCGATGTTCGCGGTCGTCTACCCGGGCCTGGACAAGCTCAACATCATGCGGCTGTCGTCCCCCGAGTCGGCGATCCTCTCGGCGGTCGTCTTCAACGCGCTGATCATCATCGCGCTCGTACCACTGGCCCTGCGGGGCGTACGGTACCGGCCGACCAGCGCGGACCGGATGCTCCGGCGCAACCTCGGGATCTACGGCCTCGGCGGCCTCGTCGCGCCCTTCATCGGCATCAAGATCATCGACCTGGTCATCTCCCTCGTCCCCGGGATCGGCTGACCGTCATGAACATCTCCGTACGCAACACCGCGCGCCTGCTGTGGGCCGGGCTGCGCGCCCTGCTCGTCCTGACCGTGGTCTGCGGGGTCGTCTACCCGCTGGCCGTGACCGGCGTCGCCCAGGGCCTCTTCCCCCACCGGGCCAACGGCTCGGAGATCACCTCCGGCGGCAAGGTGGTCGGCTCGGAACTGATCGGCCAGAGCTACCTCTTGCCGAAGCGGAACCCCTCCGACACCGCCGAGTCGGCCCGCCCCGACCTGCGCTGGTTCCAGCCGCGCCCGTCCCGGGGCCTCGGCACCAACACCGTCAACACCCAGTACAAGCTGCTGCTCTCGGGCGCGACGAACCGTTCCGGCGACAACAAGGAACTGATCGCGTGGGTGACAGCCGCCAAGGCCGCCGTCATCAGGGACAACTCCACCCCGGGCCACCCGGTCACCCCCGACGCCGTCCCCCCGGACGCGGTCACCTCCTCGGGCTCGGGCCTCGACCCCGACATCTCCCCGGAGTACGCCCGCCTCCAGATCAACCGCGTCGCGGAACGCAACCACCTTCCCGCCGACCGGGTACGCGCCCTGGTGGACGCCCACACGGAGGGGCGGACACTGGGTTTCATCGGGGAGCCGCGCGTCAACGTCCTGGAACTCAACATCGCCCTCCGGTCGTTGACGGCAGCTCACCGTTGACGGAGCGCGCTAGGAGTTCCGGTTCCGGTCGGCGGCCGTCATGAACTCCCTCGGCGTCAATGCGCGGGTGACGATGCGTGTGTCCCCGATCCAGCCGTAGAAGCCCTGGCCGAAGCGCTCGTCGAACTGGGTGGCGCCGATGACGAAGGGCTTGCCGAGCGTGGCGATGCCGGTCGACGGCTGGGTCGGGTTACGGGCGATCTTGGAGCCGTCCACGTACATTACGGTGCGCCGGCCGTCGTTGACGACGGCGATGTGCGTCCAGCGGCCCACGGGGACGGCATGGCTCCAGGAGGTCGGGTCGGCGTTCTGCCGGTGCGGGTAGACCACGAACTGGAGGAAGCGCTCGGGGGAGAGGTTGAGGCTGCAGGTGGGCTCGTCAGGGGACCAGCCGGTGGTCTTGCCCGCGTCGCTGTTACGGCCCTCCCAGCTCAGGATGCCCATCCAGGCGTGGTCGCCCTCGAAGGGCTCCGGAAGCCTGATGAAGGTCTCCAGGGTGTAGCCGGAGGTGAACTTCTCGGAGTTCAGCGGGGCCCGCGCGGACGTGGTCAGAACGGCGCCCCGGTCCGGGTTCTTGCCCCCGTCGAAGCGGAGGCTGGCGTGCGCCGGCTGACCCCGGTGGTGGTCGTCCGACCAAGTGAGCGCCCCGGGGCCGCTGTCGTGCAGACGAGCGGCGGTGAGGTCGTTGCCGTGGCCCGACAGGTCCCGGATGACCGTGCCCGTATCGACGGGGCTGCCCGCGCCGCCCGCCCCGCCCGCCGCTGCGACGCCGGACGCGTCGAAGCGCCAGTACGCCACGGTGCCGCGCGGCATGACGGCCTCGGCGGGGCGCGGTCGGGGCGGCACGACCGGGGAGAAGCCCGCGAAGTGGCGTTCGAAGTCGATGTCCAGGGTGAACCGGTCGACCGGGCCGCTCAGTTCGACGGTCTCGGCCTCCAGCGGCGTCCGTTCGGCGGGGTCCCGGGCGAGGAGCCAGGGCGAGAACGTCTCCACGTCGATCACATTGCGCGCGAGGTCGAAGCCGTAGTGGCGGATCATCCCGGCGCCGCCGTAGTAGCGGTCCTGGTAGTTGGTGATCTGGATGTGGACATCGTTGTCGGAGTCGTTGGTCAGGACCGTACGGCCGGGCGGCCAGTAGTGGCCTCCGAGGGCGAGGAAGATCTGGTCGTTGCCGCGGACGAGGCCGTCCCACAGGCGCTTGCCGTTGTCCGAGAGCTGAGCGGCGCCCTCGTCGTCGGCCCACGCCAGGTCATGGGTGGTGAGCACGGTCGGCAGCGTGGGATGCGCGTCCAGTACGCCCTGGGCCCAGCGCATTCCGTCCCGCGAGACCCGCCAGTCCAGGGCGAGGATCAGCCACCGGCGCCCGGCCGCCCGGATCACATGCCAGCTGTTGTACCCGTCGGACGAGGCCCCGCCGAACGTCGGCAGGCCAGCGAAGCGCCGCGGCCCGAAGCTCTTCAGATAGGCGCTGTCGCCCCGCTGGTCGTCGGTGCCGGAGTTGATGTCGTGATTCCCGGCGAGCACGGAGTAGGGGACCTTGCCGTGAAGGGTCCGGAACGTGTCGGCGGCCAGCCTGATCTCGTCCTCGGTGCCGTGCTCGGTGACGTCACCGAGATGCGTCATGAACGCGATGTTCCCCCTCCCGCGCTCCGAGACCAGATGGCGGAAGCTCGCCCGGAGCGGCTCCGGGTCCGCACTGTCGGCGTCGAAGAGGTACTGCGTGTCCGGCAGTACGGCGATACCGAAACGCGGGCTCGCCTCGTCGAACCGACCGCCTCCGGTCGACCCGGCGGCCGTGGCCGCCGCGGGGGCGGCGGCCTGCGCGGACCCGGCGCCCAGCACCGGGACGGCCGCACCGACGGCCGGAATCGCGACGGCCGCCTGCAACACGGCACGTCTGCCGGGGCTGTTGCGCTCTGGTGCACTCATGCGTACTCCTGTGAAGGAACGGGAGGGACCAGACCGAACTGTGGTGAACCACCGTGGCCGTGCGGCGGCGCGGAGCTGAACAGTTGCCGATACGTGGCATGCGGGCGGGAGTTGGGGCTAGGGCAGCAGGTGGTCGGCCTTGCCGGCTTTGATGTCGCGGATGAGGGTGGCGAGGGCCTCGCGGGTGTCGGTGAGGTAGGTGTCCTCCTGGCCGGCGACGGCGATGTAGGCGTTGCCGTCGGAGTCGGTGCCGATACGGAAGCAGTTGTTGCCTTCCCCGCAGAACGGGTCTTCCCAGCTGATCTCGGTCATGGTGTTCCCCTCATAGCTCTCGGACGAGGTTGTGGATGAAATCGCGGGAGGCGCCTGCTGACAAGCATTCCTTCTCCATCCACTCCAAGTGGGCCCGGTACTTGGCGAGATGTGGCTCGGTGTGCAGGAAGTCCGGACCGTGGGCCGAATCCACCTGTGCGGTGTCGAGTTGGGGCACGGCGCCCTCCGCGTAGAGCAGGGCGTGTCCCGCGCCGGGGAAGCTGCCGCGTTCGAAGGGCACTATGCGGATCGTGATGTTGTCCTTCTCGGACGCTGTGATCAGCGCGTCGAGCTGATCCCGTGCCGCCTCGCGCCCGCCGAAGCGCATGCGCAGCGCCGCTTCGTGTACGTAACCCACGAAGCCAGGAGGCTGTTCCCGGTTCAGTACCTGCTGCCGTTCCATGCGGTGGGCCACGCGGAGTTCGACTTCGAGGCGCGAGAGCGCCGGGAGGACCGCCGCGAAGATGCTGCGGGCGTAATCCTCGGTCTGGAGCAGACCGGGCACATGAGCGGTCTGGGTCGTCTGGATGCCGACCGCGTGCCACTCCAGTTCCGCGATGTCCAGCAGCCCCGGCGACAGCCGGCCCCGGTACTCGTCCCACCAGTTCCGCCGCGAGAGCGCGGTGAGTTCGAGCAGCGCGGACACGTACTCCTCGTCCGTGCACTCGCAGTGCGTCGCCAGCGTCCGGAGCCGCTCCGTGCTGATGTGGCGGATGCCCGACTCGATGTGCGAGATCTTGCCCCGGTCGACGCCGAGCAGCCCGGCGGCGTACTCGATCGACATGCCCGCGCCGGTACGCAACTTACGGACCTCTGCGCCAAGCCTCTTCTGTCGCTGCGTCGGTGCTGTCCGTGCGGCCATGGAGTTCCTTCCTCTCGGCCGGTGCTCAGTGTGCCGGGCATCACCCTATAGGTCTATTAGGGCTTGAAGTTTCACCGATGGGTGGAACTTCAAGCCCCTCATGCCCTACCTTCGGTGATGAGGCGCTCACATACAGCAAAGCAGAAGCGCATCCCGCGAGCCTGCCCGCCTCCCCTCCTCGACACAACAACCAGCGCATCAGCGAGCGGAGTTGTCATGCCCGAGAGCCACATCACGTCCGTACCGACGACATGCTGTCCCACCCCCGGCGTACCGGAATGCCCGCCGCCGCTGCCCGATCTGGGGGAGCCGACGCCCGGGAGTCTCGCGTACAGCCTCACCCTGCCTGCAGGCCTGGCCAGCCCCGCCGTTGCCCGGGAGGTCGCCGAACTCGTCCTTGACGTGCACGAGATGGACCGCCTGATCGACCCGGCGCTGGTGGTCGTCCGCGAACTGGTCGCGTACGCCTGCCGGTTCTCCGGGGACGGCGCGGACGTCCACCTCGCACTGCGGCAGCGGGCGGACACCCTGCGCGTCACCGTGTACGACACCCACGCGGCCCACCCGCAGCCCCGCCTCGCCGCCCTCTGCGAGGAGCGGCGCCGCGCCGCCCTCACACGTACGCCCGCCGTGGTGGCGGCCCATCGGGGCACCTGGGGCTTCCGCGCCGCCCAGTGCCCGGGGGCCGGTACGTGGACGTGGGCGACTCTCGTGCACACGCCCCGGAGCTGGGCCGCCTGACGGGCCGACACCATCACCCCCTCAGGCCCGCTGCCGCCGGCGCCGGTACAGGGCCGCCAGGATCACGACCGTCACCGCTCCGCCCGCGCCCGCCGCCCACAGGGTGGGGCTCCGGTAGAGCGGGGCGGGGGACGCGTCCAGGGGGATGGCGGCCGTGTCGTTGCCGGGGGTGCGGTCGTAGGGGTTGTACGTGCGGATGGTGCCGCGTGCGCCCGGGACCTGGCGGTCGATGCGGATGCGGAAGTCGATCGTGGTCGTCCCGTCCTCGTGCCGTGCGTCGAGGAAGCTGACCTGGCCGATGTCGCAGACGAACGCGCCGCCGGGCCGCTCCGGCCGCTTGCACGCCCAGTCGCTGCCGTCGTTCTCGAAGACGTACGGGATGGAGGTGACGGTGGTGCCCTCCGGCGGGACGACCTCGAAGCCGCTCGGCGTCTCGGTGCCGGCAGTTCGGCCGGGGCCGTGGTCGCGTACTCCGAGCCGTACCCTCACCGTGTCGCCGACCCGGCCCCGGACGGGGGACGTGACCGGCTCGTAGTCGGCCTGCACCGTGGTCTCGACCTGGACGTCGGTGCTGACGGTCGTGAGGCCGCGCGGGGTGGCCGTCCGGGTCAGGGTGAGCGGGGCGTCCGTGCCGCGCGTGGTGAGGTCGTCGAAGTCGCCGGGCTTCCGGGGGTCGGACGACCAGCTGTACGAGAGCGTGCCCGTCAGCTTCCCGGGGGCGGAGGTGTAGCTGACCGGGGAGGTGAGGCGGTACGCGGAGCCCGGCCCGGCCTTGGTGGGGAACGTGCACCACGCCGAGGTGGACGTGGAGTCGAAGGAGCAGTTGCGGGGGTGTGAGGTCAGCCGCAGACCGTCCCGCGCCGTGATGTGCAGCGCGACGCCGTCCTCCGTGGTGAAGCGGCTGTGGTTGGCGAAAGTCGGGGTGAGTGGTGCCGGCTTGCCCGGTTCCAGGCCTTTGACCGCCTTCTCCTTCTCGGGCGTGTGCAGGGTGGGGCCGCCTACGGTCATGCGGGTCGTGCCGGTGACCGGGGACGCGTTCTCGGCGGTGGCGGTGTAGGTCACCGTCCCGCTGTCGCCCGGCCGTACGCCGTCGACGCCGTGGAGGGTGAAGGGCGCGTTGGCCTCCCCGTCGCCGTTCTGCACATCGCCGTAGGCGCAGGTGAACACGGGGCCGTCGCCGGTGCAGTTCCCGTAACCGCCCTTCACCGCCCGCCCGATGCCCGTCAGCCCCGACGTGTCCACGACGACCTTGACGTCGCGGGCCGGGCCGCCGTCGCTCGGGAGGACGGCGACAGGGACGGGGAAGTCGTCGTTCTCGGCCCCGGCGCCCTCGTCGGCGTTGTACGCGAGGTACGTCGCGGGGGCTTCGAGGCGTAGCGCGACCTCGCCGGAGCCGTCGGCCGCCGTAGGCACCGGTACCGCGGCGAGCAGGGTGGTGGCGAGAGCCGCCGCGAACGCGGCCGTGCGTCGGGTGATCCGTGTGCGTCCGGGCATGCGGGCACTATGCCAGTGGGGGAGGGAAGGGCGGCATCGCCCGCCGCTCCCTTGGCCGGATCTCCGCGAGCGGCTGTGGGTTACGGGTGTGCTGCGCCGGCCTGTTCCCTGACCAGTTCGTAGGAGCGTACGCGGTCGGCGAGCGCGTACACGGGCGTGACCAGCATCAGTTCGTCCGCTCCGGTCGCCTCGGCCAGCTCCGTCAGGCGGCCCGCGACCGTCTCGGGTGTGCCGACGGCCTGTTGCGCCCGGAACGCCCGCAAGGCGCGGCTCTCCTGCGGCGTGAAGGTGTGCGCCGCCGCGTCGGCGGGTGTGGGGAAGGGAATGTCGCTCACTCCTTGCAGCAGCCCCGCCTTCACCACGTTCATCGGCCCGCCCAGCCGTTCGGCCTCCTCCCGCGTCTCCGCGCACACCGTCTCCACGCAGATCAGCACCCGGGGCTCCGCGCACCAGCGGGACGGGGTGAAGTCCGCGCGGTAGCGCTCCAGTGCGGCCGGCGTGTGGTCGGGGCGGATGTGGTGGGCGAGGGCGATCGGCAGGCCCAGTTCGGCGGCGAGCGCGCCGCCGGCGGTGCTGGAGGCGAGCAGCCACGGTTCGGGGAGGGGGCCGAGCGCCATCTCCTCCACCAGCAGACGCAGCGTCGAAGCCACGTCGGCCCGGTACTCGGCGTCGGTGATCGGGCCGGCCCCCCGGCGCAGCGCCCGCGCCACCGTCTCGTCCAGCACCCCGGGGCCCCGGCCGATCCCCAGGTCGATGCGGTCGGGGTGGAGCGCGGCCAGTGTGCCGAACTGCTCCGCCAGCATGAGCGGCGTGTGGTTGGGCGCCATGACCCCGCCGGAGCCGAGGCGGATCGACGAGGTCGACGCGGCGGCGTGCGCGGTGAGCACGACCGGCGGGAAGGCGCCGATCGCGGGGGAATGGTGGTGTTCGGCGTACCAGAGTCTGCGGTAACCGAGGCGATCGAGGTGTCCGGCGAAGGCGGCGGTGTCGCGCAGGGTGGCCGCGGGGTCGACACCGGCCTGGACCATCGCGACTTCCAGTGCGGAGAGAGGCACATTGATCATACGGTCAGCATAGGAAGCAAAGCCCCACAATCGTTGGTGCGTTGACGGATTGCCGCGATGACCCCATCGTCGGTCGACCGGCTCATATGCTCGGGCGATGACCGAACGGGAGAGCACACAGGAGTACGGCCAGGGCCTGCTGACGGGCCGGGTCGCGATGATCACGGGAGCGTCCAGCGGGATCGGCGCGGCTGCCGCCGCGCTCTTCGCGCGGGAGGGCGCGGCGGTCGTCCTGACGGCGCGCCGCGCCGACCGGCTGGAGGCGCTGGCGGAGGAGATCGCCGCGGCGGGCGGCCGCGCACTGGCCGTTCCCGGCGATGTCACCGACCCGGGCGACGTGCGGCGGGTGGTCGAGGCGGCCGTGGAACGGTTCGGCCGCCTCGACTGCGCCTTCAACAACGCCGGTTACGCCACCATCGAAGCGTCCCTGCACGAGACGGACGACGAGGTGTTCGACCGCACGATGGACGTCAATGTGCGCGGCGTCTGGAACTGCATGAAGCATCAACTGCCGGTGATGCTGGCCTCGGGCAGGGGCGGCTCCATCGTCAACACCAGCAGTACGGCGGGCCGTTACGCCACCGGCGCCTCCGTGCCGTACGTCGCCTCCAAGCACGCGATCCTCGGCATCACGCGGGCCGCCGCGGCCGAGTACGGGGAACAGGGCATACGGGTCAACGCGCTGGTCGTCGGCACCACGCGCAGCGAGATGATCGACGGGGCGGTACGCCAGGTCCCGGCGCTGGAGCAGGCGTTCATCGCCCCGCAGATCCAGAAGCGCATGGCGGAGCCGCGCGAGATCGCGGAGGCCGCGGTCTGGCTGTGCAGCGACCGCTCCTCGTTCGTCACGGGTACGGCGATGCCCGTCGACGGCGGGATCTCGGCGCAGGCGAAGGCGGGCTGACGCGGGCGTACGACAGTCAGGGGGCCACCGCCGGTCAGGGTGAGGCGGCCGCCCGGGGGTTCCGTACCGTGAGGCGCAGCGCCGAGCCGGCCGCGCCGACCCGCAGACGTACGCGGCCCGCCGGGGCGTCGGAGTCGATCTCCGGGTGGTCGTCGCTGGAGACGCGCAGCACCAGCCGGTGGCCCGCCGAGAGCCGGTGGTGCGTGGGCCAGAGGTGGATGTCCAGGTCGTAGTACGTGCCCGGGTGCACGCGCGAGAGCTTCGTATGGCCGTGCCGGTGGCTCGCCTTGAGCCACCCCGAGGTGATCCTCGTGGCGGTCCCGTCCGGCGCCTGGTCGAAGAGCACCGCCGCGATGTTGCCGTCGGCGGCGGTGAAGGAGGCGCGGACGCGGGCCGTGGCATCGCCCGCGAGGACGTGGTCGCGGCGCAGCACCGGTGTGGAGAAGCGGAGCTGCTGGTGCTCCGCCGGAGGCGCGGTCCCCGTGTTGACGTCGAAGGCGGACACCGCGGCGCGCCCGGGCGCCGAGCGCAGGGAGCCGTCGGGACGCAGCCGGAGCGTCAGGTCCCCGGCGTCCGGCGGCGGCCACCGGGCGAACCGCTGCCAGCCGCCGCCCGCCCCAGGGCCGGGCACCTCGTACGAGGTGACGCGCGCGGCGGGCAGGGGGGCGCGCCGGTCCCGTGCCAGCCAGTGGTCCCACCAGGCGAGGTAGGCGCCGGGGCCGATGCCGGCGTACTGGCCCTCGGGGTAGCCGTGCTCCCACGGCCCCGACACCAGCCATACGTGCTCGGGCTGGGCGAGGTGGTTCTTCACCATGCCGTCCCGGTACCGGTCGTACCAGCCGTTGATCTCCAGGGTGGGCACGGTGAGCGCGTCCCAGCGGGACATCACGCTGCGGTCGCGCCAGAAGTCGTCGTACAGCGGGTGGGCGGCGTAGGTGCGGAGGGTGTCGGGCGCGGTCGCCTGCTGCCAGTCGCGGATGCGGGCCGAGTAGATGCCGCCGCGGTAGATGGTGTTCTCGTACCAGTCGCTGATGCCGTTCATCGGGATGACGGCCTTGAGGTGCGGCGGCCGGTTCACCGTGGCGAGCAGGGTGGTGTGCCCGCCGTAGCTGACGCCCATCTGTCCGATGCGGCCGGTGGAGGCGGGGTGCCGGGCCAGCCACTCGATGACGTCGTAGTTGTCCCGCTGCTCCTGCGGGCCGAACGGGTCGACCGTGCCGGGGGACGCCCCCGACCCGCGGACTTGGCAGACCAGCGCGTTGTACCCGCGGCGGACGAAGAAGGAGGCGCCGTCCCCGAACGCCTCCAGGTTCGCGGCGTAGGCGGTGTACTCGTACACGATGCCCGGGAAGACGCCGGGCACGGGGCGGCCGGAGGCGTCGCCGGGCCGGTAGAGCTGGCCCGCCAGGTATCCGCCGTCGCGCAGCGGCACGCGTACGTCCTGGCGCACCACGCCGTGGACGGCGGGGCGGGTGTACGAGAAGAAGGGGTCGGCCGGGACGGGCGCGGCTGCGGCGGGGGCGGAGGCGAAGGCGGCGGAGGGGGTGAGGGCCGCGGTGAGTGCCGTGGCCGTACCGAGGGCGCAGACGGTCCGGCGCCGTACGGGCCGAGGGGGCTGCGGGCCGCTGGTGGAGGGGTGCATGCGCGGGGTCTCCTTCAGGGGAGGGCGAGCGGGGTCCGGGGTCTGCCGTTGCCTGATCCGAACGAGCGGCCCAGGGGCGGCGGAACCGGCCCGTATCAGAGCGAGATGGCCCCGGTGAGCAGGGCCGCGACGGTCATCACGAGGGTGGTGCCGAAGGCCCAGCGGAAGATGAAGCGCTGGTGCTCCCCGAGCTGCACACCGCTCATGCCGACGAGGATGAAGGTGGAGGCGGTGAGCGGGCTCAGCGGGAAGCCGGTCGTCATCTGGCCGAGAATGGCGGCCCGGGCGATCTCGGCCTGGTCGGTGCCGAAGCCGGCGGCGGTGTGCGACAGCACGGGCAGGACACCGAAGTAGTACGCGTCCGGCGTGAAGGCCAGGCTCAGCGGCATCCCGGTGATGGCGACCAGGGGCGGCAGATGGCCGCCGAGGGAGTCGGGGACGACGGAGACGAGCGCCTCGGCCATCTCGGAGATCATCTTGGTCCCCGTCAGCACTCCGGTGAAGACACCGGCGGCGAAGATCATCGTGGTGACGAGCACCACGCTCTTGGCGTGCTTCTCCAGCAGCGCCTGCTGCCCCTCCCACGTGGGGCGGTTGACGAAGAGGGCGAGGGCGAAGGCGAGCGCGAACAGCACCGGCAGGGGCATGACCTCCATGACGAGCGCGACCAGCAGCACGAGCGTCAGCAGGGCGTTGAAGGCGGTGAGCCAGACCGGCGCCGCCGCGCGCGGAGTCTCCGCCTGCGAGGTCTCCACCTGCGAGGTCTCCGCTTGCGAGGTCTCCGCTTGCGGGGACTTCACCTGCGGGGTCTTCGCCTGCGGGGTCTCCACTTCCTGGTCGGCCGGCCGCTCCGCGTTCCGCTCGCCCGGCGCCGTCAGCGCGCCGAGCCGGCGGCGCTCGCGGCGGCCGATCCAGTACGACGCGGCCAGGACCCAGGCGATCCCGCAGGCCATCGCGGGCAGGACGGGCGTGAACACCTCCGAACTGTCCAGCTTCAGCGCCGTCATGGCCCGGACCGTCGGACCGCCCCAGGGGAGCATGTTCATCACGCCCGCGCCGAGACAGACCGTGCCGGACAGCACCAGCGGGCTCATCCCCAGCCGCTTGTAGACGGGCAGCAGCGCGGAGACGGTGATGAGGAAGGTGGAGGCACCGTCCCCGTCCAGGGCCACGCACATCGTGAGCACGGCCGTACCGACGGCCACCCGCGCCGGGTCGTTGCGGGTGGCGCGCAGTATCTGGCGTATCAGAGGGTCGAAGAGGCCGGCGTCGACCATCAGGGAGAAGTAGAGGACCGCGAAGGCGATCATGATGCCGGTCGGTGCCACCGTGGTGAGACCGGCGAGGATCATCTCGCCCATGCCGCCCGCGAAGCCGCCGACGAGCGCGGCCAGTACCGGGAGCAGCACCAGCGCCACCAGGACGGAGACGCGCTTCGTCATGGTGAGCAGCAGGAACAGACCGATCGTGGAAAACCCCAGAGCTGCCAGCACGGGTGATGCTCACTTTCTCGTATACGGCGCACGGCGGGGGACCGCCGGGCGTCCGGTGAGCGGCGCCCCGCGTTGCGGACGAGTTTCGGAGCGGCGACAGATCGGCGTCCAGCATCAAACCGAGATCTGTCCATGCGATCTGCGCATCAATGTGCCGGACCTGTGCCTACACTCGCTCGCCATGGAGAGCACCCTGCGTCAACTGGCGGCCTACGCGGCCGTGGCCCGGGCGGCGAGCTTCACGGCCGCCGCCGCTCAGCTCCACGTATCGCAGTCGTCGCTCAGCCGCGCGGTCGCGGACCTGGAGCGGCAGCTCGGCGCACAGCTCCTCGAACGCGACACGCGGAACGTCCGGTTGACCGCCGCGGGGGTGGAGACCCTGCGGATAGCCGAGCAGATCGTGAACGCGCACCGCTCCGGGATGAAGGAGCTGGAGCGGTTCCTGCTCGGCGAGTCGGGCACGGTCGCGGTGGCGACCCTCCCCTCGGTGGCCGCGGTACTGCTGCCCCGGGTGATCTCCGCGTTCCGCAGGCAGCGGCCCCAGGTGACGCTGCAGATCATGGACGGGCTGGAGCGGTCCGTGCTGGGCCGGGTCCTGTCGGGGGACGCCGACTTCGCGATCACGACGGGCGAGCCGTCGGGGCAGCTGGAGCACCGCCCGCTGGTCCGCGACCGGTTCGTCGCGGTGCTGCCGCAGGACCATCCCCTGACCGGCCGGCCGGTGGTCTCCTGGGAGGACCTGGCCCGTGAGCCGTTCCTCGCGGTGGGGCGGGATTCGAGCGTACGGAGGCTCACCGACGCGGCCTTCGCCCAGGTCGACGCGCGGGCGGCACCGGCCACCGAGGCCGGGAACGTGGCGACAGTGGGCGGGCTCGTGGCGGCCGGCCTCGGGGTGTCCGCGATGCCCGCCCTCGTGCTGCCGCTCCTGGGCACCGGACCGGTGGTCCACCGGCCGCTCGTGGACCCCGTGGTCGACCGCCGCCTGGACATCGCCCTGCGGACGCGCCGCCCCCTGCCGCTTGCGGCGCAGCGGTTCCTGGAGACGCTGGAGGAGCTGCGCGCCCAGCGGCGCGACCTGCCGCCCGGGGTCTCCTGGGCCTGAGGCGGGGACCCCTCGGGCCGTGTCCCACCAACTCATGCGGAAAGCGCATGGATTGATGGATGTTTCTTGCTGGACAGGCATTTCCTCGCGTCGGCACGCTGAAGACACCGGTGTCGCGCCACGGCGCGGCGAACGACGGAATCGGCGAGGGAGCACGGTGGTGTCGAGCACAGAGTCGAGCACGGATCCGGAAACCGGCGGCGGTCGTGGGCAGTTGCGCGGGCTGAAGGTGGTCGAGTTCGCTCATGTGGTGGCCGGTCCGCTGGCCGGCTCCATGCTCGCCGACCAGGGCGCCGACGTGGTGCACGTGGAACCGCCGGGCACGGGCGACGCGGCGCGCGGGATGGGACCGAGGAAGGACGGCCACCCGCTGTGGTTCAAGGTCGCCGGGCGCAACAAGCGTTCGGTCACCCTCGACCTGCACCACGAGGCCGGCCGGGAGCTCGCCCACCGCCTCGTGGCCTGGGCGGACGTCGTCATCGTCACCCTGCGGGCCGGCCGGCTGCGCGCGTGGGGCCTCGACTGGGAGGCCGTGCACCGGATCAACCCGAAGGCCGTGCTGCTCCAGATATCCGGCTTCGGCGCGACCTCCTCCCGGGCCGACGCGCCCGGCTTCGGCAAGGTCGGCGAGGCGCGCAGCGGGGTGGTGCATCTGACCGGGTTCCCGGACAGCCCGCCCGTGCACACCGGCTTCTCGCACGGCGACGCGGTGACCGGGCTGATGGGCGCGTACGCCGTCCTCGCCGCCCTGCACCGCCGCGACCACGACCCCGACTTCGACGGCGAGTGGATCGACCTCGCCCTCTTCGAGCCGCTGTTCCGGCTGGTCGAGTGGCAGGTCATCGTCCACGACCAGTTGGGCTCCGTACCGGAGCGCTCCGGCAACCAACTGGCCGTCGCCCCCGCGGCGGTGATCAACACCTACGCGTCCCGCGACGGCGAATGGATCACGGTCACCTCCGCGACGCTGCGTTCCGTACGCAACATCGCCCGGCTGCTCGGGCTGGACGAGGACGAGTTCGCCACGGTGGAGCAGCAGCACGCCGGGCGTGAACGGCTCGACGACGCCCTGCGGGCCTGGGTGGCGGAGCGCACCACCGCCGAGTGCCTGGACGCCTTCGCCCGTACGGACGTGGTGGCCTCCCCGGTGCTCAGCGCGGCGGACATCGCCGCCGACCCGGTCTACGCCGAGCGCGAGGACATCGTCACCGTCGAGGACGCGGACCTCGGCGCGGTACGGATGCAGGCGGTGATCCCGCACTTCCGGCAGCGGCCGGGACACGTCTGGCGGACCGGGCCGGCGCTCGGGCAGGACAACCACCTCGTCTACCGCGAGTGGCTCGGCCTCGGCGAGGAGGAACTCGCGGCGCTGGAGGACAGCGATGTCGTCTGATCCCCTCGCGTCCGGCCCCCGCGCGTCCCACGCGTCGGCCGGCCTGCCGCCCATGCCGGGCCTGTCGTCCGAGCCCGGCCCGCCGCCCGGGTCGGGCCTGCCACCCGTGCCGGGCCCGCCGCCCGTGCCGGGCCCGCCGCCCGGGTCGGCCCGTACGCCGGGGTCGGCTCCGCAGCCGGGTTCGGCACGGCCGCCCGTGTCGGCGTGGCCGTCCGCCCCCGCCCCGGCTTCCGTCCTTAGGCCCCCGCTGCGCTCCCTCCTCTTCGTGCCGGGCACCCGGACGGACTGGCTGCCGAAGGCGCGGGCGGCGGGTGCCGACGCCGTGATCCTCGACCTGGAGGACGCGGTGCCGCGCGACGGCAAGGCGTCCGCCCGTGACCAGGTGGCCGAGGCCGTCGCGGGCGCCGCCGCCGACCCCGGCGGGCCGGCGCTCCTCGTCCGGGTCAACCCGCTCGACGGCTGGGCGGCGGCCGAGGAACTGCGCGCGGTCGCCCGCCCCGGGCTCAGCGGGATCGTGCTGCCCAAGGTGGACGGGGCCCACGACGTACGGTTCGCGGACCGGCTGCTCGCCTGGTGCGAGCGCGAGCAGGGCTTGGCGCCGGGTGCCATCGCCCTCGTACCCCTCCTGGAAACGGCCCGCGGGCTGCGTGACGCCCACGACTGCGCGGCGGCGGCCGCCCGCGTCGCGTACCCGGGCGCGATCACCGGCGCGGGCGGCGACGTCGAGCGCGCCGTCGGCTACCGGTGGAGCCCGCAGGGGGCCGAGACCCACGCGCTGCGCTCCCGCGTCCTGTTGGACGTACGGGCCGCGGGCGCCCTCCATCCTGTCGCCGGACTGTGGACCCGTATCGGCGACCTCGAAGGGCTCCGCTCCTTCGCCGAACAGAACCGTTCCCTCGGCTACACCGGGATGATGGCGATCCACCCCTCCCACGTCCCCGTGATCAACGAGGTGTTCTCACCGCACCCCGACGAACTCGCCCGCGCGGCCCGCCTGATAGCGGCCGTGGAGGAGGCCCAGGCGCGCGGGGCGGGGGCTGCGACCTTCGAGGGGGAGATGGTGGACGAGGCCATGGCGGCGACGGCGCGGCTGCTGCTGGAGCGTCACTCCGTACCGGATCCCGGCGGGCGGACCTGATTCCGCGTATGCAACCTGTGATGCGGTCATTGACTGGCACGTGCGGCGTGTCCACCCTGGTCTGAGTCGTATCTGCGGATTCCGCTGACTGAGGTGAGGGCTGTGGCCGTACTGGTGGTGCAGCACGGGCGGGAGGAAGGCCCGTACGCGATCGGTGAGGCGCTGGCGGCGGCCGGGCTACGGGTGCGGCTGTGCCGCGTGGCGGCGGGGGATCCGCTGCCGGGGAGCCTGGCCGGTGTCGAGGCGCTGGTGATCACCGACGGCCCGGCAGCCGCGCACCACGACTCCGGATCCGCCACGCACCACGCCGAACTGGCCCTGCTGCGCGCGGCACTGGCCGCCGAGGTCCCGGTGCTCGGAGCCGGCTCGGGGGCACGGCTGCTGGCGGTGGCGGCGGGCGGCGCGGCCGGCGCGGAGCAGGGTACGGAGCCCGGTGCGGAGCACGGCGGGCGAGCGGGGTGCGGCGACGTCCGTACGAGCCCGGCGGCGGCCGGGGACCCGCTCTTCGCGGACGCGCCCGAACGGCTGCGGGCACCGCACCGCCACGGCGAGGCGCCGGAACTCCCCGCCGGGGCGGTCCCGCTGGCCTCCTGCGAGCGGTGCCCGGCGCGGGCGTTCCGGGTGGGCGGGGCCGCGTGGGGGCTGCCGTTCCACCTGGACGGCACGCTCGGCGGGAAGGACCCCCTCGGCGAGTTCACCGCACCCCGTGCCCCGGCCGGGCCGGCTCCCTACCCGGACCTGCTGCTGGGGCGGTTCGCGGTGCTGGTGGCCGCGCGGGCGGTGCTCACCGCGACCCGTGCGTTCTTCGCGCCGAAGGCCGACACCTGGGAGACACGTTTCGCCGCCGACGGGCCCAGGTACGAACAGGCCGTCGCCCGCCTGGGCCTGCGCCCCGGTCAGACGGCGCTCGACCTGGGCTGCGGCACCGGACGCGCGCTGCCCGCCCTGCGCGCCGGGGTGGGGGAGAAGGGTGCGGTCCTCGGAGTGGACGTCACCGCGGCCATGCTCCTGGCGGCGGCCCGCGAAGGGCGCTGCGGCCCGGCCGGCCTGCTGCTCGCCGACTGCTACCGGCTGCCGTTGCCGCCGGGCACGGTGGACGGGATCTTCACCGCCGGTCTGCTCGACCACCTCCCCGACCCGGTCACCGCCCTGCGCGAATGGGCCCGAGTCACCGCCCAGGGCGGCGCCCTCCTCCTCTTCCACCCCTCCGGCCGCGTCGAACGCGCCGCCCGCCACGGCCGCCCGCTGAGCCCCGACGACCCCCTGGGCGAACCCAATCTGCGGCCCATGCTGGACGGCAGCGGCTGGCGGCTGGACTGCTACGAGGACGCCCACGCCTACTTCCTGGCCCGAGCGGTCCGCGTCCCCTGAGCCGCGCTGCCCGCCTCACCGGCCCCACCTCAACAGCCCCACATCAACAGCCCCACCTCAGCGGCGCAGCCCAAGAGCCTCCCGCCCCGCATAACGCGCCTGGCCGCCCAGTTCCTCCTCGATGCGGATGAGCTGGTTGTACTTGGCGGTGCGGTCCGAGCGGGAGAGCGAGCCGGTCTTGATCTGCCCGCAGCCGGTGGCCACGGCGAGATCGGCGATCGTGGTGTCCTCGGTCTCGCCGGAGCGGTGGGACATGACCACGGTGTAGCCGGCGCGGTGGGCCGTGGCGACGGTGGCCAGGGTCTCCGTGAGGGTGCCGATCTGGTTGGCCTTCACCAGGATCGAGTTGGCGACACCGTCGCGGATGCCCTGGCGCAGCAGGGTCTCGTTGGTGCAGAAGACGTCGTCACCGGTGAGCTGGCAGCGGTCCCCGAGCCGGGACGTGAGCAGCCGCCATCCGTCCTGGTCGTCCTCGGCCATCGGATCCTCGATGGACGCGACCGGGTAGCGGTCGACGAGCGAGGCCAGGTAGTCGGCGTGCTCGGCCGGGTCGCGGCGCACCCCCTCGCCGGTGTAGTCGTAGACGCCGTCGCGGAAGAACTCGGACGTGGCGGGGTCCATGACGACGGTGATGTCGGTGCCGGGCTGGTAGCCGGTGCGTTCGACGGCCCGTACGACGAAGTCCAGCGCCTCCTCCGCGGTCCGCAGCGCCGGGGCGAACCCGCCCTCGTCGCCCACGCCGGTGCTGTGGCCCGCGGCGAGGAGGTCGCGGCGCAGGGTGTGGAAGACCTCCGAGCCGATCCGTACGGCCTCGGTGAAGGTGGCCGCGCCGATCGGAGCGATCATGAACTCCTGGAAGTCCAGCGGATTGTCCGCGTGCGCGCCGCCGTTGATGATGTTCATCATCGGTACGGGCAGCAGCCGGGCGTCCACCCCGCCGACGTAGCGGTAGAGCGGCAGCCGGTGGGCGCGCGCGGCGGCCTTGGCGGTCGCGAGGGACACGCCCAGGATCGCGTTGGCGCCGAGTCTCGACTTGTCCGGAGTGCCGTCCAGCTCGATCAGCGCGGAGTCCACCCCCGCCTGGTCCTCCGACTCAAGACCCACGACGGTGTCCGCGATGGAGTCGTTGACGGCGTCGACGGCCCGCCGTACCCCCTTCCCGTGGAAGCGGGCCGGGTCCCCGTCGCGCAGTTCCACCGCCTCGCGGGCGCCGGTGGAGGCCCCGGAGGGCACGGCGGCGCGTCCCGTCGAACCGTCCGCCAGCTCGACATCGACCTCGACGGTCGGGTTGCCGCGGCTGTCGATGATCTCGCGTGCCGTGACGCGGGTGATGGTGGTCATGGTGCTGCTCCTCATGTGCGATCCCCGCGCAGGGGACAAGACAGCAGTAAGTTCCAATCCGAAACAAAGTGAGTTCCGAAAGGGAACGTACTATGCGTGCATGAGGATGCACAATGCCGACGAGCACTGCGGGATCGCCCAGGCCGCCGTCGTCACCGGCGACTGGTGGAACGTCCTGGTCCTGCGGGAGATCGCCCGCGGTCATGTCCGCTTCGACGCCCTCGCCGCCGAACTCGGCCTCTCCCGCAAGGTCCTGACCGAGCGCCTAGGCCGGCTGGTCGCCTCCGGGGTCCTGCGCCGGAGCCTCTACCAGCGCCGTCCGGTCCGTTACGAGTACCTGCTCACCGACTCGGGACTGGCCCTGCTCCCGGTGCTCGTGGCCATGCAGGAGTGGGGCGACCGCTGGGTGCTCGGCGACGGCGGCACCACCGCGACGGCGAGCCCTCAGCGGTCGGGCGGCGCGGAGCAAGCCCGCGTCCACGCCCTCGCGTCCGCCGGGGCGCGACTGCCGGCCGGCCTCGAACTGCCCGCCGCGGACGGCACGGACCACCCCGTCGTCGCACCGGACGCCGCCGCGACCGTACTCTTCACGTCCCCCGGCGCGTACCCCGGTACATCCCCCGGCGCCGAGGTGCACCGACCCGCCGGATCCATCCCGGAGCACCGGCTCTTCCGCGACGCCTGGCCCGACTACCGCCGCGCGGGCGTGGCCCTGCGCGGGGTCAGCGCCCAACCCCCGTACGAGCAGGCATCCGTCACCCGAGCCGAGTCGATCCCGTACCCCCTCCTCTCCGACACCGAGCACCGCCTGACCGCCGCCCTGCGTCTGCCCACCTTCCGCGCGGCGGGCAGGCTGCACCTCAAACGGCTCGTCCTGGTCCTCGACCGGGAACGGACGGTGCGGCACGCACTCTTCCCCGTGGACGACATCCCACGAGCGGTCGAAGATGCATTGCACCTGGCCAGGAACACGGCATCCGCATCCGCATCCGCAACGACAACAGCATTCGAGAACCGGCCGCAGCCGCAGCAGTGACGGACGCGGCCCTTGACCGACCGCCCCTCGGCGGGCACGCCCCCTGTCCGTTCATAGCAGATGGTCTTAAGATCACTACTCTCCGTACGAGGGGGCGTGCTATGGCGGCTGGTGGATCGGCGTCGCGGCGGGCGCAGGAGGCGCGACTGCAGGAACGGCTGCTGCGGGAGCAGTGGCAGGCGGCCCGGCTGCAGGCCCGCGCATGGGAAGCCGCAGGCGAGGGTGAACGCAGGGTCGCCGCCCAGCTGTTGGTTCTGACCGCGCGCGGGTGGCGATTACTGGTGGACCGCAGATGGCCGGGGACGAGGGCGGCCAACGTGGACATGCTGTTGGTCGGTCCTGGCGGTGTGTTTGTCCTCGATGTCAAGAACTGGCGTTCCGCGCCGGAGACTTCGGACGGAGGCCTCCGCGTCGGCGGCGAGCCCCGCCACGAGCACACGGCCAAGCTCCTGGCCGTGACGAAAGTCGTCGAGTCGGCGGTGGCGGCCCTGGGCATGTCGCCGGTCGCGGTCCAGCCCCTCATGGTTTTCGCCGGTCAGCGCGTCGATGCCGGACTGGGCAGGATCCGGCTGCTGGGAGAGCACGAGGTCGGACCGGCCCTGCTGGCGGAGCGCCACCGGCTGCGCGCCGAATCCGTACGTGCCGTCGCGGACCACCTGGAGCGGGTCTTCCCCGAGTACGAGGCATCCTCCGTTGCGACAGAGGCGACAGAGGCGACAGGGGCGACACGGGCGGCACCGTCGCCGTCCCGCCCCCGCCCCCGCCCTCAAGAGGAGCTGTCCGACGGCCTGTTCGACCTCGACGGGTTGCGCGAGGCGGCCCTGGAAGAAGCGCTGCGGGCTCCGATCGAACAGTGGATGACCTTTCTCCATCCCGACCAGGTGGCTCTGGTACGCCGCAACTGGGCCGGTCCGGCACGGATCAGCGGCCCGGCGGGCACCGGCAAGACCGTCGTCGGCCTGCACCGCGCGGCCTACCTCGCCCAGCGCACCACCGGCCGGATTCTGTACGTCACCTTCGCCAACAACCTTCCCCGGGTACAGGCCACCTTCCTCAAGGCCATGTCTCCCGCCGTGGCCGGCCGGGTCGACTTCCGCAGCCTGCACGCCTGGGCCAAGGAGTTCCTGCACGACTGCGGTGTGCCGGTCCGGCTGCACGGGGACAAGGCCCGGACCGCCTTCAGCCTCGCCTGGACGAAGGTCGGCCGGGGCAGCTCCCTGGCCGAGATCGACCCGGCCCCGGGCTATTGGCAGGAGGAGATCGACCACGTCATCAAGGGCCGCGGCATCACCTCCTTCGAGGAGTACGCCACGGTGCCCCGCCGACGCCGCCGCGCGAGCCTGCGACGTCCGCACCGGCAGGCGGTGTGGGCTCTGTACGAGGCGTACGAGGAGCGCCGGATCGAGCGCGGTGTGCACGACTTCAACGATGTCCTCTTCCTCGCCCTGGCGGAGGCGCGCCGCCGTACCGGGCAACAGGGCTACGCGGCGGTGATCGTGGACGAGGTCCAGGACCTGACCCTGGTCGGAGTGCGGCTGCTGCAGGCTCTCGTCGGCGACGCCCCCAACGGTCTGCTGCTGGTCGGTGACGGCCAACAGGCCGTCTACCCCGGCGGTTTCCGCCTGTCCGACGCGGGCATCGACATCCGCGGCGACCGCGGACAGGTGCTGCGCACCAACTACCGCAACAGCAAGGACATCCTGGACGCGGCGCTTGCCGTCGTCGCCGAGGACTCCTTCGAGGACATCGACGGGCTGCGCACGCCGGGCCGACGCGACGTCGACCTCACGTACCACGACGGTCAGGTGATCCGCGTCTCCGAGCCGACAGAGGCCGAGCACGACGAGGCCCTCGTGGCGGCCCTGCGCGACCTGCCGCCCGCGGCCCGCGCCGATACCGCGGTGCTGTGCCCTTCCCTGCGCGCCATCGGGCACTACCAGCGGCTCCTCGAACGATCGGGCGTCCCCGTATGCCTGCTGGAGCACTACGACGGCCACCCTGTCGACGCCGTCAAACTCGGCAGTTACCGCCGTGCGAAGGGGCTGGAGTTCAAGCGCGTGTACCTCCCCGACCACGACGCGCGCCTTACCCGTGCCCCCCGGACGCCCGGCACGGAGACCCCCGAGTCCGTCGGGACCATGACCGGCACCATGACCGGGACCGAGACCGAGACCGAGCGCGAGCGTCATGAACTGTTCCGCAGCCAGCTCTTCGTGGCCATGACCCGCGCCCGGGACGTGCTGTGGCTCGGCAGCGTGGACCGGCGCCCGACCGGCTGACGACAGCCGGAACCTGAGGCCGTGTCGCCGCTACGGCCCGGCCGACCCGGGCGTGCCCGAACCGGGCTGGACCGTAGGGATCCGGTGCGTGAAGTACAGCGCGACGAGGGCGCTGAGCGCGAGGACGCCGAGTGCGGCGCGCAGCCCGTCGAGTCGCGCCGCCGCGTTCGCGTCGAGCGCGGCGGAGGTCACCTCCGGGCTCGCTCCGGCGTCCTTGAGCGCGGTCTTGAGCTGGGCGTCCGACAGGAACGGCACACCGCTCTGGAGCTGGGCGTTCGCCTCGCTCTTGACCGTGGACGGGACCGCCGGATTCTCTTCAATGCTGGTCAGGAACGACGTGGTCAGCGTGGCGATCAGGATCGACCCGGCGAGGGCCGTACCGATCGAGGCCCCGAGGTTGGTGACGGAGTTCTGGACGCCGCCGACCTCCGCGCTCTGCTCGTCCGGCACCGCGGACACGGTGACCGAGCCGAGCTGGGAGGCCAGCGCGCCCATGCCGAGACCGATGAGCAGCAGCGGAATCGTGACGATCTCCGCGCCCGCGTCCGCGTCGAGCGCGGCCATCAGCGCCACCGCCCCCGCGAGCATGGCGAGGACCCCGAGCCGCACCACCCGCCGCGGCGAGACGTCCGGGAGAAGCCGCGGGATCAGGATCGCGGCCGCCAGCAGCGTCACCGAGAGCGGCAGAATGCGCACGCCGGTGTCGAGCGCGGAGAGGCCGAGCGCCACCGACAGATAGAGCGGTACGACGAAGAACACGCCCATCTGCACGAGGTACTGGAAGAAGAACATGGTCAGGCCGCCGGTGAGCTGCTTGTTCTCCAGCAGCGCCGGGTCCACGAGCGGCTCCCTGCCCCGTACGACGAGCCGCGCCTCCCAGCGGAGGAAGGCCCACAGCAGGAAGAGCCCCGCCAGCATCAGCCACACGACCGGCGAGACCCCCAGCCACACCGGGCCGTCGGGCTTCGGCCGGAACCAGCCCCACTGGTCCGAGCGCAGCACGCCGAACACGAAGATCCCGAGCCCCAGGGAGGAGAGCGCGACCCCGACGAGATCGATGCGCGGACGTCTGCCGGGCGCCGCGTCGGCGACCCGCCGGGCGAGGGCCAGGATGCCGAGCACGAGCGCCACTTCACCGGCGAAGACCCAGCGCCAGGAGAAGTACGTCGTCGCCACACCCCCGATGAGCGGCCCCACCGCGATCGCGACCGCCCCGGCGGCGGCGACGAGCCCGTACGCGCCGGGCCGGCGTTCCACCGTGAAGTTCCCGGCGACGAGCGCCACGATCGCGGGCAGGATCAGCGACGCCCCGACCCCCTCCAGGAACGCCCAGCCGACCAGCAGCACCGGGAGGTTCGGGGCGAGCGCCGTCGTCAGCGACCCGCACCCGTAGACGACACAGCCGATCATGAAGGCCCGCTTGCGGCCGATCAGCTCGCCCACCTTGCCGCCGGGGATCATGAGCATCGCCATCACGAGGGTGTACGCGGTGATCGCGCCCTGGATCCCGGTCACGGTGGTGCCCACGTCGTCGGCCACCGTCGCGATCGACACGTTCATGACGGAGCTGTCGAGCGCCATCAGGAACTGGCCCGCCGCGAGCGTCAGCAGGACGATCCGCGTCGATGCCGCGCTCCCGCGCGTGTCCTGTGTGTCCGCCTTGGGGGTCAACGCCGTACTGTCGACGAACCGGCGGGCGGGGTGGCGCCGGCGTCGGCGTCCAGGAATTCACGGATCGCGAAGGCGACCAGCGTGAGTACCGCGGTCCACACCACGACCGCGATGGTCGGGTAGGTCCAGGTGAACAGGACGACCGCCGCGACCACCAGGATGACGACCCCGATCCAGCGCTTGAAGCGGTGCACGAACCGTCCGACCGGACCCAGTCGAAGGCCTGCCGACCCCGCCACGTCGCGCAGCGCGGCGATGCTCCTGCGGCAGCCCGTACGGGTGAGAACGGCGACCCGGGACGGACCGGCGAGGAACGCGCCGACCGCGGTGAAGAGAGCGACCGCGGCCAGCGCCCGTACACCGGCGCGCAGGAACTTGATCAGCGCGTCGTACACGGCTCCGGCAGCGGGCTGGGACGCACCGGGAGGCAGGTGGTTGAGGTAGACGTCGCGCGCGACGGTGAGGGCGATCCCGAGGACCAGCATGGCGACGAACACCGCCAGCGCCACCCCGATCAGCGCGTGCCGGCGGTTGAATGCCACGTACACCCCGGCGGCGGCGATCAGCAGGGCGATGACGGGCAGCCAGCCGCCGAGGATCTGCAGCACACGCAGCCAGGTCTTGATCTTGCCGACATCCTCCGACGCGAACACGACGAAGCTCGTGTGGACGGTGGGGATCTTCGCGGCGGGCCCGAAGCCCGCGCCGACCAACCGGTCCTTGACCTTGGCGACGATCGGGGCCACGTCGATGGTGACCTGGTTGTTCTTCAGCGAGACCGCGCTGTTGGCCTGCCCGGTCAGTGCCTTGTCGAGAGCGGCGTGCGCCCGGCGGTTGGCCTTCACCCAGACGGTCTGGAAGGTGCTGCTGGTGACCACCCGCTCCACCGTGCCACTGACCAGCTGCCCGAGCCCCTTGGTGATCGGCCCGTCCAGGCTCTTCAGCAACTGCGCCGCCCGGGGCGGGACGCCCTTCTGCTCAGCGGCGGTCGCCAGTTCCTTGACCAGGGCGTCCACGTTGATCTGCGCCAGCACCACGCTGGTGACCCGGTTGGTGACCGCCTTCTGCACATCGGGGTTCTTGGCCAGCGGCCCGACGGTGGCGACGTAACGGTCGGTGTCCCGCACGATGCTGTTCGCCCACACCGCCACGACGGAGAGCAGCGACAGCAGTGCGGCGAGAAGGATCAACAGCACCGACCCGACCGAGCGGAACGGATGCCGGCCCGTGGTCCGCGACGCCCCGCCCTTCTCCAGGGCATGGAGCCGGTGCCGCAGCTCGTCCAGTTCGCCGCGTTCCGGGTCCGGGAGGCGACCGTCGCCGTTGTCGCTCATGACCACAAGAAGATCGCCATGACCGGGAACGCGCGACCGGGACGGAGCACCCGTGTGAACGCATCAGGCCGGCCGCGGCGGAGAGGGCGGCGCAAGAGAGGGTGACGGGTCCCACCGACCCCTCGTCCCGCACAGCAGGTTGGCGGCTCGGCGGCATACGCACCCACTGGTATGGACCCTTGTCCCCATGTAATCGCCGCTGCCATGCTGTAACCGCGTTCGGACATCCGGCCCGCGACAGGAGTGCCCCGTGCCCACTCTTCCCTCGCTCTCCCGCCGCCGCTTCCTGGGTGCCGCCGGGGCCCTCGGGGCCGCCGCCACGCTGAGTGTGCCCGATGCCGCGCTCGGCGTGCCCGATGCCGCCGGAGCCGGAGTCGGAGCCTCCGGGAGCGACGTCACTCCCATCGCCTGGCAGAGCCTCGGGTCGTACCCGGGAACCGACGCCGCCGGCGGTCGGGTGACAGCGATCCTCGCGGGCAGCTCCCGCTATCTGATCGGGCCCTGGTACGCCGGGACGTACACGCGGTACCTCCCCGACGGCTACATCGATCTCAAGGGCACCGACGAGCGGGCCGTCCGGCTGCCCGCCATGGCCGCGGTGGCCGCCGCCACCGCGCTGACCACCGGCACCTACGACCCGCGGACGCTGTCCGCTGCCAACGCCACCATCCGGACCCGGAACCTCATCCGCACCCTCGCCGCCCGGCACCGGGCGAACAACGCGGACCCCGCGACGCGCTGGGGCAACGGCTGGCAGACCGCGCTGTGGGCGTACTACACCGCACTGGCCGGCTGGCTGTTCTGGGAAAGGCTGGACACCACCGAGCGGGACCACCTGGCCACCCTGCTGGCCTGGGAGGCCGACCGGCTGACCACCGGAGACGACGTCCACCTCATCGGCACCGGCGGTGACCAGCTCTACATGACCCGCCGCGACGGCACCGTCGTCACGCCCGGCGACAGCAAGGCGGAGGAGGACAACTGGAGCGCGGCCGCGCTCTCCCTGGCCGCGGTGATGATGCCGCGCCACCCCAACGCCGCCCGCTGGACGCGCCGCAACATCGAACTCCTGCTGGCGGCGGCGGCCTGCCCGCAGGACCTCACCGGCAACAGGACGATCAACGGCGTCCGGCTGTCGACCTGGCTGCAGGGCACGAACATCGCCGACGACGGCACCCTGCAGAACCACGCACGCCTGCACCCCCTCTACATGGTGGCGTTCGACCAGAGCCTCTACCAGGGCTTCGTCTTCGGCCTGGCGCACCGTCCCGCGCCCCGCGCCGCGCTCCACAACATCAACCGGACGTACGCCGCCCTGGTGGAGAAGCCGTTCCCACTGCCGGACGGCGGCACCACCCCGATCTACCGCGCCGACTCGGCGGAGATCCACTACCCCGAGGGCAACGACTGGGGCACGCACTTCCCCTTCTACTTCGGCAACTTCGACCTGCTGGTCACCCTCACCGGCCAGGACACCGGCATCCACCCGGCCGCGGCGAAGTGGGAACGCCTCCACAACGAGGCGCAGCTGACCCTCATGTCCCGCTTCCCGGACGGCCGCACCTACGGCGCCACCGGGGAGAACACCTACTACGGCCGAGAGCACCGCATCGGCGCCATGGCGGCCCAGGCGTACCTCACCCTGTTCCTGGCCCGCAACACGACAGGCAACCGCCTGCGCTGGCGATGAGCCCCGCACCGCCGACCCGCAAGAACCGGAGCCGATGCCCGCTGTGGCCAGCTCCGTCACCGTGATCAGTGGACCCGGGCACACCTCATCGAAGAGGGCAGGCTGCGCCGGCTCCTTCCGCACGAGCAGGCCGAGGACATTCAGCAGTTCCAGCAGTTCCGTGGTCCATGCGGGAAGCCAGCACGGAGCTACCACGTGGTCCAGTTCGAGGCGTCGCTTGCCGGCGGGTTTTCTCCGGCGGTAGCCGAACCACTTGTTGAGAATGTTCATTCCGGACACTTCGTACTTCCGGACCGTGAGGGGCACCGGACTGATCCGTCCAGCGCCGACCCACAGGTCCGGTGCCACAGGGCCGTACGCCAGCTTCTCCGGCATGGTTTCCGCGTCGTCCGGGATCTCCTCCACGCACCGGGGCGGTCGTATGGCAGCAACACCCTGCCGTACGGCCTCCCGGCGCTCTCGTCGGCGTACCGCTCGCCGTAGGTGTGCAGCCACAGGTCAAGCTGACCGATGGCAACGCCCCGCTCCCACAGACGGGGGTCCCGGTGAGGGGGATCCGCGTACCCGGGACTTCGAGGTCTTCCCGGAACCGGGTCGTGTACTCCGGGTGGGACGCGACTGCGGCGATGTAGGCCAGCAGATCTTCCGACGACCGGCACGTCGAGCCGCCCGGAGAGCAGGGGGAGCAGACCGGGCGTGACGTTGGGCATCGTGCAGGCGGCGTTGCGGTAGAGGGGGCGGGCACAACCGCTGCGGTTGTTGAAGTAGTCCATGTCGGTCATGGGGAATCTCACCTTCGGCAGAGAATCTGGCCCTATGGATCTTCGATCGCTGGGCCGGTCGATTTCCGGAGCTGACCGCAGTCAGAGTCTCCGAGACGCCCAAGACGTGGGCCGAGTACCGGCCGGAGTGATAGCGACCGGCGGTTGACGTCCTGGGGGGCGGTCCGGCTGGCCCTCCGTGACGGATCCATCACGAACAGCGTCCCGCGCAGGCGAAATCCACCCGATCAGACCATACGCGCGCAGCGGCTGCCCACCGCCCGCCGCACTCGGGAGGGAAGCCCCGTACGGTCACGCTGTCGTAGCTTCCCGGTAGACCCGCGGCAGCACCCCCACCACCGCACCCGCCGAGAACTCCGTGACCTGCGGACTTCCACCCCGGACCTTCGCCTCACCGGTCACCGTCGGAGCCACCACCACAATGCGGTCGGTCCGGGGAGCCCGGATCATAGCTACGAGCGAATCGAATGGACGACTACCCGTTCGGGCGCCGGCACGGGCCCGATCCGCAACGGATGAGGGGTCTGCGATGAAAGATTTCGCTGGGGCCAAGTGGGGCTATGTGACGCGCAGAATCGACGACCGGGACGCGACCGTGCCCGGTGGGTCGGTTCGCGAACCGCAGCTCGGGGATCTTGTGGTTGCCACCGTGGCCCACTTGGGCGAGCTTGACCATCTGGAGGATGTCCACGGTCGGCGCGTCCGTCTCTACTGGGGCGACATTGTGGTGGGTGCATACGGCAACCGGTATGCCACGGACTTCTACGAGGGTTACCTGCCGACCGGGCCCAATGTTCATCTGCTGACGGCGGGCGGCCTTGTGGGAACGGTCGCCTCGGCGCATACGCGACGGCTGCCACCGACCGAGTTGAAGGTGATCGGCACGCTGAACGACCGGTCCGGGACGCCACTGTCGCTGGAACACTATGCGCGGACGCCTTCGCCGCACACGGCGCCGGAGTGGGGCACTCTGGTCGTGCTCGGCTCGTCGATGAACGCGGGCAAGACCACGACGGCGTCGGCCATGGTGTGCGGCTGGACGCGAGCCGGGCTGGCCGCCGGTGCGGGCAAGGTCACCGGTTCCGGCAGCGGCAAGGACCGCTGGACGTACATCGACGCGGGCGCCAGCACCGTGGCCGAATTCCTCGACTTCGGCATGTCTTCCACGTTCGGCTATCCGGTCGAGCGGCTGCGGACCACGATGATCGCCATCCGCGATGCCCTGGTCGACGACGGTGCGGACGCAGTTGTCCTGGAGATCGCCGACGGGCTGCTGCAGTCCGAGACACGGGCGCTTGCCGAGTGCCTGCCCGGATTCGCCCACGGTGTCGTACTGGCGGCGGCCAACGCGCTGGACGCGGCGGCCGGGGTGACGATCCTGCAGGGACTGGGGGTCCCGGTCCGCCTGGTGAGTGGCCTGGTCACCGCCAGCCCCCTTGCCTCGCAGGAAGCACACGCGGCCACGGGACTGCCGGTCCTGTCCCCGCCACAGCTGGCCAACGGCGCGGCCGTGGACCTGGTGCGCGCACCGGTCCGGCAGACCGTCGCCCCGGCGGGCCCCATTGCCGACGCTGCTGTCCGGGGATGATGCCCCGTGATCCCGGCGATCGTCTACATACCTGACGGACGTCCCTGGCCCGGGCAGTTGCGTGAAGCCGCCCTGGACGTCCTCGAACTGCGGCCGGCCGAAGTGGTGCTGCCCGAGGCCACGGTCCGTGACGAGCGCGGCGGGCGGCTGTTCGACGGCTCCACGTTGATGTTCGACCCCGCGGCCGGTGGCGGCCCCCTGGCTGACGCCGTCGCAGACCGGCAGGCCCGAGCTTTCGGCGTGACCAATACGGCCTTCCACGTCCAGCGTGCCCTGCGGTTCGCTTCAGCCCTGCTCGGCCACCCTCTCCCTCGCCTGCTGGTCAGAATCGGGATGCACAACCAGCCCCGCCGCTGGCACGGAGGGCATTACCGGCTTCCCAGATCGTCACTCACGGACGAGCCCGCCACTCTCAGCTGTGCCGGTGAGGTCCATCTGGGGGGCGGCGCCGGATTCCTTCCGACACCAGATGGCAGCCGGTATTTCCACGCCCCCGCACACAACACCGCGATCATCTGTCACGAGGTCGGCCATCATCTGTGCCGGCACACCGCGGACTTCCGGCTCAACCGGCTGCGTCCCCCGGCGCAGCAGACCAACCGGAAGATCGCTCTGGACGAGGGCACCGCAGATGTCCTCACGGCCATTCTGCTGGGCACCTCGGACATCTACGGCTGGCACCGCGGGACCATCGCCGAGTGGGACCCACGGCGCCGCAAACTGCAGCCCCGGTGGACAATGGCGCACTTCTTGGGCGGGCGGGACCAGGACCCGCACGCCGACGGCACCGTGTGGGCATCGGCATGCTGGTCCGCTCGTGAGCGGGTTGTCGCCACGGGTGCCGACGCGGCACGCTTCGATGCGGCGCTGCTGCGCGGCATGGACTCGGCCGGAGCCGATGCCACCCGGCTGACCAAGGAGGCCCTGAGCCAACGCCGCCAGTTCTCCCGACTGCTGTCCGCGATCACGCGTGCCGACCCCGGACTCGCGCCGGTGGTGCTGACCGCCATGGCCGAGCACGGCATACGCCCCGGCGCGAGCAACGCAGCTCTCGAAGGTGCCGCCCGCGCGCACCTGACCGGGGAGGTGAGCAGATGAAGGCCCGCCGAGCCGATGTGGGAATGATGCGATACCTGTGGCGATTCCGTTCCTACGGCCGCCCGCACCTGGGCACGCTCGTGCTCGGCGTAGGACTGCGCATCGGAGAGCTGATCGCCGATCTGGCGGCACCCTGGCCACTGGCGCTGGTCATCGACAACGTACTCAAGGGCCGGACCAGCGGCCCACTGTCCTGGCTCACGGGCATCGTGGGCTCGTCACCGCTGGCCATGCTCAGCGTAGCCGCCGCCGCACTGCTGCTGATCACTCTCGCCTCGGGGACGTTCGACTACCTCGGTGACCGTGTGATGAACAGCGCCGGAGAGCGGATCACCGCGGAGATCCGCACGGACGTCTTCGCCCACATGCAACGGCTCCCCATGAGCTACCACGACCGGCAGGCCGTCGGGGAACTGACCAGCCGCATCGCGATCGACACCAGCCGGATCCAGGACGCTCTGGTCGACCTGTTCTCCAAACTTCTGCCCGGACTGCTGGCCTTCGCGGGCTACGCCACCGTCATCCTCTCCGTCGACTGGCGCCTGGGGTCGATCGCGATCGGGGGCGCCCCGCTGATATTCCTCACGGCCGCGCGCTACACCCGGTTGACCCGCCAGACGGAACGGCGGCAGCGCGCCGCCGAAGGACACCTCGCCACCTTTGTCACCGAATCCCTTCAAGGCATCCGTACCATCCACGCCTTCGGCCGCCAGGACCTGCACGACGCACATTTCGCCACCAGCAACAGCACCACCCTCGACGCCGGCCTGCGCAGCGTCGAACTGCGGGCCCGATTCACCCCACTGCTCGAAGCCGCCGCCGCGGTGGCCACCGCGACACTGCTGTGGGCGGGCGGCCTCGGTGTCGTGAACCACTGGTGGAGCGTCGGGCTGCTGGTCGTGGTGACCAGCTACCTCAAGGACATGATCAAACCCATGCGATCGATGTCCCGCCTTTCGATCACCTTCCCCCAGGGCGCGGCCTCAGCGGAACGCGTTGCCGCCATCCTCGACCAGCCACCCCCGCCCCCGACACCACACCGGCGCCTGCCCGACCGCGCCACCGGCCGGATCGACCTGCGCGACATCACCCTCGACTACGGCCGCGGCCCCGTCCTGAACCACTTCGACCTCACCGTCCACCCCGGCGAACACCTCGCGCTGCTCGGACCCAACGGCTCCGGCAAATCCACCGTGCTCTCCCTCATCGCCGGGCTCTACCCGCCCACCCGCGGCCGCCTGCTCCTCGACGGACTCCCCCTCGCCGACATCCCCGCCATCTGGCGGCACCGCCAGATCGCAGTCGTGCTGCAGGACACGTTCCTGTTCTCCGGCACCATCGCCGACAACATCCGCTACGCCCGACCCGACGCCGGCCCGCACGAGGTCGCCCGGGCGGCGGAGGCAGCCCTGGTCACCGAGTTCACCGAACGCCTGCCTGATGGCCTGGGCACCCGGCTCGCCGACCGAGGCGCCGGACTCTCCGGCGGCCAGCGCCAACGCGTCGGCATCGCCCGCGCCCTGCTTGCCGACGCCCCCGTTGTGCTGCTCGACGAACCCACCACGGGACTGGACAACGCCGCCGAAGAAATCGTCGTCCGCGCGCTCGGCCGCCTGGTCGAGAGCCGAACAGCGGTCATGACCACCCACCGACCGGCCCTCACCCGCCTCGCCACCCGCACCATCCGTCTCGACGACGGCACCCTGCGCACGTGCCCCGGTCCGGCCTCGGTGTCGGCCCGGCGGGAGGCTGCGCGGGCGCCCCGGCGAGCCGCCTGACGCGTCCAGTCCCTGAGGGACACTGCGATTGCTGTACTTTTCTGCCGGCAAACGCGTCAGAGGGCCTATCGGATCTCTCCGATAGGCCCTCTGGCCAGCGTCGGGGTGGCGGGATTTGAACCCACGACCTCTTCGTCCCGAACGAAGCGCGCTGCCAAGCTGCGCTACACCCCGATGTCGCTGTTGTTCCGGCGACATCGATTACTTTAGCCCACCGCTGGCCGGAGACGAAATCCGGTTTGGCGGGCCCGGAGGTGTCCTCCCGGGCCCGCTCGGCCCGGTCAGTCGCGGGCGGCGGTCAAGGTCAGCAAGGTCGCTTCCGGGGGGCAGGCGAAGCGGACCGGGGTGTAGCGGCTCGTGCCGCAGCCTGCGGAGACGTGGAGGTACGACGTGTGGTCCGGCGTGTGGTGGGTGGAGAGGCCCTTGACGCGGTCCGTGTCCAGGTCGCAGTTGGTGACCAGTGCGCCGTAGAAGGGGATGCAGACCTGGCCGCCGTGGGTGTGACCCGCGAGGATCAGGGGGTAGCCGTCGGCCGTGAAGGAGTCCAGGGAGCGCAGGTACGGGGCGTGGACCACGCCGATCGAGAGGTCCGCGTCCGGGGCGGGGCCGCCCGCGACGCGCTCGTACCTGTCCCGCTTGATGTGCGGGTCGTCGACGCCGGTGAAGGCGATCTCGTGGCCGTCGATCTTCAGCCGGCCGCGGGCGTTGTTCAGGCCCACCCAGCCCGCCTCGTCGAAGGCGTCACGCATCGGCTCCCACGGGATGTGCACGGCCGCGACGGCCGGAGCGTTGCCGTTCAGGCCGTGGCGGCCCTGGGCCTTCTCCAGGAGGTAGCGGGCCGGGTTGCGGAGCTTCGGGCCGTAGTAGTCGTTCGAGCCGAAGACGTACACACCCGGGTACTCCATCAGCGGACCCAGCGCGTCCAGCACCTCCGGCACGCCCTCCGGGTCGGAGAGGTTGTCGCCGGTGTTCACGACGAAATCGGGGCGCAGCCCGGCCAGCGACTGGAGCCAGCGCTGCTTCTTGCGCTGTCCGCTCACCATGTGGATGTCGGAGACCTGGAGGACGCGAAGATCACGCATACCGCGCGGCAGCACCGGTACGGAGATTCTCCGCAGCCGGAAGGAGCGGGCTTCGAATCCGGCGGCGTAGGCGAGGCCGGCCGCCCCGACAGCTGCGATACCGGCGGTGACTTTGAGGGGAACCCCGTAGCGTGCGCGCATGCGCCCATGGTCGCAGACGCGCCGGGTGCCAGTGATCCACGGGGCGGTTGTCCACAGGCGGGGAAATCCGCGGGCGGCCATGTCGGCGCACCTGCCACACTTGGCCCCATGACCAGCCTTAAGTCCAGACTGAAGGAAGACCTCACCGAGGCCATCAGGGCGCGGGACGAGCTCCGCTCGGCCACGCTCCGGCTCACCCTCACCGCGATCACCAAGGCGGAGGTCTCGGGTACGTCGGCGCGCGAGCTGTCCGACGACGAGGTGCAGAAGGTGATCGCGAAGGAGGCGAAGAAGCGCCGCGAGGCGGCCGAGGCGTTCGCCCAGGGCGGCCGTGAGAAGCAGGCCGAGCGCGAGAAGGCCGAGGGCGCGCTGCTCGACGCGTATCTGCCGAAGCAGCTCACCGACGAGGAGCTGGCCGGGATCGTGGCGCAGGCCGTCGCGGAGGCGAAGGCCGCGGGTGCCGAGGGGCCGCGGGCGATGGGCGCGGTCATGAAGATCGTGAACCCGAAGGTGGCCGGTCTCGCCGACGGCGGCCGGGTGGCGGCCCTCGTGAAGCAGTCGCTCGCCGGCTAGTGCCGCGACGGGGTAAAGCTTGCCGGGAGGGGCACTAGAGCCGGCCCGGTCCGGCGGGGCGCGCGTGGGCCCGGGCCGGCCTCGGTAGCCAGGGCTGATCTGTCAGGTGGACGCGGACGGCGATCGGCAGCCGCCCCGGAACGCGCCGGAGGGTGGCCCGCCTGTGTGCGGGCCACCCTCCGGTCGGTTACGCGGTCAGAAGCGCGTCGGCGCGGTTACGGGAAGGCGTCACCGCCGCCGTTCCCGTTGCCGCCTCCGTTACGGCCGCCGCCGAAGAAGTCGAAGCCGCCGCCCGGCTTCCCGTCGCCGTTGCCGCCGTTCCCGTTGCCGCCATTGCCATTGCCGCCGTTGCCGCCGCCACCGTTCCCGTTGCCGCCGTTGTCGGAGCCGCCGTTGCCGTCGCCCGGGTTGTCCCGGTCACGGTCCCGGCCCTTTTCCTTGTCCTTCTGCGCGTCCGGGATGTCGATGGTGTTGAAGGTCGGCGCCTCCTTCCCTTCCAGCGCCCCGGTGACCGCGTCCTTCCAGATCGGCCCCGGCACCTGACCACCGAACACCTTGTCGTGGTAGGTGCCGCCGATGGTGATGTTCTCCATCTCGACCTGCTGGGAGGGGCTGCCGACCCAGACCGCGCCGGACAGGTTCGGGGTGTAGCCGACGAACCAGGCGTTCTTCCTGAGGTCCGTCGTACCCGTCTTGCCCGCGTTGTCGCGGCTGGTCAGACCGGCCGACTCACCGGTACCGGAGTCGACCACACCCTTGAGCAGGGTGTTGATCGTGTCGGCGGTCTTCTCGCTCATCGCCCGCGAGCAGCTCGTCTTCGGAACCTTGAGGCTGTCGCCCCCCGCCGTCTTGATGGAGGAGATGGCGATCGGCGTGCAGTACGTGCCGCGGTTCGCGTAAGCGGCGTACGCGCTGGCCATCCGCAGCGGCGAGATGCCCTGCGAGCCCAGGGTCAGGGCGGACGGCGCCTCGGGGAGCTTCTTGCCGTCTCCCTGGACGACGCCCATCTTGGAGATCGTCTCCGTCACCGGGCAGAGTCCGATTTGCCCTATCATCTGCACGAAGTAGGTGTTGACCGAGAGGGCCATCGCCTCCTTCAGCGCGTACGGACCGACTTCGGACTCGTTCTCGTTCTCGGCCGTGTCGCCGCCGGTGTTGACCCACGGCTTGCCGCTGCACGTCTGGATCGAGGCCGGGTACGGCATCTGGTACGGCGACGGGTACGACTGCGTCGGCGGGACCCCGCGCTCGATCGCCGCCGTCGCGAGGAACGGCTTGAAGGTCGAACCGGTCGGGAAGCCGTAGTTCGAGCCGCCCATCCCGTGGTCGACCGAGAGGTTGATCTGGGTCTCGTTCTTCCCGAAGCCGTACGGCTTGGACTGGCCCATGCCCAGGATCTTGCCGGTGCCCGGCTCGACCAGGGTCACGGCCGTCGCGACCTTGTCGCTCTTGTTGACGTGGCTCTTGATCGACGCCTGCACCGAGGACTGGGCCTGCGGGTCCAGCGTCGTACGGATCGTCAGACCGCCCTGGCTCCAGACCTTGGCGCGCTCCTCGCGGCTCTTGCCGAAGACCGGGTTGGTCAGGAAGGCCTCGCGCACGTAGTCGCAGAAGAAGCCCGCCCCGCTGACCGCCGTGATGCAGCCGTTCTCCGGGCGGCTCACCTTCAGCTCGATCGGCGCGGCCTTGGCGCGGTCCGCCTCCGCCGCCGAGATGTCGCCGACGGTGGCCATCCGTTGGAGGACGGTGTTGCGCCGCTTGGTCGCCTCTTCCTCGTCGTTGATCGGGTCGTAACGGGTCGGCGACTGGACGGTGCCCGCGAGGAGGGCCGCCTCTTCCAGCTTCAGGTCCTTGGCGGACTTGGAGAAGTAGCGCTGCGCCGCAGCCTCGATCCCGTACGCCGACTGCCCGAAGTACGTGATGTTCAGGTAGTTCTCAAGGATCTTCTTCTTGCCCAGCTCCTCCTCGACCTGGATCGCGTACTTCAGCTCCTGGATCTTGCGGCCCAGGGTCTGCTGGGTGGCCTGCGCGACCTTGTCCGGGTCGTCGCCGGCCTCCTCGACGAACACGTTCTTCACGTACTGCTGCGTCAAGGTCGAGGCGCCCTCCGCGACGCCGCCCGACTGCGCGTTGCGGTTGACCGCGCGCAGTACACCCTTGAGGTCGACGGCCCCGTGCTCGTAGAAGCGCGAGTCCTCGATCGCGACGATCGCCTTCTGCATGTACGGGGAGATCTGCTTGAGCGGCACGACGGTACGGTCGCGGAAATAGACGGTGGCGATGCGGCCACCCTGGGCGTCCAGGATCGTGGTGCGCTGACTCAGCGGCGGAGTCTTGAGGTTGGCGGGGATTTCGTCGAACCCCTCGACCGACCCCTTCGCCGCGAGTCCCAGCGCGCCGAAGGCCGGCAGCGCGATTCCGGCGAGGACCGCTCCCGCCAGCACACTGACACCGAGGAACTTGGCGGCCTGCTGGGTCCCGGTCAGACCCCCGCCCGAGCGCTTCTTTGGCATGAGGGCAGCCTACGTTCTCAATCGCCGGACACGCGTCAAGGCTCTGGCCTAAGCTGTCCCCAACTGTCACAGCAGTGCGGTCATGCATCAAGGCCCCTCGATGAACTTCCCGTGAACCCGAAACGTGAGAAGTGATGTCCGAATCACCCCGATACGCTGTCGGACGTCCGTTGTGACTCGACTGAAATAACCCGACTCTTTTGGATTGTTCCTTTATGCCCCGGGGTCACTCCCCTGGGTGATCTGCCGCGTACGCATAGTCCGTTCGGGCCATTCAAGATTGGGCCCGAAGGGGGTGTTGCGCTGTGTCCGCCTTCCGTAACGTCCTCAACTGGCAACGGTGAATATGCCGCTGCCGCCGTGGGGGAGCCTCGATTCGGGAGAGGACGGCGCCGGCATGGGCTGGGTAACCGACTGGAGTGCGCAGGCAGCTTGCCGCACTACCGATCCAGATGAACTGTTCGTACAGGGTGCGGCGCAGAACAGGGCCAAGGCGGTGTGCACCGGATGCCCGGTGCGGACCGAGTGCCTGGCGGACGCGCTGGACAACCGCGTCGAGTTCGGCGTGTGGGGCGGTATGACGGAGCGGGAGCGCCGCGCGTTGCTGCGCAGGCGTCCGACCGTCACTTCATGGCGCCGACTGCTGGAAACGGCGCGTACGGAGTACGAGCGCAGCGCGGGCCTGCTGCCCGTGGGCTTGGAGGATGACGAGACGTACGAGACCTACGCGGCGGTCGGGTAGATCCCTGGCCGTCCCGGTGCTGGGGCGGATGCGTTTCGGTCCCACCGATATCGAAACGGACTCCGCCCTGGCCGGGAGCCTGCCGGGGGCGCCGAGTATGGCGTGTGGACGGGCGACCGCGAGAAACACGATGCCTCGCGTCGCGGATTGTGGGGGCCATACATCCCCGTGGCCCCGCAATGTCGTCTGCGTAATCCCGGCTACTGCTCCACATTCCTGTCCCAGGTCTCAAGCAGCACGCATTGCATAGCGGCACGCATTGCATTTACGCGGGTATGGCGCGGCTCGATCAGTCGCGCCGTCGGCGTGTCCCCGTGTGTCCCTGTGCCTCCGAGGTGCCTCCGAGGCGTGTCCTATGCCTCCGAGGCGAGGCGCTCGCCGATCATCCTGAGTCCCGCCAGGTCGTGCACATCTCCTGGCAGGGCTCCCACCTCGACCACCGCCACCTCGGGGTGGAGCGCGGTGAAGCGGTCGCGCGTGCGCTGCTCACGTGCCAGAACCTGCATGCGCTCGGCGTGCAGATACAGCAGACCGGCCGTGAGCTGTTCCACAGTTGTGACAGAAGGAGTCGCGTCCGTCGTGGCGGAAACGGACACATCCGCCGGAATGTCCCGGGGCGTCTCCGGTGTCTCCGGCCTCTCGGCGCTCTCGGGGGAGGCCGAGGTCGCCGGGGTCTCTGATGTCTGTGGAGCCGGCGTCGTCACCGGGCTGTCTGACGTGTCTGGGGTCTTCTCGGTCTGGTCCGCGTCGGCGGCTGACGCGGGGGCTGGCTCGGCGGCTACGGGGGGCTCGACGGCTTCATGAAGCCCGTGCGGCTCGGACGCTTCGGGAGAGGAGCTGTCCGGGGTGGTAGCGCCACTGCGAGCATTCCCCCGTATCTGATCCACCATGCGCCCCTCCTCAAGATTTTCTGCCGCCGCGCGCGCCCGCTCCGCCGACAGCCGGTCCGCCCCGCTCCCGTGGACCCGGTTGAGGACCAGCCCCGCCAGCGGCATCTCCTCGGCGGCCAGCCGCTCCACGAAGTACGCGGCCTCCCGCAGCGCGTCCCGCTCCGGCGCCGCCACCACCAGAAAGGCCGTGCCCGGCGCCTGGAGCAGCCGGTACGTCGCGTCCGCGCGGGTGCGGAAGCCGCCGAACATCGTGTCCATCGCCGTCACGAACGTCTGTACGTCGCGCAGGAACTGACCGCCCAGCAGCTTTCCCAGCGTCCCGGTCATCATCGACATACCGACATTGAGGAACTTCATCCCGGCCCGGCCGCCCATCTTCGCGGGGGCCATCAGCAGCCGGATGAACTTCCCGTCGAGGAAGGACCCGAGCCGCTTCGGCGCGTCCAGGAAATCCAGCGCGGAACGCGACGGCGGGGTGTCGACGACGATCAGGTCCCAGGAGTCGCGGGCCCGCAGCTGGCCCAGCTTCTCCATCGCCATGTACTCCTGCGTGCCCGCGAAACCGGCCGACAGGGACTGGTAGAACGGGTTCTCCAGAATGGCGCGGGCCCGGTCCGCGTCCGCGTGCGCCTCGACGATCTCGTCGAAGGTCCGCTTCATGTCGAGCATCATCGCGTGCAGCTCGCCGGGCCCCTCGACGCCCTTGACCTGCCGCGGAGTGTTGTCCAGCGAGTCGATCCCCATGGACTGGGCCAGCCGGCGCGCCGGGTCGATGGTCAGGACGACGACCTTGCGGCCGCGCTCCGCCGCCCGTACACCGAGGGCCGCCGCGGTCGTCGTCTTGCCGACCCCGCCGGAGCCGCAGCACACGATGATGCGTGTCTCCCGGTCGTCGAGCAGCGGATCGATGTCGAGCGGGGCGGCCGCGGAGTCCAGCGTCATGCGAAGACCTCACCAAGTTCCCGTAGCTCTCCCGCCAGCCGGTAGAGACCGGCGAGGTCCATCCCCTCCCCGATGAGGGGAAGCTCGTACGCCGGCAGCCCCAGCTTGGCGAGCACGGCCCGCTGTTCGCGCTCCAGTTCCACTCGCTGGGCGTGCTCGGCGGCCTGTTCGAGCAGCGGCCCGACCAGCTTCGTGGGCGCCGGCACGCCGGCCGCCGCCAGTGCCCTGGCCACCTCCTTGCGGCGGTCGCCCGCCGCGGCGCGTACGGCCGCCTCGTCCAGGAGGTGCGGACGCACCATGTTCACGATCACCTTGCCGACCCGCAGCTCGGCGCCCTGCAGCTCGGCGATGCCGTCCGCGGTCTCCTGGACGGGCATCTCCTCCAGCAGCGTCACCAGATGCACCGCCGTCTCCGGCGACTTCAGGACCCGCATCACCGCCTGGGCCTGATTGTGTATCGGGCCTATCTTCGCCAGCCCCGCCACCTCGTCGTTCACATTGAGGAAGCGGGTGATGCGGCCCGTGGGCGGCGCGTCCATCACGACGTAGTCGTAAGTGAAACGTCCCTGCTTGTCCCGTCGGCGTACGGCCTCGCACGCCTTGCCGGTCAGCAGCACGTCCCGGACACCGGGGGCGATCGTCGTCGCGAAGTCGATCGCGCCGATCTTCTTGAGCGCCCGTCCCGCGCTGCCGAGCTTGTAGAACATCTGGAGATAGTCGAGGAGGGCGCGCTCGGCGTCGATGGCCAGCGCGTACACCTCACCGCCGCCCGAGGCGACGGCGATCTTCCGCTCCTCGTAGGGAAGGGCTTCCGTCTCGAAGAGCTGTGCGATGCCCTGTCTGCCCTCGACCTCGACGAGAAGGGTGCGCTTGCCCTCGGTCGCGAGGGCGAGCGCGAGGGCGGCGGCGACCGTCGTCTTACCGGTACCGCCCTTGCCGCTGACGACCTGGAGCCTGCTCACGTATTCGAGCCTAACCAGTAAGGCCGCGGGCTACGCACGAGGCTGCCACCCGGTACGACTACAGTCGCCCCATGACCAAGTGGGAATACGCGACCGTGCCCCTTCTCGTGCACGCGACCAAGCAGATTCTGGACACCTGGGGCGAGGACGGCTGGGAGCTCGTCCAGGTCGTTCCCGGGCCGAACAACCCCGAGCAGTTGGTGGCCTACCTGAAGCGGGAGAAGGGCGCATGAGCGGCACCGTCGACGCCACTCTCGCCGAACTGGGGCTGACGCTGCCCGAGGTCGTACCGCCGCTGGCCGCCTACCAGCCTGCCGTACGGTCGGGTGCGTACGTCTACACCTCGGGCCAGGTCCCGATGGTGGACGGCAAGCTTCCGGTCACCGGCAAGGTGGGCGCCGAGGTCACCGCGGAGGAGGCCAAGGAGCTGGCCCGTATCTGCGCGCTGAACGCCCTCGCCGCCGTGAAGTCGGTCGTGGGCGACCTGGACCGGATCGCGCGCGTGGTGAAGGTCACCGGCTTCGTCGCCTCGGCCGCGGACTTCACCGGCCAGCCGGGCGTCGTCAACGGCGCGAGCGAGCTGCTGGGCCAGGTTCTCGGTGACAAGGGCGTGCACGCGCGCAGCGCCGTCGGCGTGGCGGTGCTGCCGCTGGACGCGCCGGTCGAGGTCGAGATCCAGGTGGAACTGACCCAGGACTGAGCCTCCTGGCGCCGAGAGGTCCCGTTCGGTACGTGTGCGGTACGGCACGTACGGGGCGGGGCCTCTCCGCGTATGCGAGGGGCGACGCGTGACCGGGTGCCTCTCGAACATCCTCCCGCCAGCGCATAGCATCCGGCCATGTCCAATGGTCAGTGGTACCCGCCCGAATGGCCCGAGCGGATCCGTGCCCTCGCCACCGGCGAGATCACCGCGGTGACTCCCCGGCGGGCCGCGACGGTGATGCTCCTGCGCGACGATCCCGGCGGTCCAGGCGTTCCCGGCGGCCCCGCCGTCCACATGCTGCGGCGCCGCGCCTCGATGGCCTTCGCCGCGGGCGCGTACGCGTACCCGGGCGGCGGAGTCGACCCCAGGGACGACGACCGCCTCGTCCGCTGGGCCGGGCCCGGCCGCGACGTATGGGCGCGGCGGCTCGGCGTGGACCCGGCGTCCGCGCAGGCCATCGTGTGTGCGGCGGTACGCGAGACGTACGAGGAGGCGGGCGTCCTGCTCGCGGGGGAGACCGCGGACACCGTCGTCGGTGACATCGGGGCGGCCGTCGACGGCGCTGATGCCGACCGTAACGCCGATCGGGACGGCTGGGAGGCCGACCGCGCCGCCCTTGTCGACCGGGAGTTCTCCTTCGCCGAATTCCTGGACCGGCGCGGGCTGGTCCTGCGCAGCGATCTGCTCGGCGCGTGGGCCCGCTGGATCACCCCGGAGTTCGAGCCGCGCCGCTACGACACCTGGTTCTTCGTGGCCGCCCTGCCACCGGGGCAGCGGACCAGGAACGCCTCGACCGAGGCCGACCGTACGGTGTGGATCAGGCCGTCCGAGGCGACGGAGGCGTACGACAAGGGGGAGCTGCTGATGATGCCGCCGACCATCGCGACGCTCCGTCAGCTCCAGCCGTACGGTACGGCCGCCGACGCGCTCGCCGGGGCCGCGGGGCGCGATCTGACGCCCGTGCTGGCCACGGCCCGGATGGAAGGCGGGGAACTGGTCCTGAGCTGGCCGGGGCACGACGAGTTCACCAAGCGCGTCGACCGGGCGCCCACGTACGACTCGAACGCCTCCGACTCGAACGCCCCTGGCCCGAACACTGCCGGCCCGAACACTCCCGGCCTGAACACCTCCGGCTCGAACGCCCACGGCGAGCAGCACCCGGCCGGAGGTCCCCGATGAGTGACGCAGCGGTCCTCCCCGGCCAGCCGCGCGGCGGGGTGCTCTCCGGCCCCGCCACCGCCCGCGCCGTGAACGTCCTCGCCCCGAACCCCTCCCCGATGACGCTCGACGGCACCAACACCTGGATCGTCTCCGAGCCCGGCTCGGACCTGGCGGTCGTGATCGACCCGGGGCCGCTGGACGACGCCCACCTCAAGGCGGTCATCGGCGCCGCCGAGCGGGCCGGGAAGCGGGTCGCGCTGACCCTGCTCACCCACGGCCACCCGGACCACGCGGAGGGCGCGGCGCGCTTCGCCGCCCTGACCCGTACCGACGTCCGCGCCCTGGATCCGGCGCTGCGGCTCGGGGACGAGGGGCTGGCGGCCGGGGACGTCGTCACCACCGGCGGGCTGGAGCTACGGGTCGTGCCCACCCCCGGCCACACCTCCGACTCGCTCTGCTTCCATCTGCCGGCCGACCGCGCGGTGTTGACGGGAGACACGGTCCTGGGGCGCGGTACGACGCTCGTCGCGCACCCGGACGGCAGGCTCGGCGACTACCTCGACTCGCTGCGCAGGCTCCGCTCGCTCACGGTCGACGACGGTGTGGACACGGTCCTGCCGGGCCACGGCCCGGTCCTGGACGACGCTCAGGGCGCCGTCGAGTTCTATCTCGCCCACCGGGCCAACCGGCTCGCCCAGATCGAGACCGCGGTCGAGAACGGCCACCGCACCCCCGAGGAGGTCGTGGCGCACGTGTACGCGGAGGTGGACCGCTCCTTGTGGCCCGCCGCCGAACTGTCCGTACGCGCACAGCTCGACTATCTGCGCGAGCACGGCCTCATCCCGGAGTAGCGGGCCGCGGGCACGCACCACGGGCATGCGGAAGGGCCCCGCCCGGCGGACGGGGCCCTTCGCAGACTTCAGCTCAGCGGCTCTGTAGCTCAGCCGCTCTGTAGCTCTGTCGCTCAGCGCGAACGCTTCGCGAGGCGCTCCACGTCCAGCAGGATCACCGCGCGCGCCTCCAGCCGCAGCCAGCCGCGCTGGGCGAAGTCCGCGAGCGCCTTGTTCACCGTCTCGCGCGAGGCGCCGACGAGCTGGGCCAGCTCTTCCTGGGTCAGGTCGTGGACGACGTGGATGCCCTCCTCCGACTGCACGCCGAAGCGGCGCGACAGGTCGAGGAGCGCCCGCGCCACGCGGCCGGGAACGTCGGAGAAGACCAGGTCGGACATCTGGTCGTTCGTCTTGCGCAGCCGTCGCGCGACGGCGCGCAGCAGCGCCGTGGCCACCTCGGGGCGGGCGTTCAGCCAGGGCTGGAGGTCGCCGTGGCCCAGACCGAGGAGCTTGACCTCGGTGAGCGCGGTCGCGGTCGCGGTGCGCGGGCCCGGGTCGAAGAGGGACAGCTCACCGATCAGCTCACCGGGGCCGAGTACCGCCAGCATGTTCTCCCGGCCGTCGGGGGACGTCCGGTGGAGCTTGACCTTGCCTTCGGTGACCACGTAGAGGCGGTCGCCGGGGTCGCCCTCGTGGAACAGCGCGTCACCGCGCGCCAGCGTCGCTTCACTCATCGAGGCGCGGAGCTCCGCCGCCTGCTCGTCATCGAGCGCCGCGAAGAGCGGGGCACGCCGCAGAACGTCGTCCACGTGTTCTCTCCTTGTCGACCTGCTCAGGGAACCATGGTCCCCACCTGCTCAGGGAACCGTGGTCCCCATGATGCCGTACGTGCTGCTTCTTCTCGGGTGGCTCGGCATCCCGGGCTTTCTCCACCCTTCGCCGAGATCCGTTTGTTCGAATCGGCTGTTCGAAACCGTGCGATCAGTCACAAGTTTGACGTACGTACGTGCCACACCGTGCCCGGAGGGCCGATTCGGGTGGTGATCCGCCATGGCCGGGGCGGATGTCGGTGGCGGGCTTTACGCTGGCCGGGTGTCCAACTCGCCGGTGACAGCGCAGGCCAAGGGGGCTGGAAGAGTGTCCGCGGAGCGTAATTCCGCTGTGGGCGAACAGCCTTCGGCGAAACCGAAAAAAGCCACAAAAGGCACAAAAAGCAAGTCGTCGCCCGCCGCGGCCGGGGCCACGGCCAAACCGGAATCGCGGCTGGCGATGGTCCGCCGGGCCCGCCGGATCAACCGTGAGCTGGCCGAGGTCTATCCGTACGCCCATCCCGAGCTGGATTTCCGGAACCCGTTCGAACTGCTCGTCGCGACGGTCCTGTCGGCCCAGACGACCGACCTCCGGGTCAACCAGACGACGCCCGCGCTCTTCGCGAAGTACCCGACGCCCGAGGACATGGCCGCGGCCGTGCCGGAGGAGCTGGAGGAGGTCATCCGGCCGACGGGCTTCTTCCGCGCCAAGACCAGGTCGCTGATAGGGCTCTCCACCGCCCTCCGGGACCGGTTCGACGGCGAGGTGCCGGGCCGGCTGGCCGATCTGGTGACGCTGCCGGGCGTCGGCCGCAAGACCGCCAATGTGGTCCTCGGCAACGCGTTCGGTGTCCCCGGGCTGACCGTGGACACGCACTTCGGCCGGCTAGTCCGGCGCTGGAAGTGGACGGAGCAGGAGGATCCGGAGAAGGTCGAGGCGGAGATCGCCGAGATCTTCCCCAAGAGCGAGTGGACGATGCTCTCGCACCGCGTGATCTTCCACGGGCGCCGGGTCTGCCACTCCCGCAAGCCCGCGTGCGGCGCCTGTCCGATCGCGCCGCTCTGCCCCTCGTACGGGGAGGGCGAGACCGATCCGGAGAAGGCGCGCAAGCTGCTCAAGTACGAATTGGGCGGCTACCCCGGCCAGCGCCTGAGCCCGCCCGCCGACTACCCCGGCCGGCCGGCGCCTCCCGCCGCCCCGGCGGCGCGCGATTGAGCAGGTGGAGGAGGCGCGCCGTATGGGGCCGTATGAAGGTGCGGGACGCGGCGGGCCGGGGCGGCCGGGTGGAACGCACGATCGAGTGGAGCCGGACGGGGGCGGAACGATCCGGCCGATGGTCGGCGTTGTACGACGGGGGTGCTCATGACGCGCGCTAGAGAGACCTACAGCAGCGGGACCCACGGCAGGGGGACCCGCGACGGCGGGACCCACGCCGGCGAGGCCCACGCAGGCGGGACCTACGAAGGCGGGACCCACGCCAGAGGGGCCCACGGCGGCGGGACCTGCGACCCGTCGGCGGACGACATCGCCGTGACCGCCGACGGGCTGCCCGCATGGCTGGCGCCGGTCGCCGGCGCCGCCAGTAACGTCCAGGGCGAGCAGCTCAGCCGTTTCCTGCCGCCGGAGAGCGGCGCCGGCCGCCAGTCCGCCGTGCTGATCCTCTTCGGCGACGGCGACCGGGGACCCGAGCTGCTGCTCATGGAACGGGCCAGCAGCCTGCGCTCGCACGCGGGACAGCCCGCGTTCCCCGGCGGCGCCCTCGACCCGGAGGACGGCGATCCGGCCACCACGGGCCCGCTGCGCGCGGCCCTGCGGGAGGCCCAGGAGGAGACCGGCCTCGATCCGGCGGGCGTCCAGCTCTTCGGCGTGCTGCCCAGGCTCTACATCCCCGTGAGCGGCTTCGTGGTGACGCCCGTCCTCGGCTGGTGGCGGGCGCCGACCCCGGTCGGAGTCGTCGATCCGGCGGAGACGGCCCGCGTCTTCACGGTCCCGGTGGAGGCGCTGACGGACCCGGCCAACCGCGCGACCGCCCGCCACCCCCGAGGCCACCAAGGACCGGCCTTCCTGGTCGAGTCGGCCCTGGTCTGGGGGTTCACCGCCGGGGTGATCGACGGGATCCTGCACCACGCCGGATGGGAGCGGCCGTGGGACCGCTCCCGGCAGGTCCCGCTCGACTGGCGTGCATGAAAGGCTGACCCAGTGTTCTGGCCCGGTCCGGGGCGACCGGAGACATTTCCGCGAGGCAAGCGAGGCTATTGACGGTGAACGTGCTGGACATCCTGCTGCTGCTCGCCGCCGTCTGGTTCGCCGTCGTGGGCTACCGCCAGGGGTTCGTCGTCGGCGTCCTGTCGGTGGTCGGCTTCCTCGGCGGCGGTCTCGTCGCCGTCTATCTCCTTCCGGTGGTCTGGGCCAAGCTCACCCAGGACTCCGAGGTCTCCACGACGGCCGCGGTCGTGGCGGTCGTCATAGTGATCGTCTGCGCCTCGGTGGGGCAGGCGTTCACCACCCACCTCGGCAACAGACTCCGCCGCTACATCACCTGGTCCCCGGCCCGGGCCCTGGACGCGACGGGCGGCGCGCTGGTCAACGTCGTGGCCATGCTGCTGGTCGCCTGGCTGATCGGCTCCGCCCTCGCCGGTACGTCCCTGCCGACGCTCGGCAAGGAGGTCCGCGGCTCGAAGGTGCTCACCGGCGTCTCCCAGGTCATGCCCACGGAGGCGTCGACCTGGTTCACGGACTTCTCGTCCGTCCTCGCGCAGAACGGCTTCCCGCAGGTCTTCAGCCCGTTCGACAACGAGCCCATCCCCGAGGTCACGCCCCCGGACCCGGCGCTCGCCGGCAGCCCGGTCGCGGCCCGCGCCAAGAAGTCCATCGTCAAGGTCGTCGGTACGGCCCAGAGCTGCGGCAAGGTCCTCGAAGGCTCCGGCTTCGTCTTCGCCGACCGCCGGGTGATGACCAACGCGCACGTGGTCGGCGGCGTGAGCGAGCCGACGGTCCAGATCGGCGGCGAGGGCAAGCTGTACGACGCCAAGGTCGTCGTCTACGACTGGCGGCGCGACATCGCCGTACTGGACGTGCCGGACCTCCCGGCCGCACCGCTCCGGTTCAGCGAGGAGAGCGCGGCCAGCCGGGACGACGCGATCGTCGCCGGCTTCCCGGAGAACGGCGCGTACGACGTCCGCTCCGCCCGTGTCCGCGGCACCATCGACGCCAACGGCCCCGACATCTACCGCCGCGGTGAGGTCCAGCGCGGCGTCTACTCGCTCTTCGCGACCGTGCGCCAGGGCAACTCCGGCGGCCCGCTCCTCACCCCGGAGGGCGAGGTGTACGGAGTGATCTTCGCGAGGTCGCTCGACGACCCCGACACGGGCTACGCCCTGACGGTCGACGAGATCCGCGACGACATCACCCTCGGCCGGACCGCGAACCAGCAGGTCGACACCGAGGGGTGCGCGCTCTAGGGGGAGGGCGCTCCAGGGGAGGGCGCCCCAGCCGCTCGCGGCCCCGGGGCGCCGCGACCCTAGCCGCGTTGATGGCGTAGCCGGGCCGAGACCCAGCGCGCCCTGCGGCGGAGAATCAGCGAAATACCGAGCCGGGCATCATGGCCCTGATCTTCG
>NZ_JBHURV010000028.1:0-126626 GCF_042673865.1 Streptomyces sp. NPDC056987
CGTCGTCACCGCCGCCCTCGCGGCCGGCTACCTGCTCGGGCGGCTGCGCCCCTGGCAGCGTCCGGGCGGGGCGGCCGATCAAGCCCGCGTCAGCGGGCAGCACGACGGTGTGGCGCCGCCGGGATGGTGAGCATCCCGGCGGCCGTCGTCAGATGACGATGCTCAGGGTCCCGGGCGGTTCGTCCCGCCTCTGGCTGAACGTCTCCGGAACGAGCACGGCTGTGATGCCGAGCCAAGTTCCGACGGTCTCGACGAACTCGGGGTCGATGCCCCAGAGGACGAGGAGTCCGATGACGACCAGGATCACCCGGCCGCGCCTGTGGCGGGGCGAGAGGGGGTGTCCATGGGTACTGCTGGGTATGAAGCCCATAGGCTGTGTTCCTAATCTGCCGGTCTTGCCGGCGGTCGGACCGCGTTCGCCCCACAGGTTGGTAGCCAGGGAGGGGCGGCGCGGTTCTCTACTTCTCCGACCCCTTGTGGTCGGAGAAATCTTCAAGGCCCGTCGGTGGGAGTCCTCGCTGGTGGAAAGGTCGCACCAGCCGGTAGACGGGGCGGGAGCCTCTTCCCGAGCGGACCGCGAGGGTGTCGAAGTACTCGAAGCCCGCAGGCTCCAGGACTCCGTTCTCGACAAGGTCGTCGATGCCCGTGGCGACGGTCTTCTGGGCCAGGCCGTACCACTCGCTGATCCGGGCCTGGACGAGGGTGAACTTGTTCTTCCTCTGGGCGAGGGCGATCAGGAGCATCGCCTTACCCGGGAGGGAGAGCTTCGTGTGGAGGCCCTCCTCCCAGTACTCGAACGGAAGCTGGAGGTACTTCTCCCCGGCGTTCTCGGGCGGCGCGTACGGTCCGTTGCCGTCCTCCATCCGCTTGGTGACGGTCGTCCTGCGCTGTGATCCACGGGCCGTGGTGATGAGGCCGAGGTCCTTCAATGCCTTCCAACTGCGTGAGACCGCGGAGGCACCTGTCTTCTCGTCGGAGATGCCGATGGTCCTGGCCCAGGTCGTCGACCACTCCGTGACCGAATGGTCGTTGGCACCCGTGATGGCCGCGACCAGAAGGTAGAGGTCAAGGGCCCGTTCCTGGCGGCTCGCGACCAACGACCTGAGAGGTCCAGGTCGGGTGTCCGGCGCGTCGCCGAGCTGGACGAAGGCTCGACGGATCGGGACGGTCCGGTTCTTCCTCTTCGATCGGATCAGGATCATCTCGATGGTCCTGTCCTGGCTCATGGAGCTCTCGGTGTCGGGGGTGACAGCCGACTCGTCCTGGCCTATCTGGTACCCCGACTCCGGCTCGGTTGCAGTCTTCTGAATCGGCGTCATGGCGAGAATGATGGCATGACGATGCCGGAGGCGTCCAACCTGGCAACGCTCGGTCAGCTCCGCTGACTTGAGGGATGAGAGTGTGAGATAGATGAACCAGTTAGATAGCTATGTGAGAACACAGCGTAGGACGACTACTCAAGACTACTCGTACGCGGATTGATGGACCCCGGGTGCCCGGGGCTGCAGTTCGTGGACGGACCGCTAGCGGGAGAAAAATCTTGGGTGGACTGCCCCAGACGGCAGGGTGCGGGCAGTGCGCAGCGAGCGCGGCGTCCACGATCCGCTCGTCCAGGCCGGGGTCGTGGTGGCGGCCGCGGCTGTAGCTGATGGCGATGGTTTGTGTCAGCCGTATGCCGATTCCGGTCAGTTGGGTGCCGAAGGACTGGGATACCTGGGACCAGGACGGCAAGGCCGTGCTGTCCAGTACTCGGCGGAGGGGCCGCACATGCCGGGAAGCCGTGCCGAGGATCGGCAAGACAGTCCGATGGCCGTGTTCCCGCCGGCGTCGGGGCGGGCGGCGGCGATGCCCCGGCTGCTGGACCTCGACGGACGTGGAGAGCTGACGGCCGCGCATGTACGCCTGGTGGCTCAGGCGTTGGGGAAGTCGGAGCGGACGGTGTGGCGGTGGCTGGCCGCTGCCCGGGAGGATCACCGCCTCGCCCGGGTGGAGTCGTCCCGTTTCACGGTCACCACGGAGGTCCGGCGGCTGCTTGCGTTGTGGGGCGGGAACGCGTCCCGGGTCCACGCCGAGCTGGTGCAGCGGGCGGCCGAGGATCCAGACGCGCCCCCGGTACCGTCGCTTTCCACGTTGCACCGGGCGATCCGCCGGGACCTGACCCGTGGGGAACGGGCCGGTCTCAAGAGCGGGGAAGCGGCGCGGCGCGCGCATGACGTCTTCGGGCAGCGGCCGGCGACTCACCGCAACGCGGTGTGGGAGGGCGACCACAAGCACGTGCCCGTCGAGGTGGACGTGGAGGGTGAGCTGGCCACGCCGTGGGTGACCTGGTTCATCGACTGCGCCACCAAGGCGATCACCGGGGTGGCGGTCACCGCGCACGCGCCGAGCCGGGACGCGGTGCTGGCGTCTTTGCGGATCGCGATCACCCGCACCGAGCCGTTCGGGCCAGTGGGCGGGCTGCCCGGTCAGATCCGGGTCGACCGCGGCAAGGAGTTCCTGTGCCGGGCGGTCACCGTGGCGATGGGCGCGTTCGCCGTTCCCGTGACCGATCTGCCCGCCTACAGCCCGCACTTGAAGGGCACGATCGAGGCGCTGAACGACGCGGTGGAGGAGATGTTCCTCGTCTCGCTCCCCCGCTACACCGGCCGCCAGAGACTCACCAGCGGCCGGCTCGCCGACCCCGAGGCCCCGCCGCTCACCTACGAGGCGTTCGTGGGCCTGCTGCTGGACTGGGTGACCTGCTGGAACACCCGCCATCACCCGTCCGCGCTGAACGGGAAGACTCCTGTCGAGGCGTGGCAGGCTGATGCGACGCCGCTCACGGACGTGTCCGCGGGGCAGCTGGCGACGTTCGCCCTGGAGGACAACGGCCGCACGTACACGATCAGTGGGGTGCGCTGGCGCCGCCGCGATTACCTCGCCCCGTGGATGAACGGCCGCACCGGCACCAAGGTCTCGGTACGACACCTACCCCATCACGACGACACCATCGAAGTCTTCGACGCCGCAACCGGCCGCCACCTCGGCTCGGCGTTCCTGGCCGCTGCGGCGAGCCGGGAGCAGATCCGTTCCGTCCAGGCCGCGCGGACCGCCGCCGCCCGGCGGCTCAAGGCCGATCTGAGGGCCGCGGAGAAGCTGCGTCGGCGGCGTTTCGAGGCCTCCACCACCGCGGCCCCGCCTCGTCCACTCGTCGCCCCGACCTCCGCGCAGGCGGAAGAGGAGCTGGGAGCGGCGGCGCAGACGGACCGCCGTGCGCTGGCCCGTCCCGACTTGGTTCCGCACGGCCCCGCACCCGATACCTGGGCCCGCCCCAGGCCCCCGCGCACATCCACTCCTGATGAGGACCAAGCTGATGATCGCTGATCTGGACTACGGGCTGCTGCCCGACGAGAGCGAAGACCACTTCCTGGGCCTGGAGCAGGCCCAGTTGGTCGGTACCGACACGCTGCTGACCACCCGGGACAACATCGAGGCCGTCATCGAGGCGAAGGCCATGATGTGCGTCTACGGGCCGGCCGGATCCGGCAAGACGATGTCGGTGAACTCCGCGCTGCGCCACCTCGCCCCGGACATCACCCACCGCCTGGAACTACGGGCCGGACCGACCCCCAGGGACATCCGCCATGGTCTCTTCCAGGCGCTGGGGCTGCCCGGTGAGCCGCCGACCCGCCCGATCGAGTTCGACACCCTCCTCAAGGAAGCGCTCGCCGAGGAGTTCCGGGTGCTGGTCTGCGACGAGGCGCAGTGGATGAAGAAAACCGGGTTCGAGTTCTGGCGCCACCTGTGGGACGACAAACGCACCAACATCGCCGTGATCTTCGCCGGAGGCGACGGCTGCTACAAGGTCCTGCGCCGCGAACCCATGCTGGCTTCCAGGATCTTCATCTGGCAGGAGTTCACCCGCATGTCCAAAGACGAGGTACGGGCCACGATCCCCGCCTTCCACCCCGTCTGGGCAGACGTCGACACCGCGTTGATCGACGCGATCGACAAGCAGGCCGCCCACGGCAGCTTCCGCAACTGGGCCAACATCACCACCCACATCCTCTCCGGCATGAAGAAGCTCAACCTCAAACAGGTCGACGAAGACCTCGTGCGCTGGGTCTACAGCAAAATCGGCGGCATGTAGTGACGGCCGGCAGTCTCCCGGCCGTCACCGTCCTCATCGACAAAGACGACCACCCCGCATGGACGGCCGCCGCGCACGCCGCGCACGACCCGGCCATCGGACGCTTGACCGTCGACCCCAGCCCCGCCAACGGCGCACCCGCCGCCCTCGCCCACGACCTGCTCTACGCCCTGGGCAAACGACTCCCCACGGGCGGAGAACCCTATGGGACATGGGCCGGCTCCCAGCGCCCCGCCTGGGACGCCGTCGCCGCCTGGATCCTCACCCACCGCATCGGGCATCTCATCGTCTGCCGCACCGACCGCCTCACCACCGCCCGCCAGAAACAACTGCTCGCCCTGCGCAACGGCTGCGGCATCCACCTCACCCTCCTCTGGCACCGGCCCGCCGGCCCAGCCCTGGGAACACTCCTCGAGCAGACCCCGTACCACCTCGTCGACGCCCTCCCCCATGCCCATGCGGTCCTGGCCCGCACGAAACACTCACCGGACGGCACGCGAAGCGCCGGACAGCAAGGGCCCACCGGACCGGCCCCCAGCCTGGACGACGCGCAGTGGATCACCTCCCCGACGTGGCCGGACGGCGTGGTGACAGTCCGTCCGAAACGCGCCGGGTGCCCGGGCGCGCCCGAGCTCACCTCCACGAAGAGCGGCGCACCGCCCGCGCCAGGGCATGACCGCACGCCGGCAGACATCCTCGCCGCGCGGCTGAACACCGTGGCGCACCCCTGCACGCGACAGCCCTAACCATCCACTCGGTCACCGGGGCAGACATCAGCCACCTCGCGCTGATCCGCGGCATCGACATCAACGAAGCGGCGACCGCCGTGAAAGTCCACGACAGCGCAGCCCACCGCAGATGCCGGCTCTATCCCCTCCCAGCCTGGGCGCGCTGCCTCGTACGCGCCGCCGGCATCCACGGACAGCTCAAGGACCGTGCACCGGACAGCCCACTCTTCCCCCTCATCACCGCCCGAGACGGCCACCAACTCCGCCTCACCGCAACAGGAATCCGCTACACACTCAGCCACCACCAACAGAAAGCGACGACGCCCGCCCGGCCTCAGCCTTCGGCACCCAATCCCCTGCTACCACAGCCCTGAACAGCGACAACACACCCCGCGCCATAACGACCGGCAACCAAACGACCCGCACCATCACCAAAAACGACAGCACAAAATCGGCATCCCTGACAGCAGTCGAGTCACCCACCACAACCCACTAAACAGCAGAGAGCTCGACCCCCACCCACTGACACCACAACGCCGAACCACCACCGACAAAAACCCGCAGATCATCAAGGAGCGAGGGGGCGCAGCGCCATGACCAGTTCGATGGTGAACTGCCTCAGCGACCCGAAATGCGCCTCGATCGGGTTGGCCCAGGAGGCGTAAGCCGAGGGTGAAGCACAGCTTGGCCTTGACCCCGAGTCCTGGACACGGGTTGTGCGGCTGGTGCCAGCATGGTCCATGCCGTTCTGCAGGCGATCGGGCTGCGCTGTCCGGGACGGGAGTGACGGCGTCGGGTGTTGTAGCGGTGCAGCCGGCGGAATGCGTCGAGGCGGCTCCTCCACCCGGTGGGAGGCGGGCGTGCTCGGCGCGGCCCGCTGGCCAACCTCGCCCTCACCGGCAGGGAGCACCTCGAACGCACCCTCCGCCGAAGTTCGCGGCACAGACAGCACCGCCCCGCCCCGGCCTGACCGACGGCTTTTTCACCAGCACCGGACGCGAACTGACTCACCGCCATCCACTCCACCTTGAGCAGATCAGTGTGGGCGATGGGCTTGCCGAGCGCCGGGATCAGGACGTCGGAGGGGGATCGTCGGCGGCGTGGGACGCCGACTCCGCCGCTGGCGGGGCGTCCGCGGCCGAAGCGGCCCAGCTGGCCAGGAGCCTGAGGCGGTCCTCGGAGGCTGAGCCTGCCTCGGGTGTGTAGGTCATCAGGGCCTGCCTGTTGTCCTCGGGGAGGCGGAACGCCTCGTAGTCGAGTTCGAGGGTGCCGACCGCGTGGTGATGGATGAGCTTGCGGCCGTGGGTCTTGTCGCGGACGGTCTGCCGGCTCCACAGTGAGCGGAACTCGGGGCTCTTGATCGACAGCTCGCCGACCAGGGCACCGATGGTGGTGTCGTCGGGGTCGCGGCCGGCGTTGAACCGCAGGTAGCCGACGACCTCTGTCGCCACGGACTCCCACTCGGGGTACATGAGGCGGGCGGCCGGATCGAGGAAGATCTGCTTCGCGTAGCCGGTGCCCGTCCGGTCGGCGTCCGTGATGTCGAACAACGCGTCGGCGAGGCTGTTCCAGGCGAGCGGGTTGAAGCTGGGCCCGACCAGGACGGCCGGGATGTCGGGCATCAGGTCGAGCAGCCGGAGCAAGCCGGGGCGCACGGGCGCGGCGGGTCGCCGGGCGCGCCGCGGGCCCGCCGGTCTGACCAGGCGGCGCAGGTGGGCGCGTTCGGTCGGGTCGAGCCGTAGCACGTCCGCGACCGCGTCGAGGACCGAGTCCGAGACGCCCGAGCCGTGCCCCTGTTCGAGTTTCGTGTAGTAGTCCGTGCTCACTCCCGCGAGGAGGGCCACTTCCTCGCGGCGTAGACCGGGTACCCGTCGGCGGCCGTACGTGGGCAGCCCGACGTCGGCCGGCTGGATGCGGCCGCGCCGGGCGCGCAGGAACTCACTGAGCTCACTGGAAGACACCGGCTCAGCTTAAGAGGCCTGCTCCGGTCCAGAGTGGCTCTGCGAGAACCAGGCAAGGTCCAACCTGGTTCGCCTCGTCCGCCGCGGTGTTCTGTGGTTCCGGGCCGCCGGTCGCATGTCCTTCCGGCCGGGCGGTGCCTACCAGCGACCGACGCGACAGGAGAACGTCATGACGTACCGATCGATCAACCCCTTCACCGAGCAGGTGGTGGCCGAGCACCCCGAGCACAGCGACACGGAGACGGAGGCGATCCTGGCCCGCGCCGAGGAGACCTACCGGTCCTCCTGGAGCCGGATGTCCTACGCCGAGCGCGGCCGGGTGCTCGCCGCGGCCGCCGACCTGATGCACGAGCGCAGGGAGGACCTCGCCCGGCTGGCGACGACCGAGATGGGCAAGCGCTGCACCGAACTGCTGTGGGAGGTGGACCTGTGCGTCGAGATCCTGCGGTACTACGCCGCCCACGCCGAGCGCATCCTCGCCCCCCGCCCGCTGGAGGTCGCCGCCGGCTCGGCCCGCATCGAGGCGAACCCGCTCGGTGTCATCTTCTGCATCGAGCCGTGGAACTTCCCCTTCTTCCAGCTCGTACGCGTCGCCGCGCCGATCGTCATGGCGGGCAACACGATGATTCTCAAGCACGCGCCCTCGGTGCCCGGCTGCGCCTTGGCCGTCGAGCAGATCTTCACCGACGCGGGCGCGCCGGCCGGCGTCTACGCCAACGTCTTCCTCACCGACGACCAGTGCGCGGCGCTCATCGCCGACGACCGGATCAAGGGAGTCGCGCTCACCGGCAGCGAGCGGGCCGGTGCCGCGGTGGCCGCCACAGCCGGCCGCGCCCTGAAGAAGATCACCCTGGAGCTGGGCGGCAGCGACGCCTTCCTCGTCCTCGACGACGCCGACCTCGACCTCGCCGTCTCCATCGCGGTCGCCAGCCGCACCATGAACACGGGCCAGGGCTGCGCCTGCTCGAAGCGGTTCATCGTCCACTCCAGCCTGTACGACGCGTTCCTGGAGCGCTTCACCGAGGCGTTCGAGGCGCTCGTCGCCGGCGACCCGATGGACGACGCCACCGACGTCGGCCCGCTGGCCTCCGAGGCCGGGCTCGCGCGCGCCCTGGGGCAGATCGACCTCGCCCGGACGCACGGCGCGAAGGTGGTCACGGGCGGTCACCGGATGGAGCGGGAGGGGTTTTTCCTCGAACCGACCGTGCTGACCGGCGTCACCCCGGACAACCCCGTCTTCCGGCAGGAGATCTTCGCCCAGGTCGCGATGGTGTTCTCGGTCGACAGCGACGAGGAGGCCATCGAACTGGCCAACAACTCCCCGTACGGCCTGGGCGGCTCCGTGATGTCCGCCGACGTCGAGCGGGCCGAGAGCGTCGCGGCCCGGATGGACACCGGCATGGTCTTCATCAACCGGGTCGGCGACGCGGGCCCCACCCTGCCGTGGGGCGGCGTCAAGAACTCCGGCTTCGGGCGGGGGCTGTCGGACTTCGGCATCGGCGAATACGTGAACTGGAAGCTGATCCGCACCGGCGCCTGATCCACACCGCCTTTCACCACCTCAGGAGAACAGCATGCCCACCGGTTGGCTCGACATCCACGCCCACTTCAGTCCTCCCGGCACCCCGGAACAGGTCCGCAGCGTGTGGCAGGCCATGCGCGACGAGTGCTTCCTGATGCCCGATCCGTACGTCTGGTCCGCGGAGGAGGCACTGCGCCACATGGACGAGACCGGCGTCGCGATGCAGTTACTCAGCCAGGTCCCGAGGGTGCACGGCGTGCCGGACCCGGCGGCCGTCCACGCGGGCATCTCCGCCTCGAACCGCTACGGCGCCTCGCTGGTGGCGCAGCGGCCCGACCGTCTCGGTCTGCTCGCCGCGCTGCCCACCGACAGCGCCGATAGCGCCCTGGCCGAGCTGCGCCGCACCGACGAACTCGGTCCCGACGGCTACCTGCTCGTCGCGCCATACGCCGGTGTGCACCTCGGCGCCGGGTTCCTCGAACCGGTGTGGGGCGAAATCGAGCAACGGGGCAAGGCCGTCCTCGTGCACCCGGACGCCCACGCGCCCGCGGCGCAGGGCCGGCCGAGCCCCCTGGCCGAGGTCGCCTTCGACACCGCGCGCAGCGTGATCGACATGCTGTACGCCGGTGTCCTGCTGCGTCACCCCGGCCTGCTGGTGGTCCTCGCGCACGCCGGCGGAGCCTTCCCATCCCTGGCCGGACGGCTCGAACTGCTCGGCACGGAGCTGTGGGTGCCCAACCCTCATCACGTCACGCAGAGCGAGCTGCGCGAGCAGATGTCACGGCTGTACCTCGACACTGCGGCCTCCGGATCCGACGGCCTGCTGGGGCCGGCCGTGCACCTGGTGGGCCGGGACCATCTGGTCTACGGCTCGGACAGCGGCACTCCGTGCACGAGCGGATCGAACGTGAAGACGGTGATCGAGCAACTCCACCGCTCCGTCGCCCTCGGTCCGGGGTTTGCCGAGTCGGTCGGCCGACGCGGGTTCGATCTCTTCCCGCAGGCCACTCGCAGGGCGTCCGGCTCGACGGTGTCCCGGACGGCTTGAACCGCAGTTCCCTGCGCGCACCCCTGCACGGGCACGGGCCCGCCGGACCACCGCGACTGGGCCAGACGTTATGCCGGGGTGCGCCGAGAACCCTCAGCGACGACCACGAGAACACACGAAGGAGCTCACACCCCATGGCCACGCGGAACTCGCTGATGATCGACGAACTGCGCAGCACCGGGACGACGAGGGAATTCGGCGATGTCATCGCCGTGCTGCACATGGTCGGCGCCCGGTCAGGAAAGCCGCGTGTCACGCCGGTGGCAGCGTTCCCTGACGGCGATTCGCGCTACCTCGTGGGCAGCGCCGCGGGCTCGCCCGTCACGCCGGCCTGGGTGCACAACCTGCGTGCGCACCCCGAGATCGAACTGGAGGTCTCCAACGGACACGGCGGCGTACGTACGATCCGCGCGATTGCGTTGGAGCTGGAGGAACCGCAGCGCACCGCGCGCTGGCAGTGGGCCATGACCCAGTGGGCGGGCTTCCACGACATCGCCATGCGCACCGACCGGGTCTTCCCGATCTTCCGTGTCGACAGGCACTGATCTCCGTTCGGGAGGCTCGGCGCACGAGGCAGAGGTTCGCGAGTTCCTCAGCTTGACTCTGACACGAAAAATGGAGTGAGTGTGGTCAGGCGGCTGGGATGGGTTCGAAACGGACGGTGAGCCCGAGACGGTTGGCCTCCTTGGTCATGCGGTGCATGGCGTGTTCGGGGTCGCGTCGGCTCCTGCGATGCTGGCGGGTGCAGTTGCCCGGCAGCGGCCCGCTGACGGTGACCTGGTGCTCACGCTTCGCGCGATCCAAGGGGACCAGGGAGGGTGTAGCCACCGTCGACCAGGTGCTCGGCCAGCAGCAGCCAAGCAGCCCGCGACGCGCCAGGCGAGTGTGGATATCGCGCAGGCTAAATGTCCACTCAGAGAGTGACTACAATCTTTCCCCTGGCATGGCCGGTCTCGCTCAATCGGTGTGCCGCGGCGGCGTTCTCCAGGGTGAAGACGCCAGCGAGCGGCACAGTGAAGCGGCCCTCCTCGGCGAGGGCTGCGGCGGTGGTGAGCCCGTCGAGCGCCTGCGGGTCTGCGCCGGGGCCCGCAGAACGGGTCAGATGGACCCCGTGCTCAGCGGCGTTCATGTCGGCGAGGGTCACCACCCGCTCCGCGGTGCCGGCGAGGTCCACCAGGTCGGGCAGTGAACCGGACCCGACACAGTCCAGGGCGAGGTCCACTCCGTCGGGTGCCAGGACACCTACCCGCTCTGGCAGCCCGGGACCGTAGGTCGTCGGTTCCGCTCCGAGATCGGCGAGAAAGTCATGATTGTGCGGGCCAGCGGTGCCGATGACCGTCGCGCCGCGGGCCACCGCAAGCTGGACGGCGAGCGTGCCCACCCCGCCGGCCGCGCCCTCGATTAGCAGGGTGCTGCCCACCCCGACCTTCAACAGATCGAGAGCACGCGCGGCGGTCTCCACGTTCGCGGCGACGCCGCCGGCCTGCTCCCAGCTCAGAGCATTCGGCTTCAGGGCCCAGGCGGACAGCACGGCGTACTCGGCGTTGGCGCCGCCGAGCTGCCCGAGCTCGGTGAGGGAAACGATGCCGAAGACCGCGTCGCCTGGCCGGACATCATCGACCCCCGCGCCGACCTCGTCGACGACCCCCGCGGCGTCCACGCCGAGTACGTGCGGTAGACGCACCGGCATCATGTCGCGGAACTGCCCTGAGCGCAGGCCGCAGTCGGAGGGAGCAACGCCGGAAGCGCGTACGGCTACTCGGATCTGCCCTGGTCCCGCGTGCGGTTCCGCAACGTCAGCAACCTTGAGCACGCTCGCGGGACCGTACTCGGAAAACGTCAGTGCCTTCATGGGACCCGAGGGTACAAAGGCTCGCCGCCCGTTCGGCATCGCGCCCGGTGCTGCACCGCCCAGGACAATCGACAGCGCGTCCCCTGGCCTTCGGCGATGAGCCCTTCGTTTGTCGCCGGTACGGCCGACGGGCTCCTTGGCAGTTGCCCTTTATGGTGTCCCACCGCCGGCTCACGGACGCCTCATGCGAACGTGGGGCCCTGAACCCAGGAGATCGTGCGGCTGGTGTGGGGTGTGTCAGAGCGGAAGGGTTATGCCGAGTTCCTGCATGGCGGTGGAGGGCGGGCCGCCTTCGGAGCGTTCGGTCTTGTATCCCTTGGTGCCGGCCGCCAGTGTGCGGGGGTCGACGGCTTCGGCGGGGGCGCCGGTGGCGTAGAGGCCTTCGGGCTGGGTGTCGCGGTCGTGAGGCAGGAGCCAGAAGACGCGGCGGCGGAAGGTGCCGGAGGAACGGGAGGCTTTCGCCTGGGGGCCCAGGAGGGCGTAGCCGATCATGCGTCCGTCCCGGTGGTACGGGGGTTTGCCACGGCGGGTGGGCAGGCGGTCCAGGCTTTGGCGGACGTAGTCGAGGTCGGTGATCTCTTCGAGCCAGACGAGGTCGATCTCCTGGCTGATCTCGTCCTCGGTGATCAGGGAGCTCATGTGTTCGCCTGCCTCTCGTTCTCGGGGAGCAGTCCGATGCCGGGGTAGTACTTGCGCTGATTGGACAGGATCATTTCCTTGGGCGAGGCCAGACCGGCGAGTTCGCGGGCGCGGGCGGCAAAAGCGCGTGAGGTCATGGCGGGGGCGCCTTCTTCCTGGCACCAGGTGCGGTAGGCGGCGTAGAGGCCGGTTTGCTCGGCTCGCAGTTCGGGGCCGAGAGTGCAGCGTTCTTCGAAGAAGCGGCCGGTGTGGTCTTCGGTTTCCGCGTACGCGGTGGTGGCGATGCGGACGCGTTCGGGTCCGGTGAGGTCCTTGTCGCCGGCAAGGTAGCGGCGGGCGCCGTCGATGAGCCAGCCCAGGATGCCGGGGCCTTCTTCGGTGACGAGGATGTCGGCGAGATTGTCGATCTTGCGGTCGTCGGAGACGACGCGGGTGAAGGGGATCAGGCGCATGCGGCGCCAGAACGCGAATCCGCCAGTGCCCACTTCGGGCCGGTGGTTGCCCAGGAGCCAGAGTTTGTGGGTGGGCTGAAAGCTGAAGAAGTCCTGGCGCATCCGGCGGGCCTTGATGCGGTCCCCTCCGGTGAGGAGCTTGACCCGGGCCTCGTCGAACTTGTCCCCGTGCTTGACCTCGGAGCAGACGATGACGCGACGTCCGTGGAGTTCGGCGAGGTCGGTGGGGTGCCCGTCGTAGGGGCGTGCCATGAGGAAGCCGGGTGGGGCGGCGTCCGCGTAGTCGCCGAGGAGTTTCATAAGGACGTCCAGGAGGACGGACTTCCCGTTCTTTCCGGAGCCGAAAAGGAAGGGCAGGATCTGGCCTCCGACATCGCCGGTGACGGAGTAGCCGAGGAGGAGTTGGAGGAACTCGATCATCTCGGTGCCTTCGGGATCGTTGCCGAAGGTGTCGGTGAGGAAGCGGTTCCATCGTGGGGTCGGGCTGATCCGGGGTCCGACGGAGGTGGAGCGGGAGTGGAAGTCCTTGTTCGGGTCGGGTGTCTTCAGCAGGCCGGTGCGCAGGTCGACGATGCCGTCGGGGGTGCACAGGGCGTAGGCGTCGGCGTCGAGACGTGCGGCGTTCAGGACCATGCCCGGGGCTGATTTGGCCTGGGTGAGCATGGCGTTCATGCCGGTGGTGGACAGGGCCCGGCGGCGGTGCTGGTGAAGGGCCTGGGTGGTGAAGAGGCCGCGAGGGTCGCTGGAGGCGATGCTCTCCGCCAGGTCGCCCGCGGCCCAGACGACGGTATCGTCCTCGTCAACCTGCCAGCGGGTGGTGTCCCACCTATACCAGCCCATGCCGGGGACGTGCCGGTAGTCGTTGGCGTAGAGCTTGACGAAGAGCTTGGCGTTGCCGCGGTCGGTGAGGGTGTCCGGCAAGAGCCCGTTGCGTGTCGCTTCTCCGGAGGTGGTGGCCGGGGGCGGTGCGAGGGACTGCGCGGGCAACGGCAGGGTGCCCTGCTCACGGATCTGTGCGGCGACGAGTTCCGGGTCGAAGTGGAAGAGCATGTTGTCGTTGCCGGGTGATGTCATCACCGGCTCCCGGGGTACAGGGGGCGCTTGAGCCCGGCGGCCATGCCGCTGCGGATGATCTGTTCGGCTCGTCGTTCCTGGCCAGGGCGGGCGGCGGCGGCGCTCTGCAGGAGGAGTGCCTCGGCTTCTTCCTGGGGGAGGCGTCCTGCCGCGACGAGGCCGCCGAGGGTGTAGGCGGCTCGGTTGAGGGTGTCGGAGAACCCGGCTCCCTCCATGACTTGACCGCACGCCTCTACCGGGGCGAGGACGGAGGTGAGGATGCTCCGGGTGGTCTCGCGGCCTCCGCCTGCGGCGATGACTGCCTGTTGCGCTCGCGGCGGTACCGCGCGGGGAGCGGGGACGTCCAAGGTCGGCAGGTGACCGGTGCGTTCGAGTTCCTGGGACAGCCAGTCCGGGAGGACCGCTGGGTACCGTACAGCGCCCACGGGCGTGTAGGTCCCGGCTGCAGTGATGGTGCCGGGGGCGATGATGTAGCCGCCATGTGCCCGGACGTCTACCTGCCAGGCCAGAGCTCGGCCTCCGCTGGAACCACTGGAGCACTGCCAGCGGCTGTTGTCCCTTGCCCGGTACCAGACATGAAGTCCTCCGGAAGGAGTCCGCACTCGCAGGGTGGACGCGTCGTCTGCCGGGCTGGGAACCCCGCGCAGAGCCGCGAGTACGGCGATGGTGTGGAACCCGCTGGTGAGGCCGGAGAGGTTGACCCGTTCGCCGATGGGGATGCCCGGAAGGAGCCTGTCCCGGCTGGGAGGTTCAGTGGTATGAGCGTCGATGTCGATCACGATCAGCCCCGCGGGGCCGCAGGAGACCCCGACGCCGAACTGGGGATTGTCGCCCCACCAACGGTCAATGCGACGTTGGTCCAGCGTGGCTGCGTGGAAACTGTGGCACCAGCGGCCTGCGGAGGGACAGCCGCATCCTGTGTGAACGTGGCCCAGTTGCCGGCAGGCTTCGCAGTTTGCTGCAGGGGTCTTCCGGCCGGGAGCCAGAGGATGGACCGGCCAGCCCTGGCGCGCACACCATCGCGCCGTGGCAAGCGGCGCTTGAGCGACTGAAGGCGCAAGACCTTCGCCCCATGAGTCGCTGGGGCAAGTTCGCAGGTCAGCAGGCATACTCACCCCCTCATAGCGACCGAAGCGACTGAACAACAGACACACCTTAGCGAACTGCCAGCGCTGGCGGCGCTGCCTTGACAGCCAGGGCGCGTCTCATGTCGGACCGTCCGTTGAAACTGCCCGCCGGTTCAGCGACTGATCCTCGTGGGCAGCGACCGGAACGCTTCGGTCGCTGCCCACAGCACCTTAGAAACCAGCAGGTCAGAGACACAAGGCTCAGATATCAGCGACTGAAGCGACTGAAGGCCGCTATATATGACGCACACGCGCACGCAGGAGTCCTTGATATATGTGCAGGCTCAGTCGCTTCAGTCGCTGCTGAGAACATCCAACCCCATCTGACCTGTGCTTTTTGTCCTGTGCGACTGAGCGACTGAAGGTGAGTTGAGTCGCACACCTTCAGTCGCTTGAACCGGGCAGCGACTCAAGCGACTGAAGGTACGGCATCCACAGTTGAACTCTCGGTCGACAGCTACTGAGTGTTTGGGCGATGCGTCTCGGACGCGATGAGCTTGGTCAGCTGAGTGAGCGCGGGCTTCACCACCACGACGGCGCGCCGTGCTCAGGCGACACGAGGCTGCTCGTCCGCGAGGTGGGCGTCGCGGCCCCAGCCGGGACGCCCACACTCGATGTGTGCCCGGAGCCCGGCCCGGCCGGGAATTGACGCGGGAAAACGTGCACGGACGGCGGGGAATCGCTCATGGACGGTTCGAAACGTCGGTGAGCGGCTCGCGTCAGCCAGAGGTGTCGCGAGCCGCAGCCGTGGCGGACGTCCGCGGAAGGGGCGATCGATGTCGACCGCGTTTCCCATCGCTCGGTATTTCCGGTCCGACGGCGGTGGACCGCTTTCCGGGGCCTCACGGAATTCCTCATTACCTCAGGGGTAATCGACTGACCGGACGTCACGAGGAGAGAGTGGGGGCAGGCACCGTCGTACGACGACGGCCCGCTCAGACGTTTCCGAGAGGACGCACTTCATGACGCAGTACACCACCGCCGTCAGCCGGTATCTTGCCGCCTGGAACGCCCCCGACTCCGAAGCCGTCGCCAAGGCCGTCGCCGAGGCGTGGACCGAGGACGGCACGTACACCGACCCGCTGGTGGACGTGAAGGGGCACGAGGGCGTCCAGGCCGCCATCGAGGGTGCGCACCAGCAGTTCCCCGGCTTCGAGTTCAGGCTCAAGGGCGAGGTCGACGGCAACCACCACATCGCGCGCTTCTCGTGGGACCTGGTCTCGACGGCCGACGGGTCGTCTCCAGCGGGCGGTTCCGACGTCATCACGCTGGCGGAGGACGGCCGGATCAGCTCGGTGAGCGGATTCCTCGATCGGCTTCCGTCCGCGTGACCTCCGCGCGCATCGACTGAAGCGCTTCCGCCGTCTCCGCGTTGGCGGACAGAAAGGTCTCGACCACCAGCTCGGAGACGGTGACTTCGGTGGGCGAGCTCAGAGTCATCAGCGCCGACACGAACGACAGCACCTGCCCCTCGTGCTCCAGCAACAGCGGCACTGCGTAGGTGAAGAAGTCGCCGTCCATGAGGGATCCGGTGTCCTCGCCGTGCTGCCCCGGAGGGACCGGGTAGCCCCTCACCTCCTCGTACAGCGCTCTCAGCGGCGCCGATCTGCTCATGGTGAGCCGGTGGCGCAGGCGTCCCAGCAAGTGGGCCCGCCACAGGGGGAATCCGCGGATCCGGGGGGCGAGTCCCTCGGGGTGCAGGCTCAGCCGTATGACGTTGAGCGGCGGGGTCAGGAGATGGCCCGCCACGTCGGCGACCAGCGCGTGGAAGGTTCCGTTGGCCTCGACGACGTGGTACTGCGCGTCGTGGATCAGGACCGGGTTGGGTTCGTAGGCGACGAGCAGCCGGCGTAGCTCCGCTCGCAGGACGCTGAGGTCGCCGGACTCCCCGAAGGAGCTCTCGGGAAAGAGCGGGGCGAATCCAGCGGCCATGAGCAACACGTTGCGTTCACGAATGGGAATGTCCATCTGGTCCGCTAAACGTAACAGCAAGTTGCGGCTCGGACTGGTCCGCCCGGTCTCGATAAAGCTGATATGCCGGGCCGAACTGTCAGCCCTGGAAGCGAGTTCGAGCTGGCTCATCCGGCGTCTGGTCCGCCATTCGCGCAACAGGGTTCCGACGTCCCGTCCGCGCCCTACGCACCATTCGTTATAATGCATGCATTAACTCTAGCGTGTTCGCATTGTCAGTAAATATATGCTAAATTCGGTCCAGAGGTACTCATCCGGTAAGCGCTTCCGTCGTCCACCGGCGCAGTCCCGCGGCATCCATGGACGACAGATCGGCCGCGGCCCGCGCCGTCGGGGCCCCGCCTCCCAGGCTGGTGAACTTCTCCCGCACGAGCTCCGCGTGGTGGTCGCGGGTGTGCGGTCCCGCGGCGCCGAGCGGGATCAGCTGCTCCCGGGTCATCGTCCGGCCGTCCTTGAGGGTGACCGTTACCCTGGCCCCGGTCGTCTTGGTGGCCCGGGTGAAGTCGGAGGGCTCTCGGCCCTCGTTCACCTCCCGCGCGATCCCCTCGGTCTCGGGGCCGCCGAACGCCCTGATCCAGGGCCCCGCCCTGGTCCCGGCAGCCCGGACCGCCTCGCCGAACGGCGCCTCGGAGGCGAACAGGGCGCGGGTGAGGTCCGGGTCGTGTACGACCCGGACGCGGTCGGCGAGACGCCAGCGGTCCGGCTCGGCCAGCAGGGGGCCCTCGAAGTCGGCGACCGCGAGGCGGCCGGTGAGCAGCGCGGTCGCCACCGGATAGGGGGTGTGCAGGACCAGGGCGCCGAGGGGCGCGTCGGGTCCGGTGACGTAGCTCTCGGCCTTGTGCCCCGCGAACAGGGTGTACAGCGAGGCCTCCACGACCACCTCGGCCACCTCGTCCGCGGTCGGCCCGCCCAGTTCCCGGTGGAGTTCGAGGGCGCAGTCGACGGCCGCGTCGATCCCGGGGCCGCCGGGGCGCATCTTGAAGGAGAGCGTCTCGGTGTACCAGCGGCTGCCGAGTCCGTCGGTGAGCGCCTCGGGAAGTGGAGCATCCGCGAAGGCGGCGAGGAACCCGTCCGGGTGCTCCATCAGGTCCGGTGCGCCGCGCAGTCCCGCGGCGGCGGCGTCGCAGGCGTCCAGTCCGGCGCGCACCGGGGTGAAGGTGTTCAGGAGCCGGGCGTCGCTGGCGAGGAAGGCCCGCATCAGGGGCCGGTGCGGCATCGCGAAGGCCAACCCGAGGGCGTCGGCCCAGCGGGGCGCGGGGGCGCCCTCGCAGTGCGAGCGGCCACTGACCGCGCCGGCCAGGTGGGTGTGGACGGCGCTCTGTCCGCGCAGCGGGCCCAGGGTCGCCGCGGCGGTCATGCGGGCCGCGCACTCGTTGGCGGCCACCACCGCGGTGATCAGCCGGGCGCCGTCGAGGCCGAGGCCGTGCGCAAAGGCGAGGGGCACGGCGACGGTTGAGTTGGACAGGTGTCCGGCGTAGGCGGTGTCGTCGAGGTTGAGCCACGAACCCAGTGCGGCGAGGACTCCCGCGCTCTTCAGGGGGTCGGCCTGCAACGGCGGTCCGAACGCCGTGACCAGTCGCTGTCCCAGGGGGTGGGCCAGTCCGGCGCGGATGGCGGCGGCCTGCGACAGCACCTGGCTGGCCGCGAGTCGGCGCACCCGTTCCGGGATGTCGGCGTGCCGCAGTCCCGCGGCCCAGTCGCAGAGGTCAGTCAGGGCGGTCATGCGGTCTCCGTAGCGTCCGGTCCGGTTCCCGCGCGGGAACCGCTGGTCGAGAGGCGTGCGGTGGGCGGGCCCCACACGGTCAGTGCGGCGGGCAGCACCTCCAAGGTGACGCGCCGCAAAGTGGGCGGCTGGAGTTCGCCGTCGTGCTCGAAGCAGAGCGGGGCTCCGTCCAGCCGTTCGACGACGATGCGGCTGCCCCGCCCGTAGAAGATCCCCGGGCTGCCGAGGTGGTCGCCGTGCCGGGTCAACTCCGGTACGAGGGACGGCGCGACGGACCCGTCGACGACGCACACATCCAGCAGCCCGTCGTCCAGCTCGGAGCGGGGCAGCACCTGGTACTGGCCGCCCCGGAAGCGTCCGCCGCCGACGTTGGCGAGGACCGTCGGGCCCTCGTGCAGCACGGTGCCGTCGACAGTCACCCGGCCGGGGTACGGGGTGAAGGCGGCGGCCGACTCGGCGAAGGCGCGGGCGTAGCGGGCGCGGCCGCTGAGCGGGATCGAGCCGGCCACCCGCAGGGCGTCCGCGATGACGCCCGAGCAGGCGCCGAGGAAGACCTTCGCGCCGGTCTCGGCGACCCTGGCCAGGTCGAGCGGGCGCGGTACCGCGTCCTGCGCGGAGCCCGTCAGGATGGCGTGCAGGCTCTCCCGCCAGGGGCGTTCGCCCCAGAGCATCAGATAGCCGGAGTTGCCGGTGCCCGCCGGGACGACGGCGAGTGCCGGGGCTCCGCCGGGTCGGTGCGGGGGCGTGCCGGTCATCCCTTCGATCACCTCGTGGACGGTTCCGTCCCCGCCGACGGCGACGACCAGGTCCACGGCGAGGTCGCGGCGGCCTGCGCAGGCGGCCCGGGCGGCGGCCGTGGCGTCGCCGATCCGCGCCGTGCGGTGCAGGGTGACCTGGGTGGACGCGCGCGCGAACAGCGTGAGGAGGCTGTCGAGGAGGGCGTCGTCGATGGTGCCTGCGGTCGGGTTGGCGATGACGACGGCATGCCGGGGCGGCGGCGCGGTGGAGAGGGTCATGGAGGCGGCTCCCGTCGAGGGTCGAGCGGTGCGCGGGCGTTCGCACCGTGGGCATACGCCTCGGTCGCGCTCGCGGACGGGTCCGCGGCGGGGCATGGCGGTACGTCGCACCATCGCGGAGTCCGCGCGGTGCGACGGCACGACAGTCCGGCGGAGAGGGCAGGATTCGAACCTGCGCAGGCGGCAATTCACCCGACCAGAAAACCGGTCCCCGATAAACCACTCCGGGCACCTCTCCCTGTTCCCGGTTCCGGATATCCCCGGTGCCGGTTACGAGAATTACTCTGCCGCATCGCTCTGACGGTCCCCTGACGAAAGGCTGACGGGATCGGGCCCGTCGCGGCGGGAACCGGTCAGGGGCCGGTCAGTGTTCTATCAGTCCCCCGCCCGACGATGAAACCCCGTCCCGTCTTTCCTGACGGACCGTCTCTTGCGAGGAGAAAGAGGTATGCAATCACCTCACGACGATGCCTTGGTCAAGCGTCCGGGGGCGGGCGCGACCAAGCCTCTGGCTGCCGTGCCCGACGCGGTCCGTGCTTCCCAGGCCGGTTCGGTGGGCGCCTCCGCGTCCTTCGCCGAGCTACTGCGGCGGGTCAAGGCTGATGGGCTGCTGAACCCCGCCCCCGGCTACTACGTCGGCAAACTGGCGCTGAACACCGCGCTGTTGGCGATCGGGTTCGTGGCGTTCTTCGCGCTCGGTGACAGTTGGCTGCAACTGCTGGTCGCGGTGTGGATGGGGCTGTGCGGAGGACAGAGCGCCTTCATGTGGCACGACGCCGGACACAAGTCGATGTTCGGTACCCACTGGACGGCGTCCCTGATGGGGTACGTCCACGCGAACCTCGTCAACGGTGTGAGCTACGGGTGGTGGGTCAATCACCACAACCGGCACCACAGCCACCCCAACCACCTGGAGAAGGACCCGGACATCGGCCGGCGCACCGCGATCTTCGACATGAAGCAGTACTCCAGCCGCAGCCGCCGCGGCCGGTTCATCGTGCGGTACCAGTCCGTGCTGTTCTTCGTCCTGCTGGTGCTGGAGTCGTACAACATGCAGCGCACGGCCGTGATGACGCTGGCCAGTAACGAGGTGCGCCGGCGCTGGCTGGAGGTGGCGCTGATCACGGCGCGTGCCGTGATCTACCTGACCTGTGTGTTCACGGTGCTGCCCGTGGTGCTCGGCCTGCTGTTCATCCTCGTCCAGCAGGCCGTGCTGGGTGTCTACTTCGGGCTGATCTTCGCCCCGAACCACAAGGGCATGGCGGTGCGCGACGGCGAGGAGGAGGAGTTGGACTGGCTGGCCCGCCAGGTGCTCACCTCCCGCAACATCCGGCCGTCGCTGCTGATGGACTTTCTCTACGGGGGGCTCAACTACCAGGTGGAACACCACCTGTTCCCGGCGATGCCGCAGCGCAGCCTGCGCAGGGCGCGGGAGTTGACCCGGGAGTACTGCGCCGAACGCGGGATGCCGTACCACGAGGTGGGGTTCTGGGCGTCGTACCGCGAGGTCGCGACCTTCCTGCACAAGGTCAGCGCGCCGGCTCGCGAGGAGCGCGCCGCCGCCTGACGCCGAGGGCTCTCGGCGGCCCGGCGTACCGGAGTCTTCGGCGCCGGCCGGGGCGATCCCCACCGTATGTCCGAAGCCCCCCGCGGCCGCCCCTGACCGGCCCGCGAACGGCTCGTGGCCCGTTCGCGGGCTGTCGGGCGCCGCACCGCCGATCGGTCGCGGTCCGGCTGTGCCGTCCTTTCCCGACGGCGTCGCGCCGACCGCACCACGCCTCGCCCGCCGCGGCCTCCGCCCCGCGGTCCCCCGTAGGAAAGGTCAGCGCATCACCATGTCCGACGACACTCTCGGGGCGGTCAGACCGGCCCCGTCGGTCGCGGAGCGGCTCGACCGCCTCCCCGTCCTGCCCACCCACCGCCGGATCACCACCGTGATCGGCATCGGCCTGCTGTTCGACATGTACGAGAACAATCTGTCCGGCACGCTCTCGCAGGTGCTGCGGACGGATTTCGCCCTGACGGCGACCGATGTGAAGCTGGTCCTCGCGTCCGTTTTCCTCGGTCAGTTCTTCGGGGCCATCCTGATGGGGCGTCTCGCCGACCGTCTCGGCCGCCGCCGGGCGTTCCTGGTCAATCTGGCGATCTACTCGTTCTTCTCGTTGGCCGGGGCGTTCTCGCCGTCCGTCGGCTGGCTGATCGCGACCCGGTTCCTCGCCGGGATCGGGATCGGCGCCGAGCAGACCCTCAGTGACAGTTATCTCGCCGACGTCCTGCCCGCCCGGCACCGCGGCCGGTTGATGGCCTGGGCGTACACACTCGGGTTCTGCGGGGTCCCCGCGGTGGGCCTGACCGCCATGTGGCTGGTGCCGCTCTCGCCGTTCGGAGTGGCGGGCTGGCGCTGGCTGTTCGCGCTCGGCGCGGCCGGTTCGGCGGTGGTGTGGGCGTTGCGGCGGGGCCTGTTCGAGTCGCCTCGGTGGCTCGCGGCGGTCGGCCGGCGCGCGGAGGCCGAGGCCCTGACCGCCCGTCTGGAGGCGGAGGCCCGGAGCCTCGGCACTTCGCTGCCGGAGCCCGCGGGCCGGGACACGGCGTACCCGGCGCACGGCGCTCCGGAGCCGGGTGAGCGCACGCCGCGGGGCGACAGCGCACCGGAGCCGGGTGGCCGCACGCCGCTGGGCAAGGGAGCCGCCGCGTCCGCGCCGCCGTCCGATCCGTTCCTGCGGCAGTTGTTCTCGCCGCATCTGCGGCGCCGGACGGTGCAGTGCTGGCTGCTGTGCCTGCTCTCGACGGTCGGCTACTACGGCTTCGGCACGCTGGCCCCCCTGGTGCTGGCCGCGAAGGGCTATGACATCGTCCAGGGCCTGGGGTACACCGCGACCGTCTTCGTCGGCTATCCGGTGGGGGCGCTGCTCGCGGTGCCGTTGATGGACCGGGTCGAGCGCCGGTTCCTGGTGGCGATGTCGGCGCTCGGTATGGCGCTGGCGGGCCTGGGCTTCGCCTTCGCCGGGTCGGCGTCGACGGTCATCGCCTGCGGTTTCGCGTACACGCTGGTGAGCAATGTCTTCTCCAGCGCCTCGCACGTGTTCCTGGCCGAGCAGTATCCGACGCGGATCCGCGCCCAGGCGTCGGGGACGGCCTACTCGCTCTCCAAACTGACCGCCGCCGCCCTGCCGTTCGCGCTGCTCCCGGTCCTGGAGCGGGGCGGCCCAGGGATGCTGTTCGCGACGATCGCCGCGGCCATGGCGCTACTCGCGGCGACGGTGGTCCTGCTCGGACCGCGGACCGCGGACCGTCCGGTCGAGGCCGAGGGACCGGTCGGCTCGTCCTGATCGGGCACCCCGAAGGCCGCCGCGATGAACCGTACGAGGACATGGCGGAGTTCGGGGGCGCTGCTGCTGTACAGAGTGGTCTCCTGTGCGCACATGAGGGTTCTCCCAGGACGGGGCCGCCCCTGGTGATTCGTCGCGAATTCCGGGCGCGGCCGTGCCGAATCCAATCGGACGGTGCACGTGTGAAGTAAATTAGAGCAGACCGAAATAAGAACGAGAAGAGTTCCGGATAAGGGTCGGAACCAAGTCAGGACGGCGTCAGAATCACGTCAGGCCGCACTGTCAGAATTCATGTCGAGAACGTGCGAATGAATTGCATTTCCTGGAGGAGAGCGTGCCGGAAAGTACCTTAAGGAGCTACAAGCTTTACATAGCGGGAAAAGACGTGGACAGCGAGGAATGGGTCTACACGGTTGAGTCGCGCTCCCTTCTGGAGGATGTCTTCACCAGTGTCGGCCTGAAGCGCGAGCTGGAACGCAACCCGGACTCGGAGCTGAGCGGCCACCCCTACGTGGCGGGGCGTTGCGCCGTCGCGGGGGACACCGCCGTCGCGATGGCCAGTGAGGCCGCGGCCGCCGCCGCTCCCGGCTGGGCAGCGGTTCCGCTGGACCGGCGGATGCGGCTGGGGTCGATGTTCCGGGAGGAACTGATCCGTCAGCAGGACACCTTCACCGACATGCTGGTGGCGGAGGGGCATCCGATCAGTCTGGCCCGTTGGGAACTGAGCTGCCTGCTGCAGATCTACAGCGACGAGAGCCTCGGTTGGTACCGGGAGCAGATGCACACGGAGATCGCGCACGGGAACCGCCGGCTGATCGTCCGCCGTCAGCCCGACGGCGTCGTCGCCTTCCACCCGCCGCAGAACGCCCCGGCGCCCAGCGCCGCGCTGGCCGTGCTGGCGGTGATAGCCGGCAACGCGGTGATCGTCCGGGCGCCGCGCAGCATCGCCCTGAGCACCATGTGGCTGCTGCGCGACGTGGTGGGCCCGCTGCTGGAGGAGATCGGCGCTCCTCTCGGGGTCCTGAACGCGATCTGCGCCAACCCGGGCCGGACGCTGAACCAGTGGCTCAAGGACCCGCTGATCGACGACATCTTCTACATCGGCGGCAGCACCGAGGGGCTGCGCTTCCAGCAGGAGTGCGTGGCCCGCGGCAAGAAGCCGATCCTGGAGCTGGCCGGCAACGACGGCATCGTCGTCTGGCGCGACGCCGACATCCCCCGGGCCGCCGAGGCGATCTGCGAGGCGTTCTACGGCTCCGGTCAGATCTGCATGGTGCCCAACTACGTGCTGGCGCACCCGGAGATCGCGGAGCGCCTGATCGCCGAGGTGGCCGCGTGCGCCGCCGCCGTCCGCCCCGGCTACCCGGAGGACCCGGACGTCCTGCTGTCCCCGGTGCGCCGCAGCGAACGGTTCTTCGAACTGCTGCGCCAGTCCTACGAGCAGGGCTCCCGGCTGGTGACCGGCGGCAGCCGCACCGAGGTCGACGGCACCCCTTCCGACACCGGCGTCTTCCTCCAGCCGACCGTGCTGCGGATCGACGGCCTGGCGGACGCGCGCAAGCACGACGTGGTCCGGCAGGAGACCTTCTTCCCGCTGCTGCCCATCGTCGTGCTCGACCCGGCGGGGGACGAGGACCTCCTGGACAGCCTGATCGACTTCGTCAACGCCAACGAGTACGGGCTGCGCAACTCTCTGTGGGCGGAGTCGGACGAGGTCATCTCCTCGTTCGTCCAGCGGATCGGCAACGGCGGTCTGCTGAAGATCAACGACTCGCACATCGGCTTCCTGCCGTATCTGCCCAGCCACGGCGGCACCGGTCTGACCGGCGGCGCGTTCGGCGAGGCCAACTATCCGATGCTGAAGACCTCGCACCTCCAGGGCGTCAGTGTCGCCCGGGGTGTCCGGCCGCGGGACGCGGTCTTCGGCAGCTGACTCCCGCACTCACGACCGGAGGTCTTCCGTGCGTTCCCTCGACAACGCCCGAGAGTTGTGCCAGCAGTACCATCCGGGGCTGATCAAGGCACTGGAGAGCATTCCCTACGAAGAACGCGAGTCGACCGGCAGCCCGGTGATCGGCCTCTTCCGCGACCACGGGGGCGCGGGCCTGATGGTGCCGCGCGCGTACGGCGGTCTGGGAGCCGGCCTCCTGGACGCGATCCGGGTGCAGCGGGCGCTCGGCTCGGTGTCGCCGTCGCTCGCCGCCGCCACCGCCATGCACCACTTCACCGCGGCCATGCTGTACGAACTCGCCGATACGGCAGGGCGTCTGACGGACCGTCAGATCGCGGTGCTGGGCGGGATCGCGCCACGGCGGCTGCTGATGGCGTCCGGCTGGGCGGAGGGCAAGACCCAGCAGAACATCCTGATGCCGTCCGTGACCGCCGTGCCGTCGGGTGACAAGTACCTGCTGACCGGCAGCAAGAAGCCGTGCAGCCTGGCCGGTTCGATGGACCTGCTGACGGTGAGCATCGCCGTTCCCGGTCCGAACGGGCCCGAACTCGCCCTGGCCCTGGTGCCCGCCGACGCTCCGGGGATCTCCGTCAGCCCGTTCTGGGGCAACGATGTCCTGGCCGCCGCGGAGAGCGACGAGGTGCGGCTGGAGAACACCCCGGTCTCGGCCGACCTGGTCATCCGCACCTCCTCCGACGACCCGCACCGGCTCGACGACCTCCAGACCGCCGGCTTCGTCTGCTTCACCCTGCTGATCTCGGCCGGGTACGCGGGGGCCGCCGCCGGGCTGGTCGCCACCGTGCTGGAGCGCGGGCGCGGCAGCGAGGGCGACCGCGCGGACCTGGCCATCGGCAGCGAGGCCGCGTTCGCGCAGTTGGAGGGCGCGGCACGGGCGGTCAGGGACGGACTGGCCGGCGAGGCGGCGGTCGCCGAGGTGCTCGTCGCACGGTACGCCGCGCAGCGCGCCCTCGCCCGAGCCGCGGACCGGGCCCTGGACCTGCTCGGCGGCATCGACTTTATCCGCGGCTCGGACCACAGCCGACTGGCCATGGCCGTGCGCCCGCTGGCCTTCCACCCGCCGGGTCAGTCCTCCGCCGCCGAACCGCTGCTGTCGTGGTTCACCGGAGGCCCGCTGGAACTCTCCTGACCCCCACCCCCCTCCCTGGAGCAGCGTCATGACCACCCTGACCACCGCGACATCCGCCCCTGACACCGAGGAGCAGATCCTCGGTCTGTACCGGGCCCATCTGAGCAAGGGCCGGGCCACCGTGGCCGAACTCTTCGGCAGCCACATGGAGGTCGAGTCCTCCGGCGCCTGGCTCACCACCAGCGACGGCGAACGTTTCCTCAACGCCGGCGGCTACGGCGTCTTCCTGATGGGCGCCCGGCATCCGCTGGTCGTCGAGGCGGTCGCCCGCCAACTGCGCATCCATCCGACCGCGACCCGCATCCTGCTGGAGCCGACGGTGGCGCGGGCCGCCGAGGCGCTGCTGTCCGTGGTGCCGACCGGTCTCGAACGAGTACATTTCGCGCTGTCCGGCGCCGAGGCGGTGGAGGCCGGCCTCAAACTCGCGCGGGCCTCGGGCCGCCGCCGTACCGTCGCCATGCGGGGCGGGTACCACGGGAAGACGCTGGGCGCGCTGTCGGCCACCGCCAAGGAGGTCTACCAGAAGCCGTTCAGGCCTCTGCTGCCGGACTTCACCCATCTGCCGTTCGGTGACGCCGACGCCCTGCGGGAGGAACTCGCCGCGCACCCGGGCGAGGTGTGCGTGATCCTGGAGCCCGTCCAGGGCGAGGGCGGGGTCATCATCCCGCCCAAGGGCTATCTGCGCCAGGTCGAGGCGCTGGTGCGCGAGTACGACGGCTTCCTGATCCTCGACGAGGTCCAGTCGGGCTTCGGGCGGCTGGGCGAGTGGTGGGGCGCCGACATCGAGGGCGTACTGCCGGACGTGCTGCTGGCAGGGAAGGCGCTGGGCGGCGGGGTGGTGCCGGTCTCCGCCGTGATCGCCACCCGGCAGGCATTCCGTCCCTTCGACCTGGACCCGTACATCCACACCGGCACGTTCGCGGGCCAGCCGCTGCTGATGGCCGCGGTTCAGGGCGCGGTCCGGGCGGTCGGGGAGGAGCAGTTGGTCACCCGGGCGATGGAGCTGGGCGCCCGGCTGCTGCCCGCCATCACCGAGATCGCGCACCGCAACCTGGGCGACCTCCTCGTCGAGGTGCGCGGCAAGGGCCTGCTCATCGGGGTCGAGCTGACCGAGGCGGGACTCGCGGGCGAGCTGCTGATCGAACTCTTCAACCACGGGGTGGTGGCCAACCATTCGATGAACGGCAGCTCCGTGGTGCGCTTCACCCCGCCCGCCGTCCTCGACGACGCGGACGTCCGTCACCTGCTCGACGGTTTCGACCGGGCGACCCGCGACCTGATCCGCAATTCGACGACCATGCCCGAAGGGCGGTGATCCACCATGCGACACGTACTCCTGGAGGCCCTGGTCCCCGGCGCGAAGGCCGAGGACGTCCTGCACGCGGTGAGGCGCTGGGAGCGCTACCCCGAGCTGGCCCCGCACGTCCAGTCGACTACCGTGCACGCCACGTACCCCAAGCCCGACTGCGCGTCGAGCTGGGAACTGCACTTCCGCAGCGGCCTGCTGCGCTGGACCGAGCGGGACGAGTTCCTCGTCGACGCGCTGGAGATCCGGTTCGAGCAGACCGAGGGCGACTTCGACACCTTCCGCGGCACCTGGTCTCTCGCCCAGCGGGGTGACGACGTGACGGTGCGCTTCGAGGCGGACTTCGACTTCGGCATCCCCAGCCTCGAAGGCATCCTCGACCCGATCGCCGAGCGCGTCGTGATGGAGACCATCGCGTGGGCGGTGGCCGGGATGCACCCGGGCACCGAGATCCTCGGCGACGTCGCGGGGCCCGAGAGCGCACGGCCCGGCGCCGCCGCGCCCGCGTAGGCGGCCTCACGGGCGCGGGCAGGGTGAACGGCTCCGTCCCTGCTCCGCGCCCCACTGCACGTCCCGTCCCCCTCCCGTCCCCCTCCCCCGGACCGGCCCACAGAGGAGTCAGCCATGGACCAGGCCAATCCCTTCGAGACACCACGCACGTTCACCCTGCACCGCGCCGAGTACCTGGTGGGCCTCGCGGTGTCGACCGTCCTGATGGTCGTCCACTACGACGAGATCCGCTGGTTGCCGGCGGTGGCCCTCTTCCTGTACATCGACGTCATCGGCTATCTCCCGGGCGCGCTGGCGTTCCGGCGCAGCGGCGGCCGGCCGATCTCGAAGACGTACTACACGCTCTACAACGTCATGCACAGTCTGATCACCCAGGGCGCGGTCGTCGGTCTGTGGTGCTGGCTGATCGGCCCCGAGTGGGCGCTGCTGGTCATCCCGTTCCATCTCTGCGGCGACCGGGGCCTGTTCGGCAACTTCATGAAGTCCTACGCGCTGCCCTTCGAGCCCGTGCGGCAGCCGGGCTATCTGCGGCTGCTCGACGACCTGGGCCTCGCGCACCCCAAGCCGGTCGGACACGCGACCGATCCGATCCCGGTGGGTCATGTGCCGGCGCAGATCCCGACGCGGCCGGCCCGCTGACCGTACCCGGCACCGCGTACACCGCATCCACGACCGACCGAAGGAGAGGTCACTGCTGTGACCACCGGAACCGACCGTACACCGGACGCCGCAGGCGTCCCCGCCGCCGCGCCCCGGCCGGTCGTCCGTGAGGCCGACTGGGACGACGCCCCCGGTCTCCTCGACGGCGCCAAGAGCCTCACCCTGGGCCCCGCCGACTGCGACCTCGCCTACTGGATCACCTCCGTCGCGCAGGGCACCCTGCGCGACCGGGGCGAGACCGGCCACCACGCGGACGCGACGGTGCCCCGTTTCCTGACCGAGCCGGGTCCGCTGCGCGAGGCGCTGATCCTGGAGTTCGGCTTCCGGGGCCTGTCGGAGGAGATCGCCACCCGGCTGCTCGGCCACTACGTGGCGATCGCTCCCGGAGTGCCCGAGATGGAGTTCTACGCGACCCAGCTCATCGACGAGGCCCGGCACGCCCGGGTGTTCCGCAACCACCTGGTCGAACTGGGCATGCCGGCCGCCTCGTTGCTCCAGGACATCGAGGCGCTCTCGGCCGACTACCGCCGCGACGTCCTGCAGCCCGTCGAGGACTTCACGCTGGACGTGGTGCGCGACAAGCAGGACTTCATGGGCGGCGTCGCCGTCTTCGCCATCGTCATCGAGGGCGTGCTCGCCCCCGCCGCCGAGCTGAGCGAGCGCAAGTGGACGCCGCTGTCCCCGGCGACCGGCGAGATCTCCCGGGGCACGGCCATCGACGAGATCCGGCATCTGACCGTCGCCAGCACCATCCTCCGCGACCACCTGGCGCGCGACCCCGGGGCCCGGGACCACATCCTGGAGATCATCCAGGCCGGGGCGAAGCTCTGGGACGAAGTCCCGGACCGGGAGTACGTCATCCACCGCGAGGAACTGTTCCAGCAGGGCATGGCCGCCCACGCGGACCTGATCGGCGACTACGAGATCTGGCCCGGGGTGAAGATGCTGGACACCACACCGGAGCAGCGCTACAACATGGCTGACCGGTGGACGGAGGAGATGGCCGAGGTCCGGATGGACTACATGGGACTGCCGGTGGAAGCGCTGACGGGCGGCGGCACCGTATGAGCGGGCCCGCTCCGGCGCCCGCGGCCGTGATCGCGGGCATCGGCCGGTACCTCCCGCCGGACGTGGTCACCAACGACGACCTGTCGGCGCGGCTCGACACCTCCGACGCGTGGATCAGGTCGCGGACCGGGATCGCCTCCCGGCATGTGGTCGCGCCGGGCACGGCCACGTCGGACCTGGCGGTGGAGGCGGGCCGGCGGGCCCTGGCCTCGGCGGGCGGCGGCGCCGAGGCCGTGGTGCTCGCGACGACCACGCCGGACCAGCCCTGCCCCGCCACGGCTCCGCTGGTCGCCGACCGGCTCGGACTGCGCGGAGTCGCCGCGTTCGACGTCTCCTCGGTGTGCAGCGGCTTCCTGTACGGGCTCGCCACCTCGGCGGGGCTGATCGCCTCGGGCACGGTGGGCAGCGTCCTGCTGATCGCGGCGGACGCCTTCACCACGATCATCGACCCCGAGGACCGGGGCACCGCGGTGATCTTCGCTGACGGGGCGGGCGCCGTACTGCTGCGGGCCGGGCGGCCGGACGAACCGGGCGCTGTCGGGCGGGTCGTGCTGGGCAGCGACGGGTCGCTCGGCGGGCTGATCGAGGTGCCCGCGGGCGGATCACGGCAACGCTCCTCGCGGATCGCCCCCGAGCCGGGTGAGGAGTTCTTCCGGATGCGGGGCCGCGAGACATTCCGGCACGCGGTGGGCCGGATGACCCAGTCGTCACGGGCGGCTCTCGCGGCGGCCGGCTGGGACGGGCCGCTCGCCGCCGACCGGTTCGCCGCCCACCAGGCGAACGCCCGCATCCTCACCGCCGTCGCCGAGGAGTTGGGCATCCCGGCGGAGCGGCGATTGTCCAACATCGAGTGGACGGGCAACACGGGGGCGGCGTCGCTGGCGGTCCTGCTGGCGGAGGCGACCGCGCGCGGAACGCTGAAGGCCGGTCACCGGACGCTGCTCACCGCCTTCGGCGGAGGTCTCTCCTGGGGGGCGACCGCCCTGCTGTGGCCCGAACTCAAGACGTTCGACGACTGACGGACCCGGCGGCGCACCCGCGTCGCACCCCTCCCGCCGCACCGGGCGGCGGGCCCCGTGCCGGTCCGCGCGCCGGGCCGGCCCGACAACGAAGGATGACACCGTGTTCGAGACCCTCAAGGAAATGCTGATCAGCAAGCTCAAGGTCGCTCCCGACCAGGTCACCCCGGAGGCGACGCGGGAGGACGTCGAACTCGACTCGCTCGCCGTGGTGGAGCTGTCGCTGCTGCTGGAGAAGGAACTGGGCCTGCGGATCAGCGACGACGAGTTGCTGAAGGCGGCGACGATGCGCGACATGGCGAACCTGATGATGGAGCGGAGCGCCTCGGCATGACCTCCGGTGCCGACGTCGCGGTCACCGGCCTGGGCCTGGTGACACCGGCCGGGTGCGACACCGCCGAGACCTGGGCCGGTGTCCTCGACGGCCGGCCCACCGCGGCCCTGGATCCCGAACTGAAGGGCAACCCGGTCCAGTTGTCGTGCCGGGTGCCCGGTTTCGACGCCGACGCGCTGCTAGGCGCGCGCCGGGCGCTGCGCCTTGACCCCTTCGCACGGTTCGCTCTGGTGGCGGCCCGCGAGGCGGTCGCGGACTCCGGGCTCGACCCGGCCGGCTGGGACGGGGCGCGGGTCGGTGTGGTGCTCGGGTGCGCCGACGGCGGCCCCGGCACCGTCGAGACCCAGCACCGCACACTCCTCGACGAGGGGGCGCACCGGGTCTCCCCGTTGCTGCTGCCGATGCAGCTGCCCAACATGATGGCGGGTCAGACCGCCATCGAGTTCGGCGCCACCGGGCCCAACCTGGTGGTGGCGACGGCGTGCGCGTCGGGTGCGACGGCCATCGGGGTGGCGCGGGATCTGCTGCTGCTGAACCGGTGCGACGTGGTGCTCGCCGGGGGCGCCGAAGCGATGATCACGCCGCTGGTGATGGCGGGCTTCGCCCGCATGGGCGCGCTGTCGGGCCGCGAGGACGATCCGGGCACCGCCTCCCGCCCGTTCGACATGGGGCGGGACGGCTTCGTCGCGGCGGAGGGTGCCTCGGTGCTGGTGCTGGAGCGGACCTCGGACGCGCGGGCCAGGTCCGCCCGGATCCGCGCCCGGGTCGTCGGGTACGGGGCCAGCGCGGACGCCCATCACATGACGAGCCCGCACCCTGCGGGCAGGGGCTGCGAGGCGGCGGTACGGGCGGCGCTCGCCGACGCCGGAGCGGGCGCGGGGGACGTCGGGCACGTGAACGCGCACGGCACCTCCACCCCGCTCAACGACCTCGCCGAGGGGCGGATGCTCGGCCGACTCCTCCCGCACGGTCCGGTCGTGACCTCGACCAAGGGGGTCACGGGACACATGCTGGGTGCCGCCGGTGCCGCCGAGGCCGCGCTGACGGTGCTCGCCCTGGAGACGGGGGTGGTGCCGCCCACCGCGGGTCTGTCGACGCTCGATCCGGAGCTGGACATCGCGGTGGCGACCGCCCCGACGGCGTGCCCGGACGGGCTGGCCCTGAGCAATTCCTTCGGGTTCGGGGGGCAGAACGCCGTTCTGGCCCTGGCCAGGGCCTGACGGCCCGGCAGCCGCCGTCCCTCTCCGGTTCCGTTCCCTCCGCGCGGCCCGGCCCGGTGCCTCCCCACCCGGACCGGGCCGCGCGGGCTCCCGCACATAGCCGGTGTCGACCAGGTGCTCGCCGGGAAGCATCTGTCGGCGTGCGAGACGGTGTGGACGGCCGTGACCATATCGAAGTCGCTGACCGCGGCGTCGGTGGTGGCGACATGAGTGATCAGATTCGGGGTTCCGGAACCGCAGGTCCCGGTGAGGTGGACCTTGTATAGGTCCCAGTAGATGTCACGCTTCGCTCCGGTGCGAGCCTCGGTGTCGTAGGGGCTGACCAGGTGCTTCACTCCTGGCGGCCGGTCTTTTGGGGCGCGCCGCTGCACCTCGCCGTCAACGAGGTGGAAGTGCTGCACCCACACCTGTCGCAGGACCTCCACCTGCGGCATCGCCCGCAGCCCGGAAGGGGCGCCGGGCGAGAACACAGCTTCGAGCAGCCGCGTCCCGTCCGTTCCGATCCGCTGGCCGACCTAGGTCCGCTCGGTGCGGGCCTGGGGAAACCGGGAGTCTTCGGCGCGGGTGGTGCAGTGCCTGAACCAGTCCGGTTCGGCGACCTGGACCACCCAGTCGGGAGCGGCGACGGCGAGCGCGTTCAGCGCGGCGCGTAACGTCTCAGCGACCAACTCCAGCCAGCACAGCTCCCGCGCCGATGACAGCACGTGTGCGGAGTCGGTCCGGGCCTTGCCGCCGCCGGTGAGCAGGCCCTTGTTCCGGGGCCGCGGCCAGGATTACGTCCAGCACCCGCAGCCCGGCATCCGCCTGAACCAGCCGGTCCCGGAATTCCGGGAGCACCGAGAAATCGAACCCCGGATCAGTCAGCTCCAGCCCGAGGGCGTACTTGACGTCGGTCCGGGCCCGGACCGCCTCCGCAGCCTGCCGGCCGGTCAGCCCCTCCACGAACTGCAACACCAGTACCAGCGCAAGCCGGCCCGGCGGCCATGCCGGTTTGCCCCGCACCGGGAACAGGTCCACAAACGCCGCGTCGGTGAACAACGGCCGCAGCTCGTCCCGAATCCGGATCGCCAGGCTCGCCTTCGGAAAAGCGGCCCTGGCGACCCGCACCGTCTCTGCCGGAATCTCTCCGGATTCCATCGGCTGCATCGGCATCCGCACCCCACCCCGAACGACAACGTCGGCCTTCAGGACCACAACCAGGTCTTGAAGGCCGACGTCACGCAAGCCCCCGGATGAACCCACAGCGTCGGTTCCCCGGAGCCGGGGCCGCTCTCGTCGCCCCACCGGGCCGCAGGCGCGGCGGTTCCCCGCAGTCGCGGGGTGCCGTCACATCGGCGGCTCAGTGGCGCTCCGGGAGTCGTCGGTACGGCGGAGCGGGTCGGCCGCCCCCGCCGGCCGACCGGCGCGGGCGCGCGGTGGGCCGGGGGTCACAGCGCGGCCCCCGGCACGAGGGCGCGGGGGTCGAGGGCCGGGTCCTGGTTGAGGATGTCCTGCAGGAGCCTGCGCAGCTTGGCCGAGGGTTCCAGGCCGAGTTCGTTCACCAGCCGCAGCCGGGCCCCGTTGTACGCCTCCAACGCCTCCGCCTGCCTGCCCGCCCGGTACAGGGCCAGCATCAGCATTTCGGTGAGCCGCTCCCGCCAGGGGTGGATGGCGCTCATCCGTTTCAGCTCGCTGATGGTGTGGACCGGATCGGCGAGCTGCATGCCCAGCCAGAGAGTGTCCTCGACGACGGCCAGGTACTCCTCGGACAGCGCCAGGGCGACGCTCTGGCACATGGGCCCCTGGGCGACCCCCTGCAGCGGGTCGCCGCGCCACAGCGAGAGGGCCCCGCCGAACAGCCCGTAGGCGCGTTCGGGGTCTCTGCGCATGCATTCCCTGGCCCGGGAGGAGAGATCGCGGAAGGTCTCGACATCGACCGCGCCGGCCCGCATATCGAGCGCGTAGCCCGAGGAACGGGTCAGCAGTTCCGGCGCGGTGCGGGCGGGGCCCGCCAGTTCCTGCAGGGTCCGGCGTAACCGGTAGACGTGCGCCTGGAGCGAGTTCTCGAAAGTGGCGGGCGGGTTCTCGCCCCACAGCTCGCCGTAGAGCTGCTCGGCGGAGAGCGGTTGGCCGGGACTGATCAACAGGGCAGTCAGCAGGGTGCGCTGCAGGCTGCCGGTCATCGTGTGCGTCCGGTCCCCCGCGTGTATCTCCAGCGGGCCCAGGACCTGGAAGAACAGGCCGGCACCCCGCGCACCGGGCCGTTCCGCTTGCACCGCGGACACTCCCTCTGCGCTTTTATTTAACTTATCCGGACGGAAAAAATTGTACATTTCTTCTTTCCTCCGATCGCGCCACGCGGATATGTGATCCATTGACTCCGCAGACCTCGGTTTCCACAAGAGGAAGAAGACCGGCAGCAGCAGTAACCGGACAACACATTTCCGGACTCGATCCGATACCCGTAGTGATCAGCCCAAGAAGTATTCCTGTCGACATCGGGACAATACGCCGTTCGAACAGGCCGAGTTGACCGAGTACCCGGTGGCGGCGATTGGCCGATTCGCCCACCCATCCACCCGGCGGACAAGAAACACTCCGTCAATTACCTCTTAGGTAATTGACGGCCGGAGGTTTACAGGCTCACGGGTCCCCTATTCACCCGGAGGAGCGCTTTACGATGGGCCCGCCGCCGTGTCCTGTCCGCCCGCGCGGGCCCTTTCGTGAGAAGCAATCCGTATTCCGCCCTGCCCGAAAATGCGGTCCCGCTACGGCTACGCCCTCCTTTCGGTGCCCGTTTCGAGTAATCGCTGCCATTACCCGGGCCCCTCGTCACCGGACGGCACCCCCGGAACCGACCGCGGACCTCGTGCGGAAGGACGCGCCCGGACGACCCGTCGAACTCGAACCTTGTTCGACATCCCGACCAGATCGGTGCGCCTGCGGTCCTCGCTTCCGACGAGGGCCCGCTCCGATGCTGGAGCGGCCCCACACCGGGGGCGTACCCGCCTAGATCGCGACCAGGCGCCGCAGATGGCGGCCGAGGCTATGCTGGACGGCGGCCGCGTGGTCGAAGAGGTAGAAGTGCCCGCCGGGGTAGGTGGTGGCGCCCAGGAAGGGCGTGCCCCGCCGCTCCCAGGCGTCCATCCCGGAGGCCGGGAGCAGCGGATCGTCTGCTCCGCCGTAGGCGGCGACCGCGCAGGGCGCGGGCGCCCCGTCGTCCCGGAAGCCGCCCGCCGCGAGGAGGTCCCCGCGCAGAGCGGGCAGCAAGGTGGCCAGCGTGGCCGGGTCCAGGGAGACCCCGCGCGGCATCATTCCCAACTCCGCTACCCGGTCGAGCAGTTCCTCGTCCGACAGGGCCGCCACGCTCTCGCGCGGCGGGCCCGCCGCGGGCCCGGGTGCCCAGCCGGACACCCCGAGGAGGGCCGGGGCGGGCCCGCCGTCGGCCGCCACGGCGACCGCCAGCCGGTAGCCGAGCAGCGCGCCGAAGCTGTGGCCGAAGACCAGGTACGGGCGGTCGTCGAGTTCTCCCTCGAAGGGTTCCCGAAGCACCTCGACGAGGGCGTCCAGATCGTCAAGGGGCTCTTCGCGCAGCCGTTCCTGACGCCCCGGGAGCTGGACGAAGCGAGTGTCGAAGTCCGGTGGCAGGGTCGCCGACCAGGATCGGTACTGGGCCGCGGAGCCACCGGCGTGCGGGAAGACGAAGACGGTGTACGGGGCGTCGGGACCGGCCTCCGAGGCGGTGAACCACCGCGCCGGGGGCGTCCCCCGGCCGGCGCTCACGCGCTCTCCGGCACGGCCTGCCGGACAGCGGGCAGCAGCACCTCGGCTATCTCCCGAAGCTGGGCCTCCGGGCGCAGGGACCCGATCCTGATCACGATGTGCCGCGCGCCCTCGCGCACGTACTCGGCGAGCCACTCGGCACAGCTCTCGCTCGATCCCCAGGCGTAGGCCTGGATGGCGGACATCTGCTCCAGCGTGCGGCCGTAGTAGTGCTCGATGTAGTCCTCGAGACCGGCACGGGCCCGCCGCTCGTCGCGGTCCACGCTGATCGTCGCGTACAGGCCGGGGGTGACGGCACCGTCGGGACGGCCGGCCTCCCGACGCAGCTCCTCGATCCGCCGCCAGGCCGTGCCGTACGCCTCGGACGAGGGCAGGAAGGGCATCCAGCCGTCGTAGAGCCGGGCGACCCGGTCCAGCACCCGCGGAGTGTCGCTGCCCGCGAGCCACAGGGGCGGTCCGTCGGGGCGGGGCGGGCTGACCAGCCGGTCGAGTCCGGACGCCTGCCAGTAGCGGCCGTCGAACGCCTCGGGGGCGCCGGGGCGGTCGCTCGCCCAGCAGGTGCGCCACAGCGCGGTGATCTCGTCGAGCCGTCCTGCCCGGCCGGCGAACGAGGCGCCGACCGCGGCGAACTCGTCCTCGGTCTCCGGGACCGGGAAGCCCGAGCCGACACCGAGCACCAGCCGGGCGCCGGTGATGTGGTCGAGGCTGCTGACCATGTTGGCGCCGATCAGCGGGTGCCGCAGGGCAGGGGTCAGGGCGGCGGTGCCCAGGGTGATGGCGCGGGTGGCGGCGCCCACGGCGGAGAGCACCACCAGGGGGTCGAGCCGGGGGCGGGCGGTGAGCGAGTCTCCCGTCCACAGCGAGTCGAACCCGAGATCCTCGGCTCGTCGAGCGAAGTCCAGGAGCGGCGAGGCACTGTAGTCACCCAGGATCGCCTGCTCTCGGGTGGGCAGCAGGACCCCGGTACGGACCGGCCGGCGGACGACGCTCATCGAGCACCTCTTCCTTCTCTGATCAAGGGAACGGTCGTGCCGATCCAACCAACAGCGGCTGACAGGCTGCTGACGGTCCGTCCAAGACCGCCCAGGTGCACTAGAGTCAGCTCTCCTTCCGTCCGTGGAGCCATCCGTACGACCGCGAGGAGCCCGCAGTGACCCAGCCCGCCGCGCCTCTGGACGACCTGCTCGATCTGATGCCGTTCGCAAGGATCACCGGAGTCCGGCTTGCGGAGGCGGACACCTCGCTGGTCCGGGGCAGCCTGCCGTGGGCGCCCGATCTGTGCACGGCCATGGGGGTGCTGCACGGTGGCGCGCTGATGACCCTGGCGGACAGCGTGGGGGCGGTGTGCGCGTTCCTGAACCTGCCGACGGGCGCGACAACGTCCACGGTGGAGTCGAAGACCAACTTCTTCCGCGCGGTGCGCTCGGGCACCCTGCACGCGGTGGCGCGGCCGTTGCACGTGGGCAGGTCGATCATCGTCGTCCAGACCGAGCTGGCCGACGGCGACGGCCGTCAGGTCGGTCTGACCATCCAGTCGCAGGCCGTGCACGGCGGCGACCGGGGGTGAGCGGGGACGGGGCTCCCCGCCGCGCCGGCGGCGGGGAGCCCCGTGGGCCGTTCGTCAGCTGAAGACGTGGGTCAGGTAGTCGAGGAGCACGTCACCGTCGCCCGTCACCCGGATGCCGGGGGCAGTGGGCGCGACTCGTCGTTTGAGCAGGGGCAGCAGGATTTCGCCCGGGGCCTCGACGGTCACGTCGGGGCGCGCGGAGCCTGGTTCGAGCAGGACCGGGCCCGCAGGCCGCAGGTGCAGCAGCCACTCCCCAGGTCCGCCGCCGGAGTCGAGCGCGCGCACGAGGATGCGTTCGCCCGAGGTCCGCAGCCGGGTGATCTGCGGGTCGAAGAAGGCCACGGAGGCAGGCTCGGTGACGATGGCGAGGAAAAAGCCGACCAGTTGTTCGGACACGTCCCGGTCGAGCGTGGGGGTGACGCCGAGCATCGCCTCGGCGTCCAGGCGGTGGATGCTCGCCTCCATCGCGCCCCAGGCGCCCCAGAACCGGGAGCGCTGCTCGCCCAGGCACGTCCAGACCGGACGGTCCGGGCCGCCGGACTCCAGCGCGTCGAGCAGCACGGCCGCCGCCCGGTCGAGGGGTTCCATGTTCCGCTCGGCGATCCGGACGCCAACCGGGCTCTTGGTGTGGGCGCGGGTCAGGACGTCGACGTACGCGGGCCAGGGGGCGTCGAGGTCCATCTCGTCGTCGGGGATGTCCCGCAGGAAGACGTGCGGGGGTCGGAAGTCGACCGACCCGCTGTCGAGCAGACCCGCCGCCCAGGTGAAGCCCGCGTGCAGGTGCACGGCGAGGTCGGCGGCGGACCAGCCGGGGCAATCGAGGACCGGGGTCCCGGAGCGGACGCGGGCCAGCGCGGTGGTCAGGTACTCGCTCTGCCGACGGATCTCGTCGCACAGTCGGTGGTGATCGATCCAGTACACGGGCTGTCCTCGGGTGCAGGGGGCTGACGGGGTGTCATGCGGTGTGTCGGCCGGGCGGCGCCGCGGGGCCGTGCTCATCCGGCCCGCCGGGCGCCGCCGCGGTCGGGCGCGGCCACGGTGGGGAGCAGGGTCTCGATGTAGGCGCTGAGCAGATCGACCCGTGGCTGTTCGAAGACGGCGGACGCCGGCAGGGTGATCCGGAACGTTGCCTGCAGGACGTTGCGGATGTCGACCGCGTTGAGCGAGTCCATCCCCAGCGCGGCCAGGGGGGCATCCGGTTCGAGGTCGTCGGCGTCGCGGAAGCGCAGCACGTCGGCGAGCCGGTCCCGCACGATCGCGTTGACCGCGGCGGACCGGGCCGGGCCGGGTGCGTCGGGCAGGGCCGTCGGGTCGACGGCGCCGTTCCCGGGCCGGTCGGTGACCAGTTCATCGAACAGTGCGTTGGCGGGCCTGCGGGAGACGAAGCGGTCCCAGTCGCAGCGGCCCACGAGAACCTGGCCGCGACCGCCGTCGAGGAGGCCGGGGAGCAGTTCGGCGGCCTCCGTCCCGTCGAGGGGCACAACGCCCTGGGCCTGCCAGCTCCTGACCGGTGCCGAGCCCGGGTCGCGCGGGACCCAGGGTCCCCAGTCGACGACGAGGGCGGGCAGGCCCGCGCCTGCGCGGCGGGCCGCAAGGTGGGAGAGGAAGGCGTCGCCCGCGCCGGGTCCGGTCGCCAGCGCCGAGCCGACACAGGCTCCTGCCGTGGAGCAGAGCAGGAAGAAGTCCGCGGTGTCCAGGGCTGCTGTGGCCCGGTGCAGCAGCCAGGCTCCGTAGACCTTGGCGGTGAAGACGGTGTCCAGGTTCCGCCAGGTCTGCTCGGCAACCGGCAGGTAGGCGCCGGCCGCGACGGCGTGCACGACCCCTCCCACCTGCCTCCCGGCGTCGGCGAGTTCGGTGAAGACCCGCTCGACGTCGTCGGCGGACCCGAGGTCGCAGCGGCGGACCGTCACGGTGACGCCGTCGCCCAGGTCGGGTGCGTGCGTACCGGTGCGGCCGAGCAGCAGCAGATCGCGGGCGCCGAGGGCGACGAGCCTGCGGGCCAGGCGCAGCCCGACGGTGCCGAGTCCGCCCGCGACCACGTAGGTGCGGTCGGGGCGGATCTCGACCGTCCGGTCCGGGTGCGGCGCGGGGCCGGCCGGACGGAGCCGTCGTACCCAGCGCTGTCCGTCCCGGTGGGCGATCTCGAACTCGGTGTCCTGCGCGGCCGACCACTCGTCGAGCAGCGGGCCGGTGGCGTCGGCGCCGGGTTGCAGGTCGACCAGCGTCACCTCGTAGCCGGGGTGTTCGACGGCGAGGCCGCGGGCGAACCCCCAAAGGGTGGCCGCCGCGGAGATCTCGGGCGGGGTGCCCGTCCCGGGGGCCCCTGGCAGGGTGTGGGCGCCCCGGGTGACGAGCCACAGGCGCTGTCCGCCGCCGAACCCCGCCTGCGCCAGGGTGGCGAGCAGGGGCAGCAGCTCTTGGTAGTTGAGGGCGCACTCGGCCCGCAGCCGTTCCGCTCCCGTGGTGCCCTCGGGGGCGGGACGCCAGAACCAGACGACATCCCGGGGCGGGCCCTCGCGCAGGGCGGCGAGGACTTCCTCGGGGCCGTCCGCGCGGAACGCTTCGACGCCCGCGCGGGGCGCCTCGTCCAGCAGTCGAGCGCTCAGGTCGTCGGGAGCCCCGAGCAGCAGGACGGCGCGTTTGCCGCCGGGTTCGCCGGTCGGACGGGCGATCCAGTGCTGTTCGTGCAGGAGCGGCAGCGCGGCGTCGCTCCCGGCGCGGGAGCCTCGTTCGGCGGCCCAGGCGGCCTCGGCGGCCCGGCGCTGCGGAGTGGGCAGCCAGTAGGGCCTGCGGTCGAACGGGTAGGCAGGCAGCGGGACGCGGGTGCGGGGCGCGTCGCGATGGTAGCCGGTCCACGAGACGGCCACTCCCGCCTCGTAGACCCCGGCGAGGGAGCGCCGGACCATGTCGCCGGTGCCGTCGTCGCGGTAGGTGCTGGTGAGCCAGACGTGCTCGGGGTCGGTGACGGTGGTGCGGGCGAGGGAGGTCAGGGCGGTGGAGGGGCCGATCTCGACGAAGACGTGGCGCCCGCGCCGTTCCACGGCCTGGACACACGCCTCGAAAAGGACGGGCTCCAGGAGGTGGCGGATCCAGTAGTCGGGGGTGCCCATCTCGCCCGGCCTGGCGACGCGTCCGGTGACGTTGGAGACGACGGCGAGGGTGGGCGTGCGGAACTCCACCGTGGCGAGTTCGGCCCGGAACTCGTCGGCGATCTCGCGCATGAGGTCGCTGTGGTAAGGGGCGGCGCCGCGCAGCCGGGTCACTTTCACGCCCTGCTCCGCCAGGCGCGCGGCGGCAGCGTCCAGGGCGGCGGTGGCGCCGGTGATCAGGCACTGTGAGGGGCCGTTGACGGCTCCGACGGCGAGGCCGGGCCAGGGTTCCAGGAGCGGTGCGACGTCGGCCGCGGGGGCCGCCACCGCCGCCATGCCGCCCTTGCCCTGGACCCGGCCGCTCAGCCGGCCGCGGGCGGCCACCAGCCGTGCCGCGTCCTCCAGGGAGAAGATTCCCGCGGTGGCGGCGGCCGCGTACTCGCCCAGGCTGTGTCCGACGAGCACCGAGGGGCGCACGCCCCAGGACTGCCAGAGCCGGGCCAGGGCGTACTCCAGGGTGAACAGGGCGGGTTGCAGGTGGCGTGCCTCGTCGATCCGTCCCGGCACGTCGTCCTCGTCGCGAATCAGGATGCCGGGCGGGAGGCCCGTGAGGGGCGCGAAGACCCGGTCGCAGGCGTCGACTGCCTCCCGGAAGGCGGAGTACTGGCGGTAGAGGGCCGCGCCCATCCCGGGGTACTGGGTGCCGGTGCCGGAGAACAGGTAGGCGACCTTGGGGGTCGCGGAGCGTGCGTTCGGCGCGGGGCGTCCGAGGTCGGTGAAGCGTCGGCCGAGGATGCGCGCGAGGTCGTCGCGGTCGCTCACGGGGTCGGCGATCCGGTTGCGGAAGTGCGCCCGGCCGATGTTGGAGGTCCGGCACAGGTCGGTGACGGACAGCTCGGGGTGGCGTGCGAGGTGGTCGATGTGGCGTTCGACGAGCCGGCGCAGCGAGGCACGGCTCTTGGCGGAGAGGGTGAGGACGGCGCCGGGCGGTTCCTCGGTGCCGGCCGGCGGCGCGGTGGCGGTGGTGGGCTGCGGGGTGTCCGCGGGCGGTTCCTCCAGGACGACCGTGGCGATGGTGCCGGTCACGCCGAAGCTGTTCACCAGGGCCCGTCCGACCCCGTCGCCCGGCCAGGGCCTTACCTCGGTCGGCACCGCGAAGGGGGCTTCGTGCCAGGCGATGACGGGGGACGGGGTGACGAGGTTGAGGTGCGGGTAGACAGTGCGTTCGCGGAGCTGGAGGATCGTCTTGATGAGTCCGCCGACGCCCGCGGCGCCCTCCATGTGCCCGATGTTGGTCTTCAGGGAGCCGACGAGCACCGGGTCGGCGCTGCTGTGCGAGGCGCCGAAGACCCCGGTGATGGCGTCCGTCTCGGTGGGATCGCCCAGCGCGGTGCCGGTGCCGTGCGCCTCGACGTACTGGACGTCCCCCGGCTCCAGCAGGCTCCTGCTCAGCGCGGCCCGCATGACCTCTTCCTGCGCGGCTCCGTTGGGGGCGGTCAGGCCGGCGCTCTCACCGTCCTGGCGGACGGCGGAGCCGCGGATGAGGGCGTGCACCGTGTCGCCGTCGCGCCGAGCGTCGCCGAGCCGCTTGAGGACGAGGACGCCGCAGCCCTCGGCGCGGGCGTAGCCGTCCGCCGTCTCGTCGAACGTCTTGCACCGCCCGTCGGACGAGAGCATCCCGCCGAGCGCGAGAACGGCCTGGCTGCGCGCGTTGTGCATCACGTTCACCCCGCCGACCAGCGCGGTCCCGCACTCCCCCGCGCGCAGTGCCTGCACGGCAAGATGGACCGCGACCAGGGAGGACGAGCAGGTGGTGTCGATCGACATGCTGGGGCCGCGCAGTCCGAGCGCGTACGACAGGCGCCCCGAGACACCGCTGTGGGTGAGGCCGGGAGCGAGGTAGGGGGTGAGGTCGGCGCGGTCGAGTTCGGTCGCCTCGAAGATGTAGTCGAGCGAGGTGACGCCCATGAAGACCCCGGTGTCGCCGTGCCGCAAGGACACCGGGTCGATGCCCGCGTGCTCCAGCGCCTCCCAGGCCGTCTCCAGGGTCAGCCGCTGCTGAGGGGCGATGTAGGGGGCTTCCTTGGGCGACACGGAGAAGAAGGCCGCGTCGAACCGGTCCACGCCCTCGACGAAGCCGCCGCGCGGGTGCTCCTCCAGCAGTCCGGTGTCCGAGTCGGCGTCGTGGCCCATCTCCCGGCGTTCGGCGGCCGGGAGCGGCCCGATGCCCGAGCGGCCCTCCCGCAGGAAGTCGGCGAAGCCGTCGATGTCGTCGTTCCCGCCGGGACACCGCAGTCCCATCCCGACGACGGCGACGGGTTCGTGCTTCTCACGCAGCAGCCCGGCGAGCTGCTCGTCCTTGCGCCGCAGTTCCCGCAGCGCGGCGGCGAGCTCCTGCTGGGTCTCCCGCGAGCTCTGTGCCATGGTTCTCCTCCAGCCGGGACCGGGCGGTCGCCTCAGTCCGTCAGATAGGCGATCAACTGCTCTGGGGTCGGCCGCCGGAAGAGCACCGTCGTCTGAATCTCACAGTCGAGCGTTGTCTCCAGAATCGACTTCACCTCGCTCAATTTCAGCGAGGTGAGCCCCAGATCGAAGAATCCGACCTCCAGCGGCAACTCATCCTCTTCCGCCATAAAGAGCACGGACTTGAGTTCCCTCACCACCAGATCCTCGATTATCTCCCGGCGTTCATGCACGGGCATGAGCGCCACTTCACTCATCACAGGAACCAGGTACGACACACTTCCTCCGAACGTCGACACGACTTCATCCACAGGAAATCAATGGCTCCTGATATGCCGATGACACATCACTGACAGTCGAAGCACACACGCGCCGAAATCGAAGTCGGGTTTACCAAGACAGTCAGATCGTTGTACTTTCTTTGCTGTGTTGCCCGAATGGTTCGATCCTGAGGAGCGCTCCATGCCCCCCCGAATTCCGTGCCTCGGTCCCGAGGCTCTTCCCGAATCCCTCCGCGCTCTCGACGAGGGGCGCATCATCAACCTGTTCAAGGTCCTCGCCCACGCCCCGAACGCCGTCGAGCCGATCGCCCGGGTCGCGGCGGCGCTGCTGGCCTCGGGGGGCCTCGACCCGGTCGACCGGGAGCTAGTCATCCTCACCTGCGCGACGCGCTACGAGTCCGCGTACGAATGGGCCCAGCACATCCCTCTGTCCCGGGCCGCCGGAGTCACCGACACGCAGCGGGCCGCGGTGCGCGACGGGGACCACGACGCGTCCGTCTTCAGTCCCGCCCAGCGGGGCCTCCTCGCGTTCGCCGCCGCCGCGGCCGACCGTCCCGAGGTCAGCGACGCCGTCTACGCGGGCGCGAGCCGTCACTACGACGACGAGCAACTGGTGGAGACGCTGATCCTGGTCGGGTTCTACTTCCTGGTGGCGCGGGTGTCGACGGTGGTGGGTCTGGAGATCGACGCCCCCGAGGGGGAGGACGTGCTGCGCATGGCCAGGCTCATGAGCGCGGGCTGAGCGGGCGGGCCGGGGCCCGGCCCGCCCACCGGTGCCTCTTCGCGCCCCGCGAGGCGATTCCGGGGCGCGAAGAGGCGGGGCCGGGAATCGCGGGACGCGACGAGGCGCCGACCGGAACGCGCGGCGGCGGCGAGCGGGAATCAACGGGCGACATTCTTCGGGGACGGCCGCTCCACGCGTCCGTCCCCTGTTCTGCGGAGAGGGCAGGATTCGAACCTGCGCAGGCTGTGAAGCCCTGCCTGAAGACTAACTCCAGGCCCCCGATAAGCCACTCCGGGCACCTCTCCCTGTTTCCGTTTCCCGGTGTTCGTCCGCCGGTCACGAGAACAACTATGCCGGGGAGTCCTGACAGAGCACTGACGCATCCCTGACGTCCCGGAGCAGCTCTTTTCCGGTCTTCCGCAGAACGATCCTCCGGTGCTTTACTCACAGGATCAGAGAAATCTCCGGAAGGGGAACAGGAATGACTGCCGCCACGACGGACGAATCACTTCTCGGGGCCGTCCGCACCCATACCGGATGTGAGAATCCCAGCGCATTCCTCGCACTCAACAGCGGAAACAGTACCTACACCGTGCCCGGCCTCGACGGCGTGATCGTCTATCGCCGTACTGGCCGTCACGCGGTGCAGTTCGGCGGCCCGTTCGCCGCCCCCGACGCATACGGCCCGCTGCTCGAATCCTTCCGCCGGTATGTGAAAGGGGAGGGCCTCAGTCTCGTCGGCGTGCAGCTCCAGCGGGCGGACGCCGAGCGATACGCCGGGCACGGCTTCACCGTCAACCAGATAGGCGCGTCCTGGGCGGTGACCCTGGGGGACTTCAGTCTGCGCGGTACCCGTTTCATGCAACTGCGCAACAAGATCTCACGGGCCCACCGCAACGGCCTGGAGATCAAGGAGGTGGACGCCGGGGACTGGCTGAAGGAGATCGCGGCGATCGACGCGGCGTGGCTCGGCGGCAAGGACGGGGCCCACCAACTGGAGTTCCTGGTGGGAGAAGTGGGCGGCGAGGTCCAGCCACTGCGCCGGTTGTTCGCGGGCACCATCGACGGCACCCCGGTCGCCTACATCTCGTACTCGCCCGTCTACGGCGAGCGCGCGGGCTGGATGCACGACCTGAGCCGGCGGATCCCGGGCGGCTCACCCGGCCTGATGGAGGCCGTCAACGCGCACGCGATCGAGGTGTTCCGCTCCGAGGGGGTGCCGTGGCTGCACTTCGGGTTCACTCCCTTCACCGGCCTGGACGCGAGCCATGAACTCGACGGCCACAGCCCGGCGTTCCAGTGGCTCATGCACGCGCTGTGGGCGGAGGGGGCGGCCCTCTACCCGGCACAGACACAGCTCTCGTACAAGCAGAAGTGGGCGCCCGACGCGCTGATCCCGGAGTATGTCGCCTTCGACGGTCCGAGCGCCTCGCTCGCCTCGTTCGCCCACATTTTCCGTGCGTGCAAGGCATTCTGACGCACCCGACAGCCAGACGTGAACCGCCAACCCCGAGGTCCGGACGGACAAGGAGCCGAGAGCAGTGGCTGACAACGACGGCACCATCACGACGGAGGCCCTTCAGCACGCCATGGTCGAGAAGCTGATGGCCATCATCGGAGCACCCGACGACAAGGACGTGGCGCGCTCCGCCGACGAGGTCGTCCGGGCGCTCGACGCGCGCTTGGCCGACGCCTCCTGAGCACCCGGTACCGGGAGGCATCGGAAAGGGCGGGGCCCGGGTGGATCCGGGCCCCGCCCTCCGCCGTGCCGCTCCGGCACGGCCCGCGCCTACCGCGTCGCCCCGCCCGGCAGGATCCGGCGGAACCCGGTGTACGGGACGAGCGCCTCCGGGATTCGCACCGAGCCGTCCTCCGTGACCCCTTGCTCCAGCAGGGCCGCGAGGGTGCGGCCGATCGGCAGCGCCGACCCGTTGAGCGTGGCGACCGGAGCCTTGCGGCCGTCCTCCCCCTTGCAGCGGATGCCGGCGCGACGGGCCTGGAAGGTGCCGCAGTCGGAGACCGAGGAGATCTCCCTGAAGCCGCCGCTGCCGGGCAGCCACACCTCGATGTCGTACGTCGTCCGGGCCGAGAACCCGAGATCGCCCGCCGGCAACTGCACCACCCGGTAGGAGAGTTCGAGGCGGCGCAGGCATTCCTCCGCGTGCCCGACCATGAGGTCCAGCTGATCCGGCGCGTCCTCCAGGGCGCAGATCCTGACCAGTTCGACCTTCTCGAACTGGTGCAGGCGCAGGATCCCCCGGGTGTCCCGCCCGTAGGCGCCCGCCTCCGCGCGGAAGCAGGGCGTCCGCGCGGTGAACGCGTACGGCAGGTCGCGGGCGTCCAGGAGCCGGCCGGCCAGCAGATTGGTGAGCGGCACCTCGGCGGTGGGGATCAGGAACATCTCCCGGTCCCCGACCTGGGTGCGGAACAGGTCCTGCTCGAACTTGGGGAGTTGCCCCGTCCCGGTCATCGTCTCGCGCGTGACGAGGTGCGGCACCGAGTACTCGGTGTAGCCGTGCTCGGAGGTGTGCATGTCGAGGAAGAAGTCGGCCAGAGCCCGTTCCATCCGGGCGCCCGCGCCGACGCCGACGCTGAAGCGCGCGCCGGAGAGACCGGCCGCCGCCTGCGCGTCCAGGACGCCCAGGGACTCGCCGACGTCGGCGTGGTGACGTCCACCGTTTCCGCGCGGCGACGGGCCGCCCCGGCGTACCTCCACCGCCTCCTCGTCACTGGCGCCGTCGGGCACCGAGTCCAGCGGGATGTTGGGGATGCCCAACAGGAACATCCGGAGTTCGGCCGCCGACGTCCGGGCGGCCGACTCCGCCTCCCGGACGTCGGCCCGCAGGGCACGGGCGGCCTCCTTCTCCTCCTCCGAGGGCGGCCCCTTGCGTCCCCGGGCGCGCGAGGCGGCGTTCAGCTCGGTCCGCAGCCGCGTCACCTCGGCCTCCGTCTCGGCGCGGGCCCGGGCCGCTTTCTCCAGCAGGGCCGGGTCGAGGACGTACCGGCGACGGGCCAGCCGCTCCACGGCCGCGGCCCCGGGGGCGAGCAGCTCGTTCGGATCATGCACGGGATCTCCTGGGGTGAACGTGAGGTCGCCGGCACGCCGCCACGTGCGGACGGCGTACAGGCAAGGGACCGCGGTGGGGTGGAGTCGGGGAGATGGAGAGGGTGAGCGGCGACTCAGGTCGCCGACTTCTCCGGTGCCGCGCGCAGGTGGCCGGCGTACAGGCCGCCCGCGTAGCTGAGCAGGGGAGGGCCGTCGGCGGTACGGACCCGGACGACGTGTCCGAGGATCAACTCGCCGTCGCCCACAGACTGCTGGGAGTGGAAACGGCAGCTGTAATGGGCGAGGGCCCCCGCCAGCAGCGGTGCCTTCGCGTACGTGTCCGGCTGCCAGCTCAGCCCGTCGAACTGCTCGCTGCCCTGGGGGCGACCGCTGTCCGCGAACCACCGTGCCACGTCGGCCTGTTCACCGGCGAGCACGTTGATCGCGAAGCGGCCCTCGCGGGCGGCGAGCCCCACGAAGGACGATCCGGTCCGCAGCACCACGCCCACCAGCAGGGGCGTGCGCGACACCAGGGTCACCGTGCTCGCGGTGGTGCCGTGCGTCCTCTCCTCGGTGGCGACCGTCAGCACGGACACCGGGGACGCCAGGTGGTACATGCCGCGTCGGCGCTCGGCGGGGTCCTGGCGCACCGGCAGGCGGGCGTCGCGTACGACGGCTGCGGTCCCCATCACAGGCCCCTCCGTCCGTGAGCGGCGCGGTGCGGTGCGAGGCCGTGCGGCGTCCTGGTAGGGGTTTCGTGGTCCATGAGTCGATCAGCTCCCGCGGATTCGGTGGATGGAGGGCGAGACGGCGCCCCGTCGGGGCGCGCGTGACGTACGCGGCCGGACTGAACCGCACCGCCCCGTACCGCCGGGGCCCCGGCCCGACCGCGGCGCCGCGGCGCGCGCCTTCGGCGCCACGGCGCCGCCGTCGCGAGAGGGCGGACGCCAGGGTGCGGCTCCGGGCGGGGCGGCCGTCGGCGGGACTCCGTCCGACGGTCCGGGCCCGGCGGTCGCACCCGGGCGGAGTCCGCACAGCGGTTTCCCCGTGCGGCCGCACACGGAATCCGCGGCAGACCCGGTACCGGAATCCGTGGTGAATCCTTTGGGGTGTGACATGAATTCCGCGACGGGAAAGCGAGGGGCCTGGTCCCGGATTCGCGTGTACAGGGCGATATCAATCTCGAATCGAACCGATCGTGGCAGGCCGGGCTGACTCTCCCCTGACGCCCGCCTGACCGGTCACCGCCCTGACCACGTCAGCACGCCGTCAGCGGGCCCTGTTTTCATCGGCAGCGAATCCGATCGCCCGAGTGCCCAGCGTCGCCCGCTCATCGAACGAACTCGGCTGTCTCCCGCACCGGTTCAACGAGCACCACCGGAGCGTCCGGGGAAAAAGAGCCCGTGGCCCGAGAAATTGACACAGCACCCGCGCGACGACTCCCGGAGCGACCCTCACAGAGGAAGGACAGGACCCATTCCAGTCACCGATAAGGGGAGTTGGACGCTCCACCGCACCTCCCGCGACCACGCCGGTGTCCGCCCGCACCACCTGGCGATCGTCTGCGACGACCGCACCGTCGACTACCTGACGCTGCACCGGGAGAGCAACCGGGTGGCGTGGGCGCTGATCGCCGCCGGGGTGCGGCGCGGAGACCGGGTCGCCTACCTCGGCCACGAGTCCGAGTACTACTACCTGGTGATCCTCGCCTGTGTGAAGGTCGGGGCAGTCCTCGTCCCGGTCAACTGGCGGCTCACCCCGCCCGAGGTGGATCACATCCTGCGAGACTCCGGGGCGGTGCTGCTGTTCGTCGGCGCCGCGTTCCGAGAGAGGGGCGACGAGGCGGTCGGCCGTGTCCCGGGACTGCGCGGGGTCGTTTCAGTGGACGGCGGTGACGGCGCCGCTCCGGAGCCGGGCGCCGGACTCCTCTCCTGGAGCGCGGACCATCCCGACACCGATCCGGAGCCGGACACCGGGCCCGACGACCCCGCCGTGCAGATCTACACGAGCGGCACCACCAGCCTGCCCAAGGGCGCCGTGCTGGCCCACCGGAGCTTCTTCACCCTGCCGCACGCGATGCGCGAGCACCGGGTCGCATGGATCGACTGGCTGCCCGACGATGTCGCGCTCATCTCGTTGCCGGGCTTCGGCATCGCGGGCATCGGATGGTTCATGCACACCTTCAACGCCGGTGGCACCAGTGTGGTCATGCCTCAGTTCGACCCGCAGGAGGCGGTGCGGCTGATCCGGGCCCACGGGGTCACCACCACCTTCGCGGCACCGGCGATGCTGCAGGCCATGCTGGACGAACGGACGGCAGAACCAGCCGCGTTCACCTCTCTGCGCAAGATCGCATACGGAGCCGCGCCGATGTCGGAGACGCTGCTGAAGCGGTGTCTGGAGATGTTCGGCTGCGAGTTCGCTCAGATCTACGCCAGCACCGAGACCGGCAGTGTCGCCGTCTGCCTGCCACCGGAGGATCACCACCGGGGTGACGGCACGCTGCTGCGCACGGTCGGCAGGCCCTGCCCCGGCAACGAGGTGAAGGTGATCGGTCCGGACGGCGCCGAGGTGCCGCCCGGCACCATCGGCGAGGTCTGTGTCCGCGCGCCCTCGCGGATGCTCGGGTACTGGAACCTGCCCGAGGCCACCGATCGGACCCTGGTCGACGAGTGGGTGCACATGGGCGACGCCGGGTACGTCGATGACGACGGCTATCTCCATCTCTGCGACCGGATGAACGACACGATCATCGTCGCGGGGCAGAACATCTACCCCGCGGAGGTCGAGAAGGCTCTGGCCGCCCACCCGGCGGTGGAGGACTCCGCCGTCGTCGGGCTGCCGCATCCGCGCTGGGGAGAGGCGGTGCACGCCTGTGTCGTGCTGCGTCCCGGCGCCACGGCCACGCCGCGCGATCTGCTGCTGTCCCTGCGCGGCCGGCTCGCCGACTACAAGACTCCGGCCGCCTACCATTTCGTGCCGTCGCTGCCGCACAACCCCTCGGGCAAGATCCTGCGCCGATCGGTGCGCGAGGAACTCATGGCACGGCTCGACCGCGCGACCGGCGGGGCCGAGGCGGGGGAACGCCGGTGATCGCGGGGACGCCGTAGCGGATCGGCTCCCCGTGCCGCGGAGGCGGAAGTCCGCCGTCCGTCCTGTCACTGCCGGAACCGTTGACGCGCACGATGCTCGACTCCGCGGTCCCGTTCGAAGACAAGGCTGACGCTCGGGATGTCGAACCGATCGGCTTCCCTCACTCCCCCGCCCAGGAGGATCCGCCTCAGCCGCACCTCCGGCACTGCCCGCGGTGCCGGTGTGCTAACGGGTCACGCACGCGGAGGCGTCCCCGTCCTTGAGGAACCCGGTGTCTGAAGCTCCCCCTTGACCTGGACAGCCTGATACTGGGACGGAAGGTCCCTCCAATGCCTTCTCCGCATCGATGAAACGACACCGTGCCACGGTAATCCTGCAGGTCACAGCGTTGCGTTTCTGTGCCGTGTGCTGGGAGTGCCCCGTTCCACCTACTACGCGCACAGGGCGTCACGGTCGGCCCGGACGGTGCGGGAGAGGGCCGAGGAGGTGCTGGTGGGCGAGATCCGGGTGCTTCACGCCGGATCTCGCGGTGCCTACGGGGCCCGCGGATCCACGCCGTCCTGCGGCGGGCCGGGCGGGTGGTGAACTCCAAGAAGATCGAGCGGCTGATGCGCAAGCACCGGATCGTCGGGATCACCCGTCGCCGGCGGCGGGGCCTGACCCGGCAGGCGAAGCGGGCGGTGTTCGCGCCCGACCTGATCGGCCGGGACTTCACAGCGCCCGGCCCGGGATGCGGCTCGTCGGCCACATGACGGAACTCGGCACGCTGGAAAGGAAGTTGTATCTGGCGGCCTGTATCGATCTCGCGACGCGGGAGGTGGTCGGCTGGGCGATGGCCGACCACCACCGCGCCGTGCTGCCGGTCGCCGCCTTGCGGATGGCGGCCGGGCGTGGCGGCCTGGAGCGGGATTGCGTCATGCATACGGATCGCGGCAGCGAGTACACGAGTGACGAATTCCGCAGCGAAATACGCAAGTTGCACATGAGGCAGCCGATGGGGCGCGTCGGCTCTGGTTACGATAATGCCGCCGCGGAAAGCTGGTTCGCCATCCTGAAAGCGGAGATCGGGACGGCCATGTGGGAGACCCGCGAGGCCGCCCGGGCCGACGTTTTCCACTACGTCGAGGTCGAGTACAACCGCAGCCGGCTCCGTCGGCACCCCGACCACGGGTACGTCACCCCGCTCGAAACGAGATCCTTGCTCAGGCAGAACCTCGTCCCGGCAGCGTAAACACCCGCTGTCCAGTTCGCGGGGGGCTTCATTCACCTCAGCCTCGCCGAGATCGGACGCTTGATCCACCACCTCACCAACCGACGGCCCGCGCCTGTCGAGCACATCCTGCGCTGGTCGACCTGGCGCCGAAGACGACAACACCAAGCCCGCACCAGCCACTACACACGACGAGGCCACACACCGCCGGAAACAGACCGACCATCACACAGAAGACCGTTGCAGCACTAACCACAACGAGTCGTTTGACAGGTTAGCTCATTCCGTGCTTGCATAACGCTTGCATAACGAGGGGCTAACCAGATCAAACATTCTAGGGGGGAAGTGAGCTCATAGGGCTTTGGCCGCAGCCAAGCAGGAGAGTTGGGCGCGGCAGTCGACTGGGACCCCGAACCCCACCCTCTTGTGGACTGCTTGTACATTTCCCTGTATTGTGGCTGGTGGACTGCTCGCCCATATCCATCATGTGGAGGTTTGGGCCATGGTGAACAACACTGGCCGCGTGGCGGTCGTCCCGGCGGATCCGGTGGCATCGGCAGGGCGTGCGTGGAGCGCGCAGATGGACCTGGACACCTTCGACCGCATCCAGTGCGCCAACGTGCGTGGCACTTTCGTCGTCGACCAGCTCGCCGCACTGTGGATGGTGTCCCACCATGTGGTGTAGCAGCGATTTCTGCATAGCCCCTGGTCACGGGGCAGACATCACGCAACTCTCCGAGTGGCGAAGCTCGTTGAGAGAGGTGACGCGACGGCCCTGTCCCGGCATGACTTACTCCACCTCATGGAGTCACTGCGTACGGCCGACGGAATCGAGTTGATCAAGTCCTGGCCCAGCGGATCCTGCAGGAACTGATCGAGGCCGATGCCACCGCCCACATCGGCGCCGAGCCCCGGCGAGCACACCGAGACCCGCACGACGGTACGCAACGGGCAGCGGGAGAAGGTACTGACCACGCAGGCCGGGGACCTGGACCTGGCGATCCCCAAGAAGAGTGGCCCCATCGATCGCCCTTGGACAAGGCGAGAGGGGCCACGTGGCCGAAGGACCTTGTAGTGGAGGTCCGGTCGGCCCGCCGTACACCTTTTACCGAAAAGGAAGGTGACGACGTGATCAGGGTACCCGTACCCGGCACTCGACACACCGCACCCCGCCGTGGGGTCAGCAGCCTTGGCTGCTGGTCCTTCGACGGGGTGCACGTGCTGTCCGCACTCTTCCTGGTCCCCACCTCGGGCGAGGAGGCCGGAATGAGGTAGTCGTCAAGGCGGGGCGCCCTCAGGGTCTTCATGCCGCCCCGGGCACTCAGCAACTAGGTGACGCCAATCACCCAGGCTCAGTGCCCACGTCATCTCCGGTCTGGCCGCCACAGCCTCCCGGAGGGGTTGTTCGACCCGGTACCACCCGGCTTCGAACGGTCCAACTTTCAGGTTCCTCCAGAACCAAGCCCCCCAGCGGGAGGCTTCTGTCGCTTCCCGCTCAGCGCGAAGGACGACTTCATTTTGCACGAGACATCGGCGGGGCGCCAGCTTTGGCATCCCCGCATGCTGCCCGCGCCCTCGCACGACCGTCCGGTTGACAGCAAGTTCACATCCAGCCATCCGGTGGTCCGGACGTATCGCTCGCGTCCTGCCAGGTGCCTGTCGCGCGGTCTGAGAAGGAGTTGCGGGGCTAACCCCCCGGCAGCCGACAGTGCCGCCATGATCTTCACGACACTCGACTTCCCGGTGAGCACCGTGGCGGCACCAGCCGCTGCCCTGGACCACATCTGCGGGGAGTTCGTCGACAACTCCGCCGCAGCGCCAACCGGTGCGGTGCTCCGGCACTCCTTCCCGTGGGGCGGGACGCGATCCGAAGTTCCTGCCCGCCAGGCGGAAGCGAACAGGGTCCTCCCCACTTCTCGGGCTCTGTCCACAGGTGGCCTGCGCGAGGCTGCCGAGATGATCCCTTTCTCGTTCCTCCGAGCGGGCCGGTGAGCGTCGTGGCGGCGTCGGCCACCGTGATGGTGCCGGCACCGCGCCCGGCCGTCGACGACGCCGACACGGGCGTCGTGCCGCCCGGTCCGTACGTGCCGGAGGCGGGCCAGTGGTTGTCGACATCGACGGGCCGGATCGCGAGCGAGGGCTACTCGTGTATGCACGTGGTGCGCTGGGTGGCCGGGTCCGGGCTGTACCGGACCCGGAGGCACCGCACGCACGGTCCGCGCTCGTTCGGCCCGACAATGGTGCGCGTCGCCCAGGAACTCGCGGCGCTGTTCCCGTGCCGTCCGGGTATCGGGTGCCTGGTGTGGCACGCTGCCTCGCCGGTCACCGTGTGTATTCCCTGCGGGGCTTGCGGGGCCAACCCCTCGGCGGACAAGAGTGCCGCCATGATCGTCCTTCTCTCCTTCACCGCCAGTCCTGACAGGCCCAGTCCCCTTCCTCCGTTTCGGGTTGTCCGCAGGGGAGCCCAGGGAGCGCCGTGGCGGCGCCGGCCGCTGTGGTGATCCCGGCTCAGCGTTCCGTGCTGGATGGGGATGTGCGCGCTGGTGGATCGGGGGAGATGTTCGCCTTGGTGCGGGGGCGGGAGCAGGACGTGGTGCGTACGGAATCGCGGCGTACGGAGCCGCGGGCATGGCTGCGGTCGGTGGTGTGGCTGGTGGGTGCTGGTCTGCATCCGCGGTCGGGGGCGTCGACGGTGGTGGTCGCGCGGGATCTCGCGGGGCGGATGGATTACCGGCGGGGGACCGTGCTCTACGACCTGGACGGGACGGTGCGGCGTACGGGGTTGTCGCGGGCGACGGTGAAGCGGCATGTGAGGGTGCTGCGGGAGCTGGGTGCGCTGGTGTGGCTGGTGCACGGGTCGAAGCGGAATCTGGTGTTGCCCGGTGAGGACGGGTATGTCGCAACGGCGACGGTGTACGGGGCGGTGATTCCGCGCGCGTTCGACGCGGCATTGGGCCACCGGCTGTCCGGCAGCGGTTACGAGGCCCGGGTGTGCGGGGTCACGGAGGCCGGCCGGGAACGTGCGGTCGCCCAGGCAGTGAAGGCGGCGAAGGGCGCTGCGGGGCCTGTGGATAACCGGCCTGTGGATCAGCGCAGTTCACAGGTGCGTGAGCCCCATTCTCTTGGTCGTTCCACCCACTCGGAGAAAGTTGATGTTGATGGTGGCAGTAACTACACCTCGCGCAAGCGCGCGAGCCGCTCAACCCCATCTCGCTCCATCACCAGGTCCAGCCGGAGCGGCTCGCCGCGTCGTCCGATACGGCAGGTGGCGCGGGACATCGTGATCGCCCGTGAGGTCCGTCCGCTGGTGCCCTGGGTCCAGGGTGAGCAGTTACGGCGCCTCGCGTTCGCGCTGCGCCCGCTCATCGACGAGGGTCTGGACGTCCACGACATCACGGCCGAGCTGCACGCCTGGCATCTGGTGTGGCGTCCGGCGAACCCGGCGGGGTTCATCACGGCCGAGCTGGCGGGCCGTGCCAAACGGGAGGCGGCATACGCGGAGGCGGTGGCTCCGCAGGACAACGCGGCATGGTCGGCGTACTGCGAGGACCGGAGGCAGGCCGCCGCGTTCATGGAGCGGACCGAGGTGCCGTCGGTGCGCACGGACGAGGACCGGCTTCAGGCCCGGTACGCCGGGATCTACGACCCGCAGCTCGTCCTGGACGCCTGTGAGGAGGACTTCGACGACGCGCTGGACCTGTACGGCGTCGGGCTGGTCTCGAAGTTCTGGGGCGTCGCCGGCAACCGGAACATCGCGCTGAGGGTGTCATGACCGCCGGCCTGTCCGGGCGCGGTAGTTCATCCGCGTCAATCCGGTGGCGCCTTCTGCGTGACGCCCGCGAACAGTGCCTGAGGCACCGCGGGCCACCGGCGTCCGGCCGAGGTATCGCAACCGCCTCTTGCGACACTGCGCGATTGGGAGCCGAACAGTCGTTCACGCCCGACCATCGCGCCCCTGCGTCGCGGTTTGCCGATCGCCACACCGCGCGAGCGGCCGCCCTCGCCCCGCCAAGTCGCCCGGTGGATCACCACCTCACCGTCCCCTCGGGGCTTGCACGCCACCGAGGCACTCCGGCAGATACTCGAACACTGCCCGGAGCTGAATCACACACACGACCTGGTCCGACAATTCGCGGCCATGCTGGACACCCGCGACGCCGCCCCACTGCCCGACTGGCTCGAACGCCTCGCAGCCTCCCACCTCCCGGCCTTGGCCGGCCTGGCCAAGGCCATGCGTGAAGACCAACGCGCAGTCGTTGAGGGGATCACTACCCCCGTTCAACTCCGGTGTCAACGAAAATCGGATCACGGAGGCTTACTGCTCGATGAGCGCGATCCAGACCTTGCCGCCCTCCGGCTCGCCGGAGCTGTCGCCGGGGCCGTTGAAGTTGGGGGTCCAGTGGCGGTGGGTGGCCAGGCCGCACGCGGGGCACGGCGCAGTGGGCCGGTGGCCCCACGCGGGAATCTCCTCCCCGGTACGGGCACCCGGTGGTGGTGGAAGGTCCGACGGGCTGCCGGGCTCGAACTCGGGCTGGACGTTCATTCCTCTCGCCTCCGGTCTTCAGCCGCTGCTGGGCGGGGAGGGCGGGCGTGGCAGGCGGCGGCGTTCGTATCGGGGTACGGGCCGGCTGGGGCGGATGGCCACGGTGGGCGGCCCGGTCTGCTGGCGCCGTGCCTGGCCCTGGCAGAAGAGGCACTGGGGCCCGCCGGGTGCTGCGGGGTCGGTGGGGGCTCCGGGGTGCTGGATGCATCCTGAGGTGTTGCGGGGGCGGGAGAGTTCCCGGGCGATGACGAAGGCAGCGTGGGTGAGGTCGGCCAGGTGTACGAAGGTCTCGTCGTCGGACCGGTAGTTGATCTCCGATGCCAGGTCGTTGATCTGCTGCATGGTCTGTGCGAGGACGGTGTGGTCGTACGGCGGGGGCGGGATGGCCCAGTTGTGGCGGGGTGCCTGGGGTGCTGCTTTCACGTTGGGCCGGCCGGTGCGGCGGTGGCTGTTGCACAGCAGGCAGCGTCCCCAGCCGGCGGGGGCTTCGGTGTCGACGGCGCCCTTCGGATGCAGGTGGCAGCCGGTCGAGTTGCGGTCCGGGGCCAGGTTCCGGGCGACATTGAACAGTGTGTAGAGGCTGTCGGCGATCTCCTCGTACTCGGTGGGGTCGGCGGGGACCGGCAGTTGGCCGATGAGTTCCCCGACGCCCGCGAGCTTGGAGTAGAGCTCCTTCAGTAAGAAGGGTCTGCCGGTGGGGACGCGGTAGGCGGAGTGGTCAGCGAAATCCACGGAACCCACTATGTCGTGAAGTAGCCTGCTGGCGCCCGCTTTTCACCCGACCGGGCGCGCAGTACCGGTCACGGCTGGACGGGCAGCGGGGCCCAGGAGAGCAGGGTGCGGGATCCGGTGCGGTACTCGTGCGGATCTACTTCCAGCCGGGCTTCGACCGTCAGGTGATCCCGGCGCGCGAGGACGAGGGTGGGCTTGCAGACGTCGGTCATCACCACGGCGGGGTGATCGACGTCGAGCCACTGGGGCAGTCGGCGGGAGAGATCGGGGGCCGGGGTGACGACCGTGGTGAAGAGCATGGGGATGTCGGTCCTGATGTCCCGGACCGACCACATCAGCTGATCGCCCCAGGACAGCAGCTCCGCAGGGTCGTCACACGGGTCATAGACCGGATCGGCCGGCGGCCGGGGTTCGGGGTGGAGCCGCTCGTACCGCTCGATGACGATGAGGCCTGGCTTGCGCCCGCCGATCAGACGCTGCGCCTTCGCGTTCACGTCGGCGGCCGTGGGGTTGGGCGTCGCGTCCACGACGAGAGCGTCGGGAACCGTGACGGGCGGGTAGCCGGTGTACAGCACGGTGGGAACACCCGCCCGGGCCGCATGGACGGCGGTGTCCCGCCCGATCTTCGCTTCCCGGCTGCCGCGCTGCGCGATCATGCCCACCTTGTGCCGGTGGTTCAGCTCGGCAAGCTCGGTCAACTCCGGCCAGGGAGTGGGAACGGGCCGCGAGTTCTCCAGGTCCCCGTACAGGCGCTCCCGTAACGTGCGCTTGTGAGCCGCCTGGTCACCTTCGATGGCCAACTCCGCGCTCCCCTCCGGTCAATGAACGACCAGTATGGGGCTGCGTGTCCGGCTCTCAGACCTTTTTCCGCTTCTGCCCATGGCTACGGCCAGGCGTTCGACCCCGGTGCCGCCGTACTCCCCCGCCACCGCGCCCGGTCAGACGCGGCCGGCTCGTTCGTCGGCGAGGCGCCTGAGGGCCCGCGTGTGGCTGGCGTCGACCGGCGACGCCCTCTGCCGGGCGCGCTCGCGCAGGTCCTCCAGATCGGCCCGCACGTCGGTGACGGCCGCTTCACGCTGCTCACGCAGGGCACGGTCCTGGCGTGCGATCGCGGCCGCGACAGCCGGGGCCGTCGGCCGCTCGGCCCGGACAGCACGGTGCGCTTCGAGGGCGCGGTGGTAGCCGGCCGACCCCGACTCCCGGGTGCGCACCGGTCCGGGCGCGGGCGCAGCGGGCACCGGTTCCGGGCCCGCGGGCGCCCTCTCCGTGGCGGGTGCGGTGGCAGTGGGGGCAAGCGCCAGGACGTGGATGGTACGGACGTTCGCGTCCTTGACCTGCTGGTTGGCCCGAGCGATCAGGTTCGGAGCGGTCCAGCGGAGTGTGGTGCCGTAGGCCGGCGCGTCGGGGACGACATCCAGCCCGGCTCACCGCCCAACGCCCGGCCGTCGCCTGATGCCCACACCGCAAAATCCACTCCGCCGCCAAGCAGCTGGAAACCATCACCAGTGAAGCCGAGCTCACTGCCCTGCTGCTCTAGCGGTTAACAACGATCGTGGTGGACGCAATAATCGGGGGTGCGGGAATGTGCCAGGCGGCTAGTACCACGGGCCCGCTCGCGAACTGAATCTCCTGATCAACGAGCAGGCGATTGACCCGGATGCCGTTGTGCTTCAGGACTCTCTTGATGAAGCCGGTTGGGTCCGACGCCGCAGCCTGCACGTCCTCAGCAGTCAATGCCAGCTCGTACTCCTCAAGCTCCCCCTGAACAGTCCCTTTCGGCGTCAACTCGGCCATGACTTCCTCCCAGCCATCACTTTGGGCGATCTGCCAATCTTCATCAAGAATGACCGATTCGCCGTAAATGGCAAGCCGAAGGTCAGCGGCAGCCCGGCAAGGCACCCTTCGATGGCCAGCTGTGCCCCTCTGGACGTGGACCTCGCGAGGCACTCCGGATTTTCGCCCGACGATTCGAAAAGCCACTGACCAGTGGTCGACTCGTGTCGAGCCGACCACGGCACCGGCGTATCGCGGCTGGTACCCAATGTGCCGTACGTGCCTTACACCTCGCCCAGGGCGCCGGCCTCTGTAAGGCCGGCAGCACCGGGTCCTGGGGGACGTGTGGTGGGTCCAGGCGGACATGACCCGCGCGGCCGCCGCGTACGAGAGGGCCCGCGTCGAAGCCGAGCAGCACGGCGTCGCCGGTGAACGGGCGACCGCGCAGGCCCAGCGCGCCTTCGTTCTCGCGTTTACCGACCCCGCCCGCGCCGACGACGAACTCGAACTCGCCCAGCAGCTGCTGACCGGACTCGATCTGCGCGCCACGACCTTCACCACGGAGATCGCCGCCCTGGTCCGCGACGCCGGATGCGCCCGTGACGTCGAAGACCGCGCACGCCGGCTCCGTACCGACATCCGGGTCGCCGGGCTCGCCTCCACGGAAGCCACCCTCGACCTCGCCCTGTGCTTCCACCACGCCGTCCAGGACGAGCGTGCCGCGCTGGCCACCACCATCGCCCGGCTGCGTGAACGCACCCACTCCGGCGACTACGCCTACTACACCGACCTCACCCACTTCATGGCCGGCCTCCCCCTCCCCGCCCCCTCACCGGCCCGCTGGCTCGACACCGAACAAGAAACCGCAACCGCTGGCACGCCCTGGTCACCACCCGACGCGAACACCTGCGCCCCGGGGCATAGGCCAGTGCCCCTCCTGGCCGGAAACGGCAGAAGGGTCCGCCACGGACGCCGTGGCGGACCCTTACAGGGCTATGGAAGCGGGGAAAGCTCAGCCTCGACCGGGATCCCTGCCTACGAGACCGGAAAGCAGTTCGGTCAGTGTCGCGTTGACGGCGCGCTGCTCGGTGGCAAAACTGTCCATCCGCGCCGCCAGGCCGTCGATCTTCTCGTCCAGGTGTCCGACCAGAGTGGCCAGACCTTCGACCTTGTCGTCCAGGTTCCCAACCTTCTGATCAAGGTTGCCGACCTGGAGGCGCACCGCGGTCAGGTCGCTCTTGACGATGCCGAACTCGCGGTCGTTCTTCTGCGCGGCGTCTTCGTAGCGGCGGGTCAGCGCGGCAATCTCGCTCTGAGCGATGGGGTCTTCAGGCACGGTCTCGGCTCCCGGAAGTCGTGTAGCGGTCAGGCCGCGCCTCCGATTGTCGCAGAGACCACAGAGGGGCGGTAGCCACTCCAGAACCGCCGCCCGACGTTCGGCGTCCGGCGTCTCGGGCCCCAGGTGGCGGCCGAACAGGTTCTTGATCTTGAGTGGCCGAGTCGCGGGAGGGGTGACAGTCCGATCTTGCTCCCCGCTACGTGTGCAGCCGACCCGGCCCTCCGCTGACGGGGGTGCAGCGGAGGGTCGGGCCAGCAGGCCAGCGTCGCCTCTCGCTGTACGGCGATGCGTGCGGGCCTCTAGCGCCACGCCGATTACACAGATAACAATCATGGTGACGAAGAGTTGCGGGGTGGGATGGTCGGAGGGGGAGACGGGTGAGTGTGCTGTGGGGGCTGGAACCGGCGACGGAGGCCAAGCACCGTTTGTACAGGCATTACTTCGATGCGTGGTGGCCGATCCTGCTGCAGCCCCAGGCCCGAACGGGCAGGAGCTGGTCGAAGGTCACCTTCCTCGACGCGTTCGCAGGTCCGGGGAAGTACGAGGGCGGGGAAGAGGGCTCGCCGGTGTTCACGCTGGACCGGCTGCTGAACCACGCGGCTGTCGAGCGCATGAACCTGTCCCGTCGCAGGGTCCAGCTCGTCTTCATCGAAAGGGACCGGGCACGGCATGAGCACCTGGTGCAGGAGCTCACCGGCCGGTTCGGGCCGTTGGAGGATCTGCCCGTACGGGTGGAGGTGCGCCGCGGGGACGCGGGGCAGGACAGCGAGCGGATCCTGACGGAACTGGGGGCCTGGGGGAATCCGGTCCTCGCGGTCTTCGACAGCTGGGGCAGTGTGAACGTGCCGCTGGGCCTGACGGCGCGGATCGCCCGGAACACGGCCAGCGAGGTCATCACCACCTTCGGGCCGAACTGGTTCAGCCGCCGCGAGGAGCTGAATCCCGACCTCCTGGACACGGTCTTCGGCGGGCGCGCGTTCTGGGCCGGCGCGGCCGATGTGGAGGCGAGCGACGAGAAGTGGCGGGCCTGGCTGGCGGCCTACCGCGACGCGCTCAAACGTGCCGGGTTCGGCTTCCGCCTCCAGTTTCAGGTCGTCCCCCGGACCGGTCAGCCCCTCTACCTGGTTTTCGGCACCGGTCATCAGAAGGGGGTGGAGGTGATGAAGGACGCGATGTGGAAGGTCGACCGCAGCGACGGCCTGAGCTTCAAAGACCCTCGCTGCCGCTCCGCCGTGTCGGTCGGTCAGGGCTCGATCTTCGAGATGGAGGAAACCGTCGACCCGGAGTTGCTGTCCCTGGTGGAGCAGAGGCTCCACCAGGGACCCACAGCCATGGAAGGGCTCGGGCAGTGGCTGCTGCTGGAGACCTCCCAGTGGCGCGTGCGGGACGCGGCCAAAGCGGTCCGGGCTCTGGACGACGACGGCAGGCTGTCGCTCCCGCCGGGCCGTCTGACCAAGGCCAGCGTGATCACCCTGAGGTAGCCGTTGCCGGCAAGGGCATCTGGTCCCAGGTCCGTCCCTCCAGCTCGCGTCCCAGTGTCTTCGGCGTGCGGCCGCCCCACTGCTTGAAGAAGAACGCGACCTCCGCCTCCAGGCAGGTGTCACGGATGCCGGTCACCCATGCCTCATCGATCGGCCGGTGCCGGGGCCCGGACTCTCCACCGGCGATCACCCAGTCGATGCCCTCAAGGTCCAGCCCCTCCAGCGGACCCAGGAGCGGCTCGCACGACAAGAACCGCACGGCCGCGGGCACCTGCCGCAGATCGTCCACCCGCGGCAGTTCCCGGGCGCTCTCCACCGATACCCCCATCCACACGTTCGGCGGCCACTCCAGACGGTCGGCGACCTGCCGCAAGCGCCGCGCCCGCTTGGTCAGTACCTGATACGTGTGCTGGGGCGTGGCGGCCATCACCTCGAAGACCTGCCGGACGAAACCGATCGGTACCCGCGCGTGGAAGAGGTCCGACATGGAGTTCACGAACACGGTGCGCGGGCTCTTCCACCCGTACGGCACGGACAGCGCGTCCGGATGTACGGTCAGGCCGAAGCCCGGCCCGGACGTCCTGGGGTCACCGTCGTTCTGGTACTTCGCCGACCCCATTGCCTTGAGGCGTTTGGCCAGCGTCATCGCGTAGCAGTTGTCGCACCCCGAGGACACACGGTCGCAGCCTGTCGTCGGATTCCACGTCGCCTCGGTCCACTCGATCGCGCTTCGGTCGCTCACCAGCTACCTCCCCGTCGTCCCGGCCCGCTCCCGCCGAACAGCGGAGCGGCATGCTCAACGAACCTCCACCGGCTTTGGCACCGGCCATCCAACCACCCCTGCCCACCGCGTTTTCCGGGTCTCGGTGACCTGCGGACATCACCCCGCGCCCTGTGCTCGCGCGCAGACCCCGGGCCCCCTTCACGCCGTGCTCCGCAACGGATCCGACCGGAACGAGGGCGCCGTACCGTCCTGCCGGGCACGCTCGGCACGGGCCCACTCATCCCTGTTTCCTGGCGGCGCGTTGCACTGCGGAAAACCGACGGGGACGCGCAGCGCGGGGGTGTGCTCGGCGGGCGGCCTGTGTGATGCCCGCGGCCAGCTCACCGACGACTTCCAGCACGCCCTGTCCGAACGCGGTGGGCGCCACCAGGACGCCGAAGACGAGGACGATGAGCACGTCCCGGGAGCGACACGCAGCCGGGAAGCCCTTTCTCGGCCCGCCGATCACCGTACCGCCATTCCGAGGCATGGTTGCGAACCGGCGTGAGGGAGGGCTGTCGGGTCAGGCCCGCGAGTCACCAGCACCGGCCGGGGCAGCTACTGCCGGAGCCCAGCGTGTCACAGGCTGCAACGGGCGTCGGTGGGCGGGGATTCGAGGTCGAGGAGATATTCATTGACCACGTCGTCGACGCACTTGCTGCCGCCGAGGAGGTAGGCACCGTGCTGCTTGCCGTCGACTGTGAGCAGGCTTCCGCCGAGAGCTCGCCGCAGCGCGATGCCGCCCTCGTGCGGTGTCACAGGATCGCCGGTGACCGACACGACGAGCGTCTCGGGGAGGTCTTCGACATCGGCGAGCCAGGGTTCGTCGCGTGTTGGCGGCGCGGGCCACGCCTCGCATTCGCTGTGGTGGTTGCCCGCCGTGAACACGTCGATATCGAACATGGGGGCGGCCTTCCCGATCTTGCGTGTGAGCGCGGTCTGTTCCTCCGGCGTCGGACGGGGTGAGTCCATGCAGCGCACAGCGATGTTCTTGTCGAAGTCCAGGCCGTAGGCGCCGTCCGCCGTGCGGGCGTAGAAGGTGTCGCGCAGGGCGAGCATCTCGTCGGCGTTCCCCGCTTCGAGCGCGGTCAGGGCGGAGATGACGTCGGGCCAATTCTTTTCGGAGTACAGTCCGCCGCTGATGCCGAGGTAGACGTCCCAGACGCTCAGGTCCCGGCCGTCGGTGGTCGGTGCTGGTGTCTCGACGAGCGGCTGGACGATCTCGTGCAGGCGGTCGTTCGCAGCCGCGGGGTCGGGGCCGAGAACGCAGTCGGGCGATTCTGCGCAGTGTGCGGCGAGGTCGTCGAACCGTGCCTGCAGACCGGTGAATGAGGAGAGGCGGAACTCGCTCGCCGTCAGGTCGGGCGAGACGGCCCCGTCGACCACGATCGCGCGGACCTTCTCGGGGTAGGTCACGGCGTACATGGCGCCGAGCTCGGAGCCGTAGCTGTAGCCGAGGTAGGTCAGCTGGTCGTCACCGAGCACCTGTCGCATGATGTCCATGTCGCGCACGACGTTGGTGGACCCGGCGTTCACGAGGTTCGCGATGCCGCCGGAGCCGGCTGCGCAGCGCTCTGCGAGCTCGCCCGCCTCCTCGGCGCTCGTGATGTCGTACACCGCGCCGAACCGCGGCGCGTCGCCTGCGTCGTACTCCTCGTCGGTGTAGCAGTCAAGGGCCGGGGTCGACGACCCGACCCCGCGAGGATCGAAGCCGACGATGTCGAAGCGCTTGGCGACGGGGCTTTTCTGCCACAGTGGCAGGGTGGACGCGACGAGGTCGGTGCCGGATCCTCCGGGTCCGCCCGGGTTCAGCAGCAGCGAACCCTCGGCCTCACCCGCGGCGGGGAGGCGCATGAGCGCGATGCGCGCCCTCTCGCCCTCCGGCTTGTCGTAGTCGAGCGGTACCTCGACCGAGGCGCACTCGAGCGCCGGGTTCGCGAACAGCTCGGCGTCCGTCGCGCTCGTCGCGGTGTCCTCGCACCCGACCCAGTCGAGCTCTTGCCCAAGATAGGCGCCGAGGCCCGCATCCGCGCCGGGGCCCGGTGGAGGAGCGGCGGGCGCGCATCCGGCGAGCAGGAGGAGGAAAGCCGTCGCGGCCGCGCCGAGCACGGTTTCGCGGTATCGGGATCGAGGGTCTGAGCGCATGCGTTTCTCCTGTGTCGAGCCGCGGCCGTGCGCGAGGGTGCGGCGCTGGTTGACGGACTGTTCTCGGTCGGGGCGCTGAGGTGGCAGACAGGGCGGCAACGTGACCGGTCAGTGCGGGGGTGTTAGCTCTCGATCCCGTCGGTCCCGGCGTCCAGGAGCCGGTGACGGCGGAAGGTGAGTGCTCGTTCGATCCCCGCGAGACCGGCCGTGATGGTGAGAACCGTGTTCCCCCATGCCGACAGGTCGATGGGCGAGGCGAACGGGGTGAAGCGATCAGCCCAGAGCGGCAGGTGGGTAACCAGATCGAGCAGCTGCGGGGCGAGGATCAGCAGATTCATCATCAGCACGATGACGGCACAGGCAGCGAGGGCGCGCCCGACCCCGGGGTGCCGGCGGGAGAGCTGGGCGCGCCAGTGCTCGGGCGTCCCCGGCGCGGGATCGAGACGTCGTCGGCTGTCGTCCGCGCTGATCAGGTGAATCCGCCGCATGCCGTACCTGCTGGCCGCGACCTCGATGCTGTCCGCTCCGAGCGCGAACCGTACCGGCATGTCGGAGCTCTGCACGTGCCGGTCGTCCCGGTAGAGCGAGGCCCGGCCCGACATGTGATCGACATCGACCGTCGCCGTCGACGCATCGGGGAGGCCGATCGCGAATCGTGTGCGCTGCAGTGAGAAGGAGGGGCGGAACGGTGGCAACGGTGAGCCCGGCTCCGGAGCGGGCGTCGACCACGCTTCCGCATCGCCGTCGAGCCCGTCGAAGCCGTAAGGATCCTTCCGCGCCGCACCGGTCCAGGGATCGTGCCGGTCGTTCATGTCTCCCCTGTCCGGGGTCGTGACGGGGCAGAGCACCGCCACGACGCCTTTCTAGCATGCCCGTGCTAGATAAAGTAGCACGGGCATGCCAAAGAATGACTAGGATGGGGTCATGTCCAAGAGAGCCAACCCGGATGTCCGCCGAGAGCAGGTCGCCGACGCCGTGATCGAGGAGATCGCCGCGCACGGGATCCGCTCGGTGACTCTCGCCCGGATCTCCGCACGCACCGGCCTGGCCATCGGGAGCATCCGACACTACTTCGGCGACACCGTCCGCGAGGTCATGCGCTTCACGTTGGGCGTCCTCATGCAGCGCGCCGCGCGCCGCGCCGCGACGATGTCCGACGACCCGGTCGCACGGATCGTGGATGTGATCGCATTCACCGCTCCGACCAGCGAGCAGGAGCGCCGGGAGAACATCGCTCTCGTCGAATACCGTGTCATGGCGCGCACGGACGCGGAGCTCGCGGCTGACATCGCTGCCACGTCCCTCGCGGGCGCGGAGGTCATCCGCTCGTTGCTGCGCGACGCGCTGGCCGACCGCGCGATCGACGAGGAGGCGCTGCACCGCGAGGCGCTCCTGCTGTTCGCCCTGGTCGAGGGCTTCTCGTTCAGTTCGGCGCTGTTCTCCGCCCCGTTGCACGAGGCGGACGTCCGTGCCGTCGTGACGGCGGCCCTGCAACGTCTGCGCGACGCCTTTCCGCCTTCCGGAGAGGCCGTCGAGGGAGCGGCTGGAACTCCTGAGGCCGCCGAGGAGTCACGGAGCCACCGCTAGTGCTGTGACCGCATAGGTTCGCCGGGGTGGGAAGTGACGGGTTTACCTGTCCCGTTCGGGCCGTGGTGCTGCCTTCAGTTCATCGTTGAGTGCCGGCGACGAGGGCGGCGACCTCTTTGGCGAGGGTGGTGATGTCGACGGTCTGGGAGGTGTCGATGATCAGGGGGCGTCTGCCCAGTCCAAGAGGTCCTGGGTGGGCGGCCCAGGCGGCGACGCGGTCGTTGATCTCCTCGCGGGTGAGGTCCTGATCGAGGTGTCCTGGGTGGCGTTTGCGTGTCCGGAACCGCTCAGCGACACGTCTGGTGTCGCAGTCGCAGAACACCTCGACCAGAGGGGCGTCGAGTTGGGGTGGGCGGGGACGACCGCGTCGATGTCGGCGGCTCCGGCCCGGAGCGTACGATCCGCCCGTGGCGAAAGAGTAAGAGACCCGAGGTGCCTGACCGTCTGATCGAGCTCCAGCGCGTGTCGAACGCGGCGCGCCGGGTAGCGACGCGTGAGGCGTACACCCCGGAGGGGTGGCGGCCGTGGCGGGATGCGGCCGACGAGGTGCAGGTGGCCGTGACCGCGCATGCGGCAGAGGCCGGGATCGACCGGTACGAGCTGGAGATGGAGACGAAGAGGATCGCCCGGCAGGCCGACGAGGCCGAGACCGTCTCCTGACCATGGGTGTTCCAGCGGTGGCGTTCACGGCGTACGGTTTTCCGCCGCGGCGTTGCCGCCGTCGCCGTTCAGCCGGCGCAGGGCATGAGGGCGTTCATCGGGATGGCGTTCGAGGCGGGCCAGCGTCCACGCGGTATCGGCGTCCATGCCCGGCCCGAACGACGCTGCCAGCCGACGGGCCCGCCAGCTCGTTCCGGGGGCGAGTACCCACCGCCACAGCCAAAGCCGGCTCCCGCGAGCCCTGGCCGTCCCGCCGGTGCGGGGCTTCGCCCTGCCGTCCCCGGCGAGGCGTTCGGGGGTGTTGTCTCCGGTATCGGCCACGGAGCGAGTCTCACGGCCGCCCCAGACCGCGCGGGCATGATCAGGCAGGGGCCATCACAACGAGTGAGTGCATGCCGTACCTGTCAGCGAACCCCGCACGGGCGCACCAATGAGGAAGGAGCGCGGCTGGCGACACCCGCGCACCCGCGCCCTCCCCTGGCATACGCCGTCGAGGCTGGCTGATGATCCCGCTGACACGGTCACAGCCACCGTGGCAGGGTGCGGTGACCGGATCACCTGACGGCAGGGGGCTCCCGTGGAAGCACGGATGTGGAACGGACTGGTCGGCGTCGCGAAGGGGGCGTCGGCCGTCTCGCTGGGCGAGGGGGTCGTGCCGCGTCCGCTGATGATGCCGCTCGTGCGCGGCGAGCTGGTGCGGCCGATCCGGACTGCGGTGGACTTTTCCTTCCCCCGGTTCGGCGTCACCGTGATGCTGAGTGACGAGGACGACTACCGCGTGCGCGTATGTGATGGACGAGGACCAGGCCGGGCTACTCGCCTGTCTCTTGGCGGGCTACGCCGACGCCGCGCAGGAGATCCAGGACCGTAGCCGCATGGGGTCGGTCGTCGCGCTGCTCCAGGTCGCCCGCGATGACCTGGAGGGCCTGGAGGGCGCCCTGCTGCTGGTCGCCCGTACGGCCAGTACCCGCACGGGCAAGACGCTGCTGACGTTCAAGAAAATCGCTGCCGCGCTCGGCGTCGAGTCCGAGCAGGCCGCCCAGGGCCGCTACCGCCGCAAGGTCGGCAACCTCAACGGCGCAGATTCCGGACTCGACGGCACACCGTAGGGGGCGGCCGGAGCAGACGGACGCACCGGGTGATGAAGCGTCAGCCCGCCCACATGGTGCTGTTCACATGCGCCGTGTCGTGGTGCTCATGATATGTGCTGATCTTTCCTCCACTGATCTCGAAGAGGAAGTGATAGTGGTTGCGGTAATCGCGCCTGTTCTTCAGTTTCATTGTCGAGTACGCCTCCACGGCGACCCGAGCACCTTGGATGGTCCACGCGGTCGGCGTTATGACCAGCGGGCCGCCCGTGACCGAGTCGAGCGGCTTGAGCATGGCGCGGAACTGCTCCTTGGTGACGTAGCCGTCTCCCGGAGCCCCGCTCATCCACCATTCAACGTCATCAGTGAGACAGTTCAGGAGCTCCTCCAGCGCTTCCGTGTTGTCGGCCGCTCCCCACCGGCCCTTGGCATAGAGGCCCAGAAAGTGTTCGACGATTGCCCTCTTCTGTACGTCGTCCATCACGTGTCTCCGACTTCATGTGGTTGGTGGCGAGTGTGTGCCACCCAGCGTGCACGACCGCAGATGCGCGCACAAATGATGATTGAACACTCCAGGTATGCCTTTTGGGAATACCTCGGCTGTAGGGTGAGGGCTATGGCGGATGTGACTCTCGTTGGGCTGCGGGTAGTGCGCGAAGTCGCTGCGACGGGGTCCTTCAGCGAGGCAGCAGCTTCCCTCGGCTACACGCAATCGGCTGTGTCCCGGCAGGTGAAAGTTGTCGAGTCCGCCGTGGGTGCGGCCCTTTTCGAGAGGAGGGCGCGCGGGGTGGCACCCACGCAGGCTGGTGTGGCGTTCGCACGGCACGCGGCCGACGTGCTGTCAGGCATCGACGCCGCCGTCCGTGAGGTCAGCGCACTGAGTCAGCACATCACGGGCTGTGTCACAGTCGGCGCCACCCCGGCTGCGGCTGTAGCGCTGGCTCCCCGTGCCCTCGCGCAGCTGGCGGACGAACACCCCCATGTGACTGTCGGTTTCGTGGGGGATTCAACCCCCGGCCTTTTGCGGCAGCTACGTTCCCACCGTCTGGACATTGCCGTCGTGGGCGTGTGCGCCGGGCCACAGGAGCGTGACCTCGACGGGCTGCGCCAGGAAACGCTCCTGGAAGACGATCTACGCGTCGCCCTACCCCGGCATCACCCATTGGCCACCCGGCACACGGTGAGGGCCGACGAACTGCGCCACGACAGTTGGATCGTCGAAAACGCTACCGGCGACACCCCGTACTACGGCGCCTGGCCCACCCTCGTTCGGCCAACGGTCACCCATCAGGCGCGCGAATGGTCCACGCGCCTGGGAATGGTGGCTGCGGGCCTCGGGGTCTGTCTGCTGCCGGGCATGGCGGTCCCCTCCGCTCCAGCCGGCGTGAGAATCGTCCGGGTCGAGGACCGCCACTGGCAGGGACGCGCAACCCTCGCCGTGACAAACGAACAGCGCTCAGCGGAAGCTGACGCGGCTGTCGCCGCCCTCAGGCAACAGGCGTCTGAACTGCGTTGAGCCTATTCCCCAACGTCATTCAGTTCGTTCTGCTCCGTGACCCTCGCCAGGGGTGCCGTTAACGAACGACGAACCAACCGATCGTGGTCATGTTCGTGGTCCTCTCGCCGCGGGGGTGCCGGACGACGCGCCCGGCCTGCATGGGTACGACGAACGGCCCAACGCTTCGGGTGCGGATCAGCCCTCGTCCTCGTCGTCGTCCAGCCCGAGGGCGTCCGGGTCGCGCAGCGGGCGCAGGCTCCCATCGTCGGGGACGGAGGCGGTGAAGCTGTAGCGGCCCAGCACGTTGAGGTTCTTGTGCTTGAGCGGGGAGAGCCGCGCGATGTCCTCGTCCCGGATCTCGTGGCCCTCGGCCCGCAGCTGGGCGACCGCGGCGCCGATGTACTTCGTTGTCCAGAGCACGACGGCGTTCAATACCAGTCCCAGAGACCCTAGCCCTAGCTGATCTTCCATTCCGTCCCGGTATGCCTGGTGGATGGTGCCCCGCTTGCCGTGGCAGATGTCCCGGGCGAGGGTGTGGCGGGACTCCTGGACGGACAGCTGCTTGCCCATCTGCCGCCGGTAGGTGTCATCGACCGGGTCGACGACCTGGAGCAGGTGCAGGGTTTTGGCGATGCGCCCGTACTCGGCGAACGCCTGCCCCAGCGGCGTGGGCCGTCCATGGTTGCCGAACATCCGTAGCAGGTCATAGGCCCGCACCTGGTTGGTGACCAGCGAGCCGGCCACCTTCAGCATGTCCTCCCACTGCGTGGTCACCTTCTTCAGGTTCACCTTGTTGGTGCGGGCGAGGTCGCCCAGGGCACCGTAGGTGCCGGTCTCGATCCCGTCCATCTCCGCCCGCCAGAACCCTTGGTCGTCCAGGTCCTTGAACCGCGGGGAGAAGTTGTAGCCGAGGATCTTGAACAGGCCGAACGCCATGTCCGAGTTTATGTGGACAGTTCAAGTTGATCTTCCTCTGAGGTGTTGTCAGGCCGTGCGGACATAGGGTGAGGCTTCCGACGAGGTGGCAGGGGGGAAGCGTTGTGGAGGTCAACGTTCAATGGATACGGACGTCGTGGACGAAGCAGTCTCGTGGAGGGGAGGCCGCGGCTCGCAGGAACGCCGTCCCGGTCGGCTTTCGCGTACCGCCTATGTCGCCCGCGGTCGCGCACGTGGTCCGTATGCATGAGAGCGACGGCTTCGACCCCTTCGACGGCCAGGAAGACCTGCGCAAGGTCGACGTCCAGCTCCGGGAGGACAACGGCCGGTTGCGAGTCCTTCCCCGGGTCCAGCCCCTCTTTGCCATACCTCCTCGGCCACGACGGCCCCCGGCCGTACGGCTTGTTCCCGGACAGTGGGTCCGCTGGCAGCTCAACTACCGTTTCAGCAGTGCGGCGGGGGTGCGGGGCTGGTCGTACTGGCTCGACACCTTCAATATCGCTTACGGCCCGGTGGAAGCTGACGTGTTCTTGTCTCCGCCCACGGTGCTTGTCGATGAGCGAGGACCGGTCCGATAACCCCCAGGTAGCAGTCACGGGCTGGTGTTCTCGGCTTCCTCTTCCGGATGGGCGGGTTGCCCGAGGCCCGCGAGAAGCTTGTCGATGCGGTCGCTGGTGCACCGGTGTCGTTCGACCTCGCGGTCCCAGCCGCGTTGGGCGGCGTCGATAGCGAGAGTCTGCTCGACTTCGCGTCGGGCCCGCAGACGTGGTGCGTACTCGGGCGTGGTGACGAACTTCGCGCAGGTCAGGTGGAGGTCGCACTCGCAGGGGCCTTCGGCGGGGAGACGGAGGCAGCGGCCGAGTTCGCGTTCGGTCTTGAAGAAGTTCGTCGTGAGCCAGTCGACCGCGGTGTCCGGCAGTGAGCCGTTGCGCAGTTCGTCGGCGGCCGGCCCGGCGATCGTGGCGCCGGGGCCGAGCACGGCCTTCTAGTAGGGCTTTGTTAGGTGGTGTCGTAGGGCTGTCATGGGGTGGGTTGTCGGCAGGTGGGGCAGGTCCCGGTCCAGGTGGCTAACAGGTGTTGGAGGAGGGTCAGGGCCTGGTAGAGGGTCAGGCCCTGGCAGGGGCTTTTGGGCAGGACCTCTGTTCGGTCAGGAAGAGGTGGGCGGCGGTGACGAGGGTGACGTGGCGGTGCCGGCCGGTGAATGAGCGGCCCTCGAAGTGGTCGAGTCCCAGGGTGGTCTTCAGCTCGCGGTAGTCGTGCTCGATGCGCCGGCGCAGTTTCGCGAGCCGGACCAGGTCACGGGCGGGGATGTCGGCCGGGAGGTTGGAGATCCAGTACTTGACCGGTTCGTTCTGCCCTTCGGGCCATTGGGCGATCAGCCACCGCGGTGCGATGACACCGTCCGGGGCGGGTTTCGGGCGGCGGCCGGTGAGGCGGACACGCAGGAAGACGAAGCGGGCGGACATGGCAGCTTTCGAGCCTTTGCGCCAGGTGACCGCGACTGCCGTGTCGCGTCCTGCGGCCAGGACGTGTTCACGCAGGCTGACCGGGCGGGTGCGGTAGCGGGGCAGCGGACGCGGTCCGCGCCCGCTGTAGGGCGGCTGGTGCGGCACGGCCGGCTCGGCGTGGGCGGTCATGTCGCCCTTGGCCTGCAGCGCGTAGGCCAGGCCGCGGTTTTCCAGGCCGCAGCGGAAGCCGGCGTTCGCCCCGTAGCCGGCACCACCACCCTCTTCGCGGCCCTGGAGGTCGCCACCGGCAAGGTCATCGGCTCCCTGCACCGCCGCCACCGCGCCGAGGAGTTCAAGAAGTTCCTCGTCAAGCTCGACCAGGAAGTGCCGGACGGCCTCGGCATCCACCTGGTGCTGGACAACTACGCCACCCACAAAACCCCGGCCGTCAAGACCTGGCTACTGGCCCACCCGCGGTTCCATCTGCACTTCACACCGACGGGATCGTCCTGGCTCAACCTCGTGGAGCGATGGTTCGCCGAGCTGACGAACAAACAGATACGGCGAGGCGCCCACAGATCCGTCCAAGCCCTGGAGAAGGACATCCGGACCTGGATCGCAGCCTGGAACACCGACCCCAGGCCCTACATCTGGACCAAGACCGCGGACGAGATCCTCGAACGCCTCGCTTCATATCTGAACAGAATTCCTGACTCAGAAGACTAGGGCCTGTCCGGCGGATCATGTGACCAGTCGGCGTTGTCTGGTTGGGGGCGGGGCCTTCGTTCCTGTTGAACCATCACGCAGAGGCTGCGCAGACGCAGAACTCGTTACCCTCCGGGTCGGCCATCAGAACATGGTGTCCGTCGAACTTCTCCAGGACGGTCCCGCCGGCTCGCACCAGCGATGTCCCTCGCTGTCTCATGCCCATTGACATGGCGTTGGTCTCAGAGCGTTGTCATTTCCTTGAGCGCCTGAAGGTCGTTTCGTCCGCCTTCGCAACTGCGGAACCTGGCACTGCGCCCGAGGTGCTACTCGTTCGGACATGCAGGTGGCCTTCGGTGGGGAAGGTGGGTGGCTGCGGCGGGAGTACGGAGCTCAGGACGTAGTTGCACTTTTCTGCCACCCGGCAGGATGCGCGGTTGCCCAGTGCGTGGATGAGGTCGAGACGTTCGAAAGGCAGGGGGCTCTGCGGGCCGAGCGCCCATCGGGAGACGGCTTCGAGCGTTCGCGGAGCAATGCCCCGACCTCTGGCTGCTGCCGATACCCAGTAGCCGACCTCTGCTGCGGGGATGCCGTTGTCGGTCACCGGCTTGAGCACTGCCTGGGCTATCGGCGGGTCGGTGTCGCGTTGCTTGGGCTCGTGCTCCAGCACGGCGAAGCTGAACCGTTCGCCGCTGGACCATCCTTCGTTCTGTTCATGGATCCATCGGCGGGCGTCCTCAACGCTGGTCACCGTGGTGGTGAGCCAGCGGCGCATTTCCGGGTCATGGTGGGCCCTCACGAGGGCGTCCGCGTCTTCGCTCTTCCACGGCCGCAGCTTCAAGGCGGGGGCAGTGAAGGTCGGGTCCGCAGTCAGGATGACGGTCATCAGCCCAGGTCCATGGGGCCGTAGGGGGCAGCAGCCGCTCCGGTTGTTAAAGCCCAGTAGCGGTCGCCGTATGACCAGTGCCACCACTCTGTGGGGTAGTTGACGAGACCGGCAGCGATGAGCGCAGCACTCAGGATGTCCCGATGGGAGCGAGCCTCGATGCTGATGTTGTCGGCCTGCGTGTAACAGGCTCCCGCACTCTCCTCGGGGGTCGCATTCATGCGGGTGCCCATGTCGAGTTCACGGCCGTCGGCATCTGCGAGCGTCAGGTCAACGGCTGCGCCTGCGCTGTGCGGTGCGATCTCGGGCGGGGACACGTAGCGGCTGGCTGCCGAGCGGACCTGCTCAGCAGCCCATTCCGGGTGTTCCGCGCGCAGTTGGGCTGCGTATTCGTCGAAGTAGCGACGTTGAAGGGACGGCGGGCGGTATCCCTCGACGAACAGCAGCCGCATTCCTTGAGGCAGCTGTGCCTGTGCTTTGAGGAGTCGATCGAGCACCCCTTCCCGCATGTGGGCGAAGGCACCGGCGGAGTCCTGCCCCTTCCGCTCGTCGACCAGAAGGGGGCTGCGTCGTCGCACATCTACGAGCCGTTCACCGCACTCGTGGACAGGCACGGCTGCGACCTTCGGGTCGGACATCAGAACGATCTCAGTCATGAAGCGATCATCTCGTGGCCTTGCGCCTGCCTTCAGCCGAGATCTTCTGGGCGGCTGCGACGACGCGTTTACCGAATCGGGTCAGCTTCATGGCCGTGCCGCGTTCGGCTCGTTCGAAGAGAGGCTGTCCGAGGTCCGCTTCGAGGCGGTTGATCTGGGTCACCAGGGCGGACTGATGGATGCCGAGATCTCGGGCTGCCTCGGTGAGAGTGGGATAGGACCGGGCTGCCAGGAAGCGGGAGAGCCGCTGCCGCGCGTATGGGCTGGTGAGGGCTTTGCGGAGCATGGCGGGGAGAGTGTCGACTTCGTCGGCAACACGGAGGGCGGTGTGGTGGCTGGCTCCGCCGCGAGCGCGGAGGGAGATGAGGAAGCCATCATCACCCCGGCAGTGTCCCGGACTCCTCGGCGGCTCGGACGTCGGTGGCGGTCATCAGCGGCGGCAGCGAGAACGGCGGCCGCGACAGGGACGCACGGATACGCCGCTGGAAGTGCGAGGCCTCGACCTCGTCACTCTGCTGCGGCTCTACATGCTTCGGGCGGGTGTCAACGTTCTCTACGGCACGGCGGCTCATGTCATCAGTCATGTGCGGAGCGTAGTCGCCGGACCGGCCCAGTCACCGCCGTCGCCTGGTCACGGACACGTTCCCACAGTACGCCGGGAGGTCGGGGCCAGCAGTCCGTACGGCGCGTGGGGCTCCGGGCAGTGCAATCACTGGCCGAGGGCGTCGACGCGGTTCTCGTACTCGCGGCGGGCCTTGCGCTGTGCCGGGATCACTGGGGTGTCCGAGGTGGGTCGAGGAGCTGGCAGCGGGCGAGGAGCCCGTGGTGCACGGCGGTGACGGCCGTGACGGCGGTGACGCGCAGGGTGTAGCCGTGGCCGCGCCGCACGGTCACCCCCTGGTCGAGCACGGCCCGCTCGGCCGGCTCCAGCTCGGTGGTGCGGAGGAATTCGGCGACCTCGCCGCTTCCCTGGCCGTGGCCAGGGCCTGGCGCGCGAGGTCCACGCGGCTCAGCTCCGACTTGGTGGTCATGCGATCACCGCCCCGGTGACGTCGGCGTCCAGCGGGCGCGCCGCGAGCTCGGACAGCCGGTCCGTCCACGGCACGGACACAGCCGTCTCGACATGGACTGCGGCCTGTTCGCGCAGCTGCTCCAGGCGCACCGTCAGCAGGTACTTCGCGGCGCGTTCCCGGGCTGCGTCGGCGGCCTTCGTCGCGGCGGCGATGGCGTCCGCGCCGTTCGGGTTGTGCTTGAACCAGTGCCGGCCCTGTTCGGTCTTGTATGCCCGCCGGGCCTCGGCTTCGGCCTCCTCGCTCCGGCCCAGCACTGCCAGGGCGTTGCGCTGGTACTCCGGGAGGGCTTGCTGGGCGGTGTGGAGGGCTCCGTAGGCGAGGACGGACGCGGTGCTCGCCGCGGTGCTGTCCTGGTCGGCCGGGTCCATGGCGCGCAGGTAGTCGGCGCGGACAGCAGCGATCTCGCGCTCCATCGACGCCCGCACATCGGCGGTGACGGCGGCGACGTCGCCCGGGTGGGTGACGTCGGCGGACCAGGTGGCCGTGACCAGCCCGGCCTCCACGATCAGGGCCTCGGTCCGGCGCCGGTAGCCGCACGCCTCACACAGCCCGGCCGCCCGCTCCTGCCCGCAGTCCTCGCAACGCAGCGCCTGGCGGACCACGTCGGCAGCCGCTGCGGCCTCGCGCTCGCGCTCCGCCCGATCCGCTGCTGCCGCACGGGCCTCATCGCGCCGGGCCTGCTCCGCGCGGGCCTGCTCACGGCGCCACACGTAGTCCTCCGCCTCGATGGCCGCCTGCTCGCGCAGCCGCTCCTCGAGGACGCGCCGACGTTCGTCGTCACCGAGGCCGGGCAGCTTCCGGTCGATCTCCGCGCCGATCCGGGCCCGGCGCGCACGACGGATGTGAATCACGTTGGCGCAGTTCTCGCACTCGCCCCCGGTGTCCAGCCGGATCCCGTCATCGCACCGCCGGTCCGAGCAGGACGGCCGCTGGACCAGACCCCGCCGAATCAGCCACCCGTACGGGCCAGTGACCAGGGCCTCGCCGCCGGTCTCCGCCAGACGGTCGGAGAGCCGGTCGGCCAGCAGCCGCGGCGCGCCACCCGGCAGCGCGAGCAGCCCCTCCAGGCGGGCCAACTCCGTCTTCGCGGCCTCCTCCACCTTGTCCTGCTGCCATCCGGACAGCCGCTCCCACAGCCACGAGGCCGGCTCCAGGGCCACCCGCAGACGAGGACCATCCGGAGGGCCCACCCTCCGCCGCTGCTGCGCCTTGTCCCAGCCCACGGCCTTCGGCCGCCCACCGGACCGAGCCCCGGCAGCGCGCTGCCCCACCCGCTCATCGACCGGGGACTCCTTCGGTTTTTCCCCGCGGAGCGGGCCGTCCTCCGCCACCGACGACCCGGTCCCGGCAACGCGGTCCTCGCCGTCGGCGGGCTGGTCCTCGCCCGCGCACACGCGTTCCGGCCGACGGCCTTCAGCCCCACGGCGTTCGCCGGAAAAACCACCATCAAGCTGCGGAAGAACTACCGGAGTAACCCCAGAAGCGTGGTCTGCGTGGAACTCTGCACCATTGGGACGCTCCTGATCCGCCGCATCCCCGGGGCCCTCAGCACCGCCGATCCCAGATGTACCAAGGGCACCAGCCGCACCGGCCGGAGCATGATCTCCGCACGCACCATCAGGACGCGCCGAAAACACCGCTCCAGCCGCCGAAACAGCCTCCACAGGGGCCAGGGCGCGGCCGTACGCGTGGGCGACCGGCAGCAGCATGACCCGGGCCCGGCCGCGCATCCGCGTCGACGTCTCCCGGTGCTGCCGCGCCACGACACCGGCCTCCGTCAGCCGGGCCAGCACCTTACGGGCCCCCGCGGGCGAGCAGCCCAGCAGCCGGGCCAGCGTCGCCGCCCCGCGCCCCTCGCGCTTCCTCACCGAGCCGCCGACCAGCTGCAGCCAGCCCGACGCCCGGGTGTTCAGCACCATCAGCAGCAGCCCGAGCCGGTCGGTCGCCGCGCCCTTGCCCGTACGGCCGGCGAGCAGCCCCGGCGGCGTCGGCTCCTTGTCCTCCGGCGCCCAGCCGTGCCCGAACAGCGCCTCGCACAGGTGCAGCAGCGTCGCGAGCTCCGCCTTCGTCAGGGCCAGCGGGTGCCCCGCTCCCCCGCCGTGGTGAGCGCGCCACAGCGGCATGACCAGGCAGTCCAGCCCGGTCGGGTGCCCCTGCCCGTCCCGCACCACATCGGTGTGCAGAGCGTCCGTACCGCGGAGCACGGGCAGCACCTTGTGGTGGACCGTCGACTCCTTCACACCCATCCACCGGCCGAGCTCCGCACCCCAGATGGAGGTCTGGAGGTCCTTCTTCTCACCCTTCGGCGCCCGCGACTTCGCGTACAGCACCACGGCCGCCAGCTTCGGCGCGTCCTTCAACCCGGCGATCGACGGATCCGCCAGCAGCGCCTGAACCGCGTTCCGCAGCCGCAGCCGCATCGTCCGCCCGAGGCGCAGCGGATCCTCCGGGCCCTCGCCGTCCGGCTTCCCGGAAGTCGGCACCGACCGCAGTACGTTCCGCTGCCGGGGAAGCCGAGGTCCGTCGACTGGGATGTCGACGCCCTCCCACAGAGAGTGGTCCAGCGTGGCAGCCGAGGATGCTGCCGCGGTGCTCACCGGACCGCCCGGACACACGAGATAGAGACCATCCCGGCAGCCTCGCGGGGATCGCCCGTGGACAGAGCCCGGGAACCGGCGAGGACCCCGATCCCTCCCGCCCGGCGGGCAGGAACTTCAGATCGCGTCCCGCCACACGGGACGGCCCCCTCAAGGACGTCGTTGACGGAGGTGCCGATGATTTCCCGGACGGGGTGGATCAGCGCGGCGGCCGACGTTACCTCCGGGACTCCCGGGGTCGGACGGCCCGCGGACACGGCGGCATCCGTACGGCGGTCAGGGGCGGTCACTTTCGATAGCTTCATCGCCGAGCTGGCGTACGCGCCAACCTGGGCAGTCGTGCCGGTCCCCTCACGCGCGCTGGACGCCAAACCGGCCCAGTCAGTGAAACCTATGGCCAACGATTTTTCTGGGCGAAAGCCTCGAAGCGGTGAAATGGGGCGAGTGAATCTCGTCGCGCGGGAAGCCGGAACTACCACAAACGACGTGAAACAGCCAGACTCGCGCTGGCAGGGGGACGCCAGATCAGGCATCATGACGACAGCACCGTTCAGATTCATGGCCGCACCCCACCCGCAACAAGGGCGGAGCGACCGATGGAGATGGCGGTTGCCCTCTCCGGGAGGAGAGGGCTCAGTACGAAGACCAGAGGCGGATGTCCTTTCTTTCTTTTCGTTTCGGTGGACTTGGTGCTGGTGTTCCGAAAGCCCTTGGCCGGGCCCTCGGAACGGGTAATGCGCAGCACCTCGGTGCTGGGTGACCGCGAAGCCCCTTGGCCGGGGTCCGCGGGTACTACATGGCCCTGATGAAGGGCCGGTTGAAATGAGCGGCTTGATGAGCCGCAGCTCAGGACCGGGGTGAACCGGGATCTGAGCGGACCGCTCTGGTAATCCAGGCGGTAGACGGGCCGCGCGCGGCCGAAGGGGATGGCTAGTCCATCTCGTTCTTGGCGCGTGCGGTCGATGGCCGGCTAGGTCATCCCAGCCCCCTGAATCCGGAGGCTGGCGTCAGCATGCGCGGGCACGACCCGGATGACGTGATCGCAGAAGATCAACGGCGTAGCGGCGCGTGTAGTTCCGCGCGGGCGGGTAACCTTCATCCCGCGATCACCTCCCAACCAGGTGCGTCGCCAACGGAGCCTTGCCCCGTTCGAGACCCCGTGGACCAGGCCCGGTCCCGGGGTTCTCGTCGTTTTGGATCACTGCTGCGCACAGCCTAGCTGCACGTCCCGACATATTTGGGGGGCGAATGTGCGAAGCGTCCGAGAAGCCCGGATCGACACCCTCCATAGACGCAAAGCGCGACGTGACTTTTCTGCTACACGGGAAGGTCATTGGCCGCCCCGAAGTTCACGAAGATGGGTGACGAACTCCTGTGCCTCGGAGGCGTGTCCGTAGTGCCTCTGGAGGGCCTGCCCGAGGTCGGCGGCCACCATCGCGAGGCTGGGCAGCGACTTCCGCTCCCCCCCCCCGTCAGAGCCCGCTCCCCGTAAGCGAGTGCGGTGTCCAGATCACCCTCGCGAGCGGCGACCACCCCGAGCGTGACGCGGGCCTCCGCTATCCGCATGGGCGACCGCTCCGTCCCGTCGAAGTCCGTACCCGCCCGGATGACTTCGTTGGCCAGCTTATGGCCAGCTGAAGAGGCACTTACCGGCTTGACCAGGTTAGTTGCTTGGCAGACATGTCCTCCACGCGGCAGAGGGAGGGGCGCAGGCTTCCTCCCTCTGCGTCCGGGAGACGTCGAGATTGACTTGGTCTGCTTTGAGGGTGCAGATGGGGTCCGGCACCGCCCACCCCAGAGATCGACTCAAGCAGAGAACAGACGAAGGCCCGCAGAACACCCACTCAGGAGGACAAGCTGGTGAGGGCGGTGGTGATCGCAGCGGCCAGGGTGAGGACCGCGGCGAACGTGACGGCTGCCTGTTTCAGCGCCGCGGGGTAGCCGACGCCGTCCAGGCGGGCGAGTTTGGCGGCCGCGACGCTGGCCAGCAGCGCGATCACGACGACCAGAGCGATGGTGAGCAGTACGGCCGTGAAGAACACGTCGAACTCCCGGTCAGTAGTGGGGTGGTGACGTGCTCGAAGTTCGCGTAATCGGTGTTCGCCGTGGGCCGCCGGAGAGAAAATGAACACCGGCGAACACTTCACGGTCGGAGGGCGAGAACGTGCACGGTGGACAGCCCGATCAGAATCCGGCGCTCACCGAACTGCGCGGCAGGCTCGGTGACGGACTGATCTGTGCTCGGTTGAATAAGACAGACCTTGGTGCCAGAGCGGGTCTGGGGCGCACGACTGTGCAGGGGGCGTTCCAGGACGGCGGGCCGGTGCCGTCGGCGCGTACGGTGGCAGCCCTGGCACGAGCATTGAGGCTGCCAACGGCCGAGCTGCTGGAACTGCAGCGGACGGCGGAGGAGCAGGCAGACTCGGCTTCGGCGGCGGGGAGTGAGGTGGGCCCGGGCCGGCCGATCGGTGATTGGGATCCGCACGACCTGGAGGTGCACCCTGCAGGTACCGTCCCTGGTAGCGGTTCGAGTGCGCCGCGGCGAGTCCTGCCCGGTTATGTCCCACGTGAGCACGACCGTCTGCTGGCGGAGGTGGTGCGGGAGGCTGGGAAAGGGCGTTCTCGGCTGGTCGTTTTGGTCAGTGACTCGTCGACCGGGAAGACCAGGGCATGCTGGCAAGCCGTGCAGCCGCTTGCGGCGTTGGGGTGGAGGCTGTGGCATCCCTCCGACCCGACACGGGCGGAGGCGGCTCTAGATGACCTGCACCGTGTCGTGCCGAGGACGGTGGTATGGCTGAACGAGGCTCAGCACTACTTCGGCGATCCAGCGACAGGGGAGCGGATCGCGGCCGCCGTCCACACACTGCTCACCCTGCCCGAACGCGGACCTGTACTGGTCTTGGGCACTTTGTGGCCTAGGTACGCCCGCCAGTACACAGCCCTGCCTGACCTGCGTAAACCAGATTCGTACAGCCAGGTCCGAGCGTTGCTTGAGGGGCGGACTCTGACCGTCCCTGACACCTTCGCCCCGTCCGAAATAGCTGCTGCGGTCGCCCTGGCCGAAACTGGCGACCACTTGCTGGCCGATGCCCTCACTCGCAGTCACGCCACAGGTCAACTGGCACAGGACCTCGCGGGGGCCCCTCAGCTCCGCGATCGCTATGAACAAGGCAGCCCCGCCGCCAGGGCCTTGTTGGGAGCAGCGATGGACGCGCGTCGGCTCGGTGTCGGTCTCTATCTTCCAGGCAATTTTCTCATCGACGCAGCCACCGATTACTTCAGCGAGAACGAATACGACCAGCGGGGGGACGAATGGGCGGAAGCAGCGTTCGCCGAACTCGCCCACCCTGTACATGGCAAGCAGGCCCCCCTGCGCCGCGCGATTCCCCGCCCTGCGCTTCGTCCGCCGGGCGCTTCGTCCTCTACGGGGGCCCCAGCGCAACCGGTTGGGACAGTGTTCCGGCTCGCGGACTATCTGGAACAGCATGGCCGCACCATTCGCAGGCTCCTGTGCCCACCCGCCTCCTTTTGGCACGCCGCTCACACCCATCTCAACCACCCTGACGACCTGCATGGCCTCGCCGAGGCGGCCAGAGCACGCCATCGCCTCCAGTGGCATCACCACCTTTGTCGGCGCGCCGCCGATGCTGGTCATCCCGCCGCACTATTCCGTCTCGCTTCCTTGCGACGAAAAGCCGGGGATCGTGACGGGGCGGAACGCTCGCTCCTCAAAGCTGCCGACGCGGGCAACGCTGACGCACTGCTTGCCCTGGGTGACATGCGGGAAGCGGCGGGAGACATGACGGGGGCAGAGGTTCTGTTCCGACGTGCCGCCGATACCGGCCCGCCCTACGCAATACTCAAGGCGGGTGGGAATCGGCTACGTGCGGGAGACATAAAGGGCGCCGAAATCCTGTTCGGGCGCGCTGCCGACGCTGGCCAACCCGCAGGCTTGCTGCTACTGGCCCGTGAGCGGGAGGACTGGGGAGATCTGGAAGGAGCTGAGGCCATTTACCAGCGCGTAGCCGCTAACGGTCGCCCTCTTGGTTGGTTCGAGCTGGTATTCAGACGCGCAGCCACGGGGCACGTGGATGAGGCTGAAGCATTGGCACAGCAGGCCGCCGACGCCGGTTACCCCTTCGCCCTTCTCCACCTGGCCAAAGAATCGCACTTCGAGGGTGATGTGGAGAGGGCCGAGACCATCTGTCATCGACTCGCCAGCACCGGCAACATCGACGCGATGCTTGAGCTGGCCGACATGCGGGAAAAGGCGGGAGACGTGGACAGCGCCCAAGCGTGGACGCAGCAAGCAACCGACACCGGGGATCCCAAGGCCCTGCTCTATCTGGCCCAGAAGCGGCAGAAAGCGGGGAGTATGCAGGACGCCGAGTCTTTGGCACAGCAGGCCGCTGACGCCGCCGATCCCGAAGCCCTGCTCTACCTGGCCAAGATGCGGAAAGAAGCAGGAGACATGCAGGGCGCCGAAACCATGCTCCAACAAGCCGCCGACGCCGGCCATGCCGACAAGATCAAGGTAGTTCCCGTGATCGCTACCAAATGGCCGTACGGGCTGGACCCTGACGGCACGCCAACGCTGCCGTGGCATTAGCCGGGGCGTGGTCTCGTGACGGTCATTTTGTGGCTTTGGTGCGAGGCATGCAGGAAGGGACGTTGCTCTCTTGTTTCTCAGATTCGAGCCCGCCGGAGTGGGAGATACCGCGCAACCTGCGGATCTCCCCGTAGGCCGTTTCCAGGCGGGTGGAGAGGTCGCTGTTCTCAGTCCGTAGCTGCTTGATCCGCGCGAGCGCGACGTCCAGGCGTCGCTGGATGGATGTAATCGAGGCTGGCTGTGGTCCGGTCCGCTGGCTGGAGGGCTGGCGGTTCTGCAACTGGCGGATGGCCGTGACGAGATCTTGCTGTGTGTAGAGCCAGGACCGTGAAACACCTGCTTCCTTTGCGATTGCCGCGAAGCTGGTGTGACTGCCATCTCGCTGGGCCAGCGAGATGGCCTTCTCGGCGTTGGTTCGGGCACGCCGGCTGCGGCGTCGGGTGGCCTCGGCCAGCGCGGTGGTGTTGTCAGCTGGGGACATCGACGTCCTCCACGCGGCCGCCGACGACGATCTGATTCCCGGCGGTCTCTTCGAGAGCACTGATGATTTTGTCGAGCTTCCCGAGGGTGCGGCAGTTCTTCTCCGCGACCCGGGCGAGCCCGGCCTGCTCGGCCTGGGTGATGAGTTCGTTGGTCTCCTGCCGCTGCTGGCGGTGCTGTTGGAGGAAGTCGCTGGTGGTAATGAAGAACCGGCAGTCCAGGCAGGGGTTGGCGTACTCGCAGTCGGTCTGTACCGGGGCGCCGCAGTAGCCGTTGGGCAGCGTCACTTTCGCACGGACCAGGCTCATCTTCGCCCAGGCCGCCCCGGAGAGCGGGTGGTTGGCGGCGATCTCGGCCTCCTGCCCCTCGTGGTTGACCTTGAGGGCGTTCTCCCAGTGTCGCCGCAGCGTCTTGTCGTGGAGCTTGGCGTAGACGGCGGTCATGGCCGGCGACATGTGATCGAGCAGGGTCTGGATCACAGGCTGGGGAACGTCAGCGTTGATCATTCTGGTGGCCAGCGTGTGTCGGAACTGGTGGAAAGTGACCTTCACCGGTTGGCCGTGTTCGTCGGTGAGGCTGAGTCGTTCCAGCCAGATGGCCAGGTGGTCGCGCATGCGGCGGTCGCTGACCGGCTTGCTGCCGTCGACGTTCTTGAGCGAGGCGGGGAAGAGCCGCTTGCAGCCCTGCGGGAAGCGTTCGAGGACGGCCTGCTGCTGGCGGCCGATCTCGGCCGCGAGGTCCTCGCTCAGCGGGAAGAACGCCGGGCGGTCGTGGATCTTGCGGTTGAGCCAGGCCAGGTAGGGGTTGTTCTCGGCGTCCCGGACGATGCAGTCGAAGGGCAGCCAGCGGGCGTCCTTGGTGCGCAGGCCGCAGGCCATGAGGATCTTCAGCAGCAGCCGTCCGTCGTCGGACGGGAACTGCGCGACGGCCTCGGGTGCCTCCAGCTGCCGCATGAGGTGTTCGGGGATGAACCGCGGCTTCAGCCCACGCGGTGTGGGCGCGTCGTCGTAGATGAACGCGCTGCGGGCCAGGTCGGGTTGCCACTCGTAGCGGTGGACGTCACGCAGGAAGACGCCGACGCAGTTGACGGTGCGCGAGCGGCTGCGCTCGCTGTGCCCGTCGGTCTGCAGGGCGGCCAGCCAGGTCTCGATGCGGGCCCGGTCGAGCGCTGCCGGTCCGGCATCGACGCCATCGATTTCGGCGAAGTGGCGGGCCAGCCGGGTGATGGCCTGGACGCCTAAGGTCAGGCCTGCTGGGTTGCTGCCGCGGGTCAGCCGCCAGCGGGCCCAGCGCTTGGCCAGGTCCCGCAGCCAGGGCTGGGGAATGCCGCCGAAGTGCAGGCGGCAGCAGTCCTCGTTGGCCAGGTCGAGCAGCCGCAGATCCCAGCTGTCGCGCGGGAACTGGTCGGCCCACGGATCGTCGGCGATCAGCAGCCGCTGCAGCTCGAACCGGGTGTCGCGGATGAAGCTGTAGGACAGCGACTGGTAGCCCTTGCGCGCGACACGGCAGAACTTAGGCCACTGCGTCTCGTCCCAGTCCATCAGGCTGCGCACGCCCGATTCGCGGATCCAGCTCAGTGCGCGGGTCACCGTGCGCGGGGCTGTGTGACGGTCTCGGATGTCGGCCCGGCACTGCAGCCCGAATTGCACCTCCAGGCGGACCTGGCGCCCCAGGTCGTGAAACCTGATGTAGGGGTCGCGCCGCAGCTCCAGCCGCCCGAACCACTCGATCAACTGGTCGTCGGGCAGCTCGGGATGGCCGTTGTTGCGTCAGCGGATGTAGTGCCGCCGGCACAACACCGACCCGGACCCTGTCGTCCACCACGGGCAGTCGGGCAGCAGACAGTCCCGCTCGCCGTGCGGCGGCGCCTCATAACGCGTCGTGGCCAACCACGCATCCAGGTCCGGCGCCCCGGCCGCCTGCCACAGCTCGGTGTGCCGGGTGCAGATGTCCCAGATGAGGACGATCGGTCCGTCGAGCTGCTGGTGGGCGGCGATGAGGAGGTCTCGGTACTCGGTCCAGGCGAAGCTCTTGCGGCCGCCACTCCTGTGATCGGTATGCCGTTTGGGCCGGTAGATCAGGCGGGACCGTTCGCCGGGTCTGTAGCAGCACAGGGCGGCTATGGAGAAGCGGCGCTGGGAACGGCCGCGGACCCGGATGACCGGCGTGGATCCGCGCCTGCTCCAGGTGCGGGAGGTCGGCGGCGTCGACGATCCAGGCCCCGAGCGCCGCCGCGGCCGTTCCAGGTGCGGCCACACCTCCTTCGCCCAGCCGGCCACGGCCGCCTCGTCACGCTCGACGGCCCGACGGGCCGGAACCTGGTGACTCCAGCCGTGCCGCCGCAGCATCTGCGAGATGCCCGACAGCGTCATGCTCTTGTGGAACCGCCGGCCGATCAGTGTCTTGACGCGGGCCAGGGTCCATCGCTGATCCGGCCGGCCGTGAGCGAGCGGGCCTTTGGCCGGCTTCTCCTCGAGCACGGCGAACAGTGCCTCGCCCAGTTTCGGACGGGACGCCGGGCCACGGGACCGAACCGCGTCCTCGCCGGCCTCCCGCCAGGCCCGCCGCCACCGCTGGACGGACCGGACGCTGACCCGTAACTCCTTCGCGATCTCCGTACTGCCCCGCCCGGCAGCGAACATCCCGACAGCTTCCATCCAGACCCGCTCGCGGAAAGCTTGCCTCTCCGCCGTCAGACCCCCACCCTGCGGATACCTCATACAACCGGCATACCGCGACGATCAACAACAGTCAGCCCCTACGACAACCCGCCTTCAAGGTCAGTAACGTCTGCGCCATGAAGCGCGCTGCTATGACGACGACGCCGGAGAGTGTCCCGGCGCGCTGACAGATGATCTGATCCGAAGCCCCGGGGCAAGTGCCCCGGGGCTTCGTCGTACGCCCGGTCACTTGCTCCGCAACCAGCAAGGAGACCGCGATGACCACCGTGCACGACCACCGCAAGATCGGCCGTGAACTGGGCCTGTTCGACACCGATCCGCTGATCGGCGCCGGCCTGCCGTACTGGCTGCCCGACGGCGCGGCCGTGAGGCACACCCTGGAGGAGTACATCCGCGCCGCCGAGCGGCGAGCGGGCTACCAGCACGTGTACTCACCGGTACTCGGCAAGCGGGAGCTGTACGAGATCTCCGGACACTGGGCGCACTACAGCGACGACATGTTCCCCCCCCGATGGACCTCGGCGCAGAGCAGGTCGTCCTTCGGCCCAGCCTGTGCCCCGATCACGCGGTGATCTACCGCTCCCGCTCCCACAGCTACCGCGAACTGCCCCTGCGGATGGCCGAACTGGGCGGCATGTACCGCTCCGAACTCTCGGGCGTGCTCGGCGGACTGACCCGGGTGCGGGCCATCCAGCTCAACGACGCGCACATCTTCTGCACCCTGGACCAGGTCGCCGAGGAGGCGCAGGCAGCCCTGGAGATGATCCGCCAGGCGTACGAGGCGCTCGGCATCACCCCGACCCGCTACCGGCTCTCCCTCCCGGGCATCAGCGGAAAGTACGTTGCCGCACCCGAGAAGTGGCAACGGTCCACCGCCCTGCTGACCGACGTCCTCGACTGCTGCGGCCTGCACTACGAGGCAGCCGAGGGAGAGGCCGCGTTCTACGGCCCCAAGATCGACGTCCAGGTCACCGACGGCGCCGGCCGGGAATCCACCCTGTCCACCGTCCAGGTCGACTTCCACCAGCCCGAGCAGTTCGACCTGCACTACATCGGCGCCGACGGCGCCAAACACCGCCCGGTCATGGTCCACCGCAGCATGATCGGCAGCGTGGAACGAGCCATCGCCCACCTCATCGAACAGCACGGCAGGGCCTTCCCCGCCTGGCTCGCCCCCACTCAGCTGGTCATTCTCCCGATCTCCGACACCGAACTGCCGAACGCCGTAACCCTCGCCCAACGCTGTACCCGTCTGGGACTGCGTGCCCAGATCGCGGGACCGGACCGCGGCAGCCTGGGCGCCCGAATCCGAGAGGCCCGCCTGGTTCCCTACCAAGCCGTCATCGGCGCCAAGGAGGCCGCTGACGATCACGTCGCACTGCGCTTGCGTGACGGACGCCGACTCGACCCGCAGCCGGTCTGTGACGCACTCACCCAGATCAGCGCTCTCATCGAGGATCACAGCACCGAACTGTGGACCGACCTGGCCTCATAGCAGGCGCCGCGATCACGGTGGGCCGGCTGCCCGTACTGCCGCAGCGGTGGCGGTTGGCCCACTCGTTCTTCGTGTGGCTCCACGGCTACTTCTCCTCGACTCCGGCCGCCTCCCCTTAGTCCGGACAAGGGCCAGCGGCCTTACTGAAGTCCTTGCCCGAGCACTTCGCGGACGCGGCCGAGAGGTCGAAGTCGAGCACCTCCACGTCCACCTCCCCCGCGTGCTGAAGGCACCGCAGTGAGCTGCAGCCACAGGATGCCGGCCTACGCGTCGCGCCAGCCGTCGGTGGCACAGGCGACCTCGAAGTGCCACCACCCCTCCTCTTGGCCGCGGATGAGCAACGCCTTGATCTGGGTGGCGTCCGGGCCGCAGGTGGTGAGGTAGTTCCACTGGCCGCCCAGCTGTCCGGCGAGTTCGGCGGCGCGCAGTTGCACCGTGGCGGAGACCACGGGGTCGGTCATGAAGTCGGCGACGTGGCTGCGGGGGAGGACCAGGAGGTGGCCGTCGGTGCAGCCGCCGCTTCGGGGGACGATCGCGAGGTCTCGCAGCGGAGGTTGAGCTCGAATACCAAAGCCGAACTCTGAGCGGGAGTCGGCTCCGCAGCCCAAGCCGGTGTCGTTACGGCCGGGTGTCCAGGGCTTCGCGCCGCGTGGAGGCGGCGAGTAGCGTGCGGTACACGTCGACGTTGGCCTGGTCTCGGGGGGAGGTGGCGCCAGGCGCGTGGCCGCAGCGGCGGCGGAAGGGGCTCTTCATCAGGTGGGCTCCTGGTGGCAAACCATCGGAAATTGGACATGCTGCTCCCCCGCTTGAGTCCCAGCGGCCCTGGCCCATTACGACGTAATAGGCCGCCCGCTCTACACGAAGCGGAGCACAGGTCATTACGACGTAATAGCCCTGGAAACTCCCTGCCCCGCCAACAGCGACGTGAGTGGGGAGAGCACAGCGGGTGGTCGGTCGGGCCGAGGCGGGCTCGACCAGGCGCCCGGCATCCTAGGCGGTCGTTTCCTGGATCCGGCCTCGTCAACCCGCGCACTGCCGGTAGCGTCGTGCTGGGGATGGCCTGATGTCCGTTGTCAGCCAGGTACGCCGCAACAGGTCGGACCCGCCGCGGGCCACGCGCTGGTCCTGGCGTCCGCGCTGCTGATGGAGTTGCGACTGCGGCCCCGTTCGCTGGCGCTCGGGCGCGCGATGGACGTCCTCGAGCGTGCTGCCGCGACACAGCCGGAGGGCGGCACGCGACGCGCGGAACATGCTGTCAAGCGGGGGACGTCACCACAGGGACAGCACCCGGCAACTGGGCTCTCTGCTCCTCAACCAGGACAGGCGCTCGGTGGAAGGGCTGCGCCTGATCCGTGAGCGGGCCGCTCCGGACGACCCTGAAGGCTCCGCGGCGGCCGCCGCCGACTGGTCCCGAAGCGTGGCCGGCATGGGCGCATGGGAGGAGGCGTCGAAAGCGGCACAGATCGCTCTTCGCCGGGCCCTGCCACGGCTGGAGGCTGCTGGCGAAAGCCTTGAGGACCGTCTCGCGCGGACTCATGACGCCGAGGTCATCGCGGTCCAGGCGGCCCTCAGCGCGGCCCACGCCGGCGACCTGGGAACGGCGCTACGCAGCCTGGAAACAGTGGGATCCGGACCTTGCCCGAGCCCCGGGGCAGGTCCGGATCTGCGGCCGCCTCCCGAGGGAAGCGTCGTCGTCCACCTGTGTGCCTCGACCGGGGTGAACGGCCTCGCTCTGGGCGCGGACGCATCAGGCCGGACTGAGGCCCTGTGGCTCCCCGTCTCCGGCGAGGACGTGATCAGCCAGGCGGGCCTCTCGGGACTGAGCCAGGGCGCCACACCAGATCCCGCCTGGTACCGGCAGACCGTGGACATACTTGCCGGCTGGGCAGGCGAGCACCTGCTGAAACCGGTGCTGGATAAGTGGCCCACCTCCTGGCTCTGCGTGATCCCGCACGGCACGCGTCTCGGATCGCTCCCCCTGCACGCCGCGTGGTGGCCGGATCCCGCGTTGCCTGAGGGACGGCGCCATGTCCTCGACGCGGTACTGGTCACCGTCGCGAGCGGCGTCCAGCGGCCGAGGGCAGGCGAACCTCGCCTCGACGAACCGGACAGCATCCTTGCGGTCGCCGATCCTGAGCCCATACGTGAAAAGCCGTTGCCCGGGGCCCGACGCGAGGCCGGAAGAGCGGTACTTCACTTCACTCGATCCACGCTGCTCACCGGCACCGACGCGCGTCGCAACGCGGTTCTCGCAGCCCTCCCGGGAGCCGATGTCGTTCATCTGGCCACCCACGGCCGTACCGACCCGCTCCGTCCCCTCTTCAGCGAGCTGGTCCTGGCCGACGACGAGACCCTCAGCATGGCCCAATTGCTGGAGCAACCCCTGTCGGGCACCCGCCTGCTGGTGCTCTCCGCCTGCTCCCTAGGCCAGGGAGGAATCTTCTTCCTGGGGCCCCGCCCGACGGGCTCGCTGGTGCAAGCCCTGCTGCGCACATCGGCCGACAGCGGCGAACCGGCGGCCGCCGCCATGCTGGGCTTCTTCCTCGTGGAAGAGACACCAGCGCAGGACCTGCAGGCCGCGCGACACTGGCTCACCATGGCGGCACGCTCGGGCGACACCGACAGTGAACTGCGTCTGGGACAGCTGCTGGCCTCGACCGGTGACCGCGAACAGGCCCGGCGATGGCTCACGCGCGCCGCCGACAAGCTCGACCAGCAGGAAGAACCCGGTGACGGTACGAGACAGGAGAGCAGCCTGCCGACGGCCAGCGGCGATGACTTCATGCTGCGGGTCCCCGGGCCTTCCGGCTCCTCGCCGTCAGCACAGGCAGCGTATCTCCTGAGCCAACTTCACGGTGAGGATGGCGACACCGACGAGGGCCAGAGCTGGCTGCGCCTGGCTGTCAGGGCGCGTGCCTGAGGCCATTCTGCAGTTCATGGACATCCACGAGGACGAGACGGAACCACGGAACGACAAGGACATGGTGTGGGCTGGACTCACCGGGGCCGAACCCGGAACCGCACAACAGGACCCCGTGGCCGTGACCGATGGGAGCGGCCCGCCCCTGTCGGACGCGATCCGGCAGGGACAGTGGTACCTACTGCCGGAACAAGGCGTCACAGCCCTAAGAACCGTCCGAAAGCCGGGACCTGCCCACAGACCTGGTGGTCGGCGGGTGGCCACTCGACGAAGACGGGCGCTGCGGGCCGTTCGAACCCAATCCTCACTATGTGCCGGACAACGCCGCCAAGCCGACCGACCCGGCACACGCGTTACTACGACTCCTCACCAAGGGCCAGGGCTCCGCAGACCGGCTCCTCGCGCCGCTGCCCGACACCGTTCTTGAAATCGCCTGCGACGAGCAAGGCCAACCACTTCTCCTATCCGCCCCGAACGGGACGCTGTGCCTGCCGGTAGTCACTTCGGCCCTCCACAAACGCCGCCTGCCCCCGCCCGCTGGGAGCGCGTACTGGGAAGGACTCTGCCCGAGCTCGCGCCCGCCGGAGTGGAGATCCTCCTCAATCCCGGCGACCGAGCCCAGATCCTCCTGTTCACCCAAAGCCTGCTCCGCTGACGGAAAACCGATACAGGCTGAACCGTCTGGACGAACAAGCCCTCCAGCAGGAGCCGGTCTCGCACGCATCGGTAGCAGCGGGCCGCTCCATCACCGCGTTGGAGCGGGAAGAGACCCAGCTGCGCCTACTGCCGTCAACCCTCCGACCCTGGGCCACGTCGAGTCCCGTGCGCTCTGGCGTCAGGAAGCCCACGAAGGCCCCTACTCGCCACGAGAACCTTCCGCTCTAGTGGTCGTCTCCGGACAACTCCGGCGCCTCCCAGAGGGCTCAGCCTCCCGGCCTATTACGCCGTAATGGCCAGCTGCCCGTCGAGGAGGGCACGGAGGCTATTACGGCGTAATAGGCCAGATGGCTTCCTGACACCCCGACAGTTTCGGAAAACTAACGTGTCGATGAAGCAAAGGATCACTGTCGTTAGTAAGGTGTCGGCCATGAGTTCTCCAGCTACCTCCGGCGACCGCGAGAAGGTCGTCTCCAAGCTGCCGGGATGGCTCCGGCAGAACCTCAAGATCAGAGCCGCCCAACACGGCACCGAGATCCAGACCGCCGTCGAACAGGGCATCAAGGACTGGTGCAATCTGGCCTCCGCCACGGCGCCCGTCGATACCGCCGGCGCCGACTCCTTCTCCACGTTCCTCCCTTCCGGACAGTGGGAAGACTTCCGTCAGGTCGTCGCAGACCGCCGTGTCTCCCTCATCCAGGGCCTGGCCCAGTCCGTCCAACTCTGGCTCGACTCCAACCCCGCCCCACACGTGGAACGCCCCGAGGTCACCCGCCGCATCGTCGTCTGCAACCAGAAGGGCGGCGTCGGCAAAACCGCGATCACAGCCGGCCTCGGAGAAGCACTCGCCGAAAACCCCAACGCCCTGCACTCCGTCCGAGTCGCCAAGGCACTGGCCAAGGCACTGCGAGCGAGCGACAGCCAACCCGGCACCGAAACCGTCAGCGATCCGCTCGACATTGAAAACCTGCCCGGCCTCGGCATGCGCGTCCTGCTCGTCGACTTCGACCCGCAATGCCACCTCACCAACCAACTTGGGGCCACGCCACTGCCGATGAATGGCGACAGCCTCACCAACCACATGGCGGGCGATCCCAAGGGCAATCTCGGTGACCTCATCGTCTCCATCGACGACGACACGTTCGGCGGCCGACTGCATCTTCTGCCCGCCTGCAACGACGCCTTCCTCCTCGACGTGCGTCTGTCCGCCGTGAGAGCACGAGAAGCAGCCCTCGAACGCGCCCTTGCTCCGCTCGAAGCCGACTACGACGTCATCCTGGTCGACTGCCCGCCGAGCCTCGGACTCAGCATGGATGCCGCCGCTTACTACGGCCGCCGCCGCGATGGCGAGAAGGCCGGCCAGTCCGGGGCCCTGATCGTCGTCCAAGCCGAGGACAGCTCCGCCGACGCCTACGAGCTCCTGACCACACAGGTCGACGACCTCCGCAGCGACCTGAAGATCGACATCGACTACCTCGGGATCGTCGTCAACCTCTACGACTCACGACGCGGTTTCATCGCGACGTCCTCGCTGCAGGGGTGGGTCGACATAAAGGACCCGCGGGTCGTCGGCCTCATCGGAGACCTCAAGGAACAGAAAGAAGCAGTCCGCGTGAAGCAGCCCCTGCTGTCCTACGCCCCCAAATCACAGCAGGCGATCGGTATGCGAGCGCTGGCCAGGGAGATCGCATGAGCAAGGCAAGGCAACTGGGCGCCGGCCGATTCGGCGGGGGGGTGGGATCCGTCAGCGCACGCCGACAAGCCGTAGCCGCCGCTACCGGAGTACCCACCGACGGCATCGCCCCGCCAACCGAACTCCCCCCGCACCACATCAGCCTCAACCCGGAAAACCCCCGCTCCACCCTTGGCGACCTGACGGACCTGGCCGGCAGCCTGAAGACTCACGGCCAGAAGCAGGCCATCACGGTCATGAACCGTGACGCCTACATCACAGCCAATCCCGAGCGCGAAGCCGACCTCGAAGCCGACACCACCTACGTCGTCATCGACGGAAGCAGCCGCCTTGCTGCCGCCCGAGAAGCCCAACTGGAGACCGTTAAGATCCTGGTCAGCGACGACCAAGGCACCACCCCCGAGGAACTCCTCGAATCCGCCCTCGTCGCCAACATCCACCGGCAGGACCTCGAAGAAGTCGACGAAGCCCGCGCCCTCCAGCGCCTCCTGACCATCCACGGCAGCCAGACCGTCCTGGCCAAGCGACTCCACCGCTCCCAGGGATGGGTCTCACAACGCCTCGCCCTGCTCAACCTCACCCCCGAACTCCAGGCCCGGATCGGCGAAGAACCCATCGACCTGCTGCGGGCAGTCGGCAACAAGCCGCCTGCCCGCCAAGAAGCAGCACTCGCTGAACTGAAGACAGAACGAGCCCGCAAGGAGACGGAGAAGAAGGAGCGCAGTCGCAGAAGCTCGGCTCGGATGTCTGAGCGTCCCGAGACGGGTACATCCAACGGCGATTACGACGTAATAAACGAACCGCGAGAGCCTGCCGCGTCCACCTGCCCTGAAGAACAGAGCCGCAGCGCGGATCAACCTGCAGTCCCGACACCAGCGATCGCAGAGGATGAGCCCCCCACTCCCGGATCAGAGAGGGCCACGCCTCCCCTTCCGGCACAAGCCACAACAGCCGAAGCCGCCGCCTCAGCTGACCAGCAGCCGAAACCGTTCCCCTACGAGGACGGCACGTTCGCCGCACAACACCTGATCCGCAAGATGCCGCCAGGCGAACTCCTCAAGATGCTGGACATGCTCATCAAGCACAGGGACAACCAACCTGTCTCTGCGGGCTGATTTCATTGGGGACCGACTCAAGGGGAGGTACCCCGCGTAGGAAGTGCCGTAAAGGGCCGGGTCCCGGACTGGAGATTCGGCCCTTGAGGCTGGAACAGCGAAGGGTCGGCGCCCTGATGCGGACGGGATCGAGCACGAGCGCCTGGAGGCCGGGGACGAGCGGGCGACGACGTGGTCCGTGGTGATCATCATGCGGGAGACTGTGTGCGTGACGCTTCCTGCTCCCTTTGCCGCTCCTGAAGAGATCCACGATCACCTCATTGATCACCTCATTGATCAGCTCAACCTCACCCTTCGCCGGCCCGGGATGTTCGGGGGCGAGGTAGCTTTTCAGGTCCTGATTAACCACCTGCTGTTCGTGGAGCGCCAGCCCGAGGCGTGGGCGGAGCTGAAGCAAGGCTGGCAAGAGCGGGGGCTGTGGACCTCCACAGGCCCCACCGGGGCCTTCCGCGCCGTGTTCCCCTTTCAGGTCGACTGTTGCGAGGTCGCCTCGGTGTACGGAGTCACCACACTGCGCGAAGACGACTTCTTCCACAACCGCCAAGTCGTCAGCCTCGGTGACACCCGCCATCTCAACTCCGCCGGGTATGAGTAGTTGCGGTACAGAAAGTGCCGCTGAGATTGATCTTGCTGTGGCGGGGGCTTCAAGCTGCCGGGGCACGGCTCCGGCGCGCAGTTCCCGCAGGTCCGGGATGTGGTTGTACAGGGTGCCTGGGGAGACGCCCAGCAGTTTGGCGATCGAGGTGATCGAGAGGCCAGGATCGGGTAGCAGGTCGCGGGCCGCACGGATGACTTCCTCGGTGGCGACGGTGGGACGTCCGCCGACCCGGCCGCGGGCGCGGGCGGCGGCCTCCCCGGCCTCGGGGAACATCGGTACAGCGGTTGGCGCTGAGAACGATCATGGTCAGGGCGTGAGCGTGCTGACCCGGTTCTCGTACTCGCGGCGGGCCTTGCGCTGGGCCAGGACCGCGGGCACGCCCTGGCCGCCGTCGAGCGGCCGGCAGCGGGCGAGGAGCTGGCGGTGTACGGCCGGGACGGCGCTGACGCGCAAGGTGTAGCCCTGGCCGCGCCGTACGGTCGCCCCCTGGTCGAGCGCGGCGCGCTCGACGGGCACCAGCTCGGTGGCGCGGAGAAAGTCGGCGCCCTGTTCACCGAGAACAAGGTGTTGCAGGTCAGGGTGGTGCATCGCCCGTCGCAACGGCCACGGTTACGACTAAGCCGAGCCACACCAGAAAAACATCGGCGTGGAAGACCGGCCGCCTGTCGGTCTTCCACGCCGATCAGGAACCGTTACCGCCCAACGCCAGAGTGCTGGCGAAGGGCAGGAAGCCGGGCTCGAACTGGGCCGTTACGGGCGGCGTGAGCGGGTCACGGATCGCATGAGCTGCTCCAGGTCGGCCTCGCCCTCCGGGGTCTGCGCGCCGTGCTCCAGCGCCCTGCCCATGAGCGCGAGGGCGATCGGGTCCGCGATCAAGCTGGCCCAGGCGATCTCCTCACGCTCGTAGCCCTCGAGCGGACGAGCGGGCGCCAAGATCTCCTTCGCGCGCAGGGCGACGTTGTCTGCGAGACCGGCGATGTTGCGCGCGACGCGAGCAACGAACTCGTCGAGTTCCGCTGCGGGCACCGCACGGTTGACCCACCCGTATGCGGCAGCCGTGGTCGCGTCGTAGAGATCTCCGGTCAGCACGATCTCCAAAGCTCGATTACGGCCGACACGCTCAAGGAGATACTGCGTCCCGCCCCCAGCGGGCACGATACCCATGAGGCTCTCAATCTGCCCGAGCCCGGCAGTCTCGGTCGCAGCGAACACCATGTCGGCGGCCGCGACGAACTCCGCCCCGCCGCCTCGCGCCTTGCCAGCGAGCTTGACGATGATCGGCTGCGGCTGATTGCGGAGCAGTTCCCCGACAGCCTGGAACACGTTCACCCCCTGCGGGGTGGCGTCAACGAGCTCGTTGAAAAGACCTTCGTCGTCGAGGATGTGCATGTCGACGTGGGCAAGGAAGAACTCCGGGTTCGCCGAGGAGAACACGATCACCTTCACCGACGAGTCGTCGCGAAGCTCTCCCAGAACGCTGGCGAGGTCCTTCATCAGCATTGCGCTGATGACGTTCACCGGAGGATTGTCGAGCACGATCTCGGCGACACCGTCCGCGACGGTCACGTGCAGGGTCGAGCAGGACTGTGGCATGAGCGCCTTTCGTAAGTATGTGTTAAGCATGTAGGTTTGCGATGCATACCCATACTGCGTTAACACGCAAGACGTCGTCTAGAACGCACTTTGGAGGACCTAGAGCACATGACTGATACCACCCCCTACACGGCGCACGGTGATCAGAGCGTGCTGTTCGCCGTGGACTGCCCCAGCCGGCCGATCCTCGATCAGATCGCCGACAAATGGTCCATGATGGCCCTCGCAGTGCTCCAGCAGCCGACCCGGTTCAACGAGATCAAGCGCCGACTCGATGGGGTGACCCAGCGTGTCCTCACCCAGACGCTCCGACGTCTGGAGCGGAACGGCATGATCACCCGCCGCATCATCCCCACATCCCCGATCGGCGTCGAATACGCCCTCACCCCCCTCGGTGAATCACTGCTCGAACCATTCGGAAGGCTCTACGACTGGACCATCGAACACGCCTCGACCATCCGAGCAGCACAAGCCGACTACGACGCAGAACCCAGACCATTCACGACCACGGGACGGCCCAAGCTGAACGTGCCCTCTGACAGTCCGATCCGTGCACATCACCTGCCGCAGCGCTGAGTCGGAAGCAGCCCGCAAGGAGCACTACAAGCAGATCTACGCTCCCGCGCAGGAGCGGCGGAAGCAGGCGAAGACGGACCCGGCCACCGAGGCACAGGTGAAGTACCTGACCACGCTCGCGGAGAAGTTCGGCAAGGAGCGGTTCGACGCCGAGTTCATCAAGGTGATCAAGGACAGCGACATCGCCCCGCGCGCTCCCCGCCAGCGGTGCGCGACGGCCGCGAGACGGCTGACCAGGGCCAGGGCCCGCAAGCTCATCACCGCCCTGGTCAGCCACGACTAGGGCCTGTCTGACAAAAGATCACCGAGCGGGAATCTACATGCTCGGGTCTGATTGCCTTGCCGTCCCGAGAGCGGCCCGTGATTCTGGGCTGGTGCCAGGACAAGGGAAGAGAAGGCGGCGGCAAGACGCCGAGAGTCAGCGGCTGGCCGCTCGCACCGCGCCGGACGCGGGACAGTGGGAAGTGATCGTGGAGACTCGGGACCAAGCGGAGATACGTACGCGATTGCGCCTCCTTCGGGAGGCAGGAGTCGACGGGGCGATGATCCGGATCGACACGCTGTGCGGGCGCCAGGCGTTCCCGACCACATACCGGCTGAGCCGGTATGTGACGGCCCCCGGGTGGGAGCCCGCGCACGAGCACTCTGATCATTGATGTCGTGGCAGGGCGAGGTGGGTTGACGGATGCGGCATGGGGGCGGATAGCACCCCTGCTGCCTGGGGTAGCTGGACGTGGACGGCACTGGCGGGATCACCGGCAGGTCATCAACGGGGTTTTGCGGCGGTTGCGGACCGGTGCTCCGTGGCGTGACCTGCCGGAACGGTATGGGCCGTGGCAGACGGCCTACGAGCGGTTCGCTCGCTGGGAGGCGGACGGAACCTGGGCCCGTCTGCTTGAACAGGTCCAGCGCGGAAAACGCGAGGTAGTGACAACAAAAGCGGCCATCTGGTGACAGATACCGAGAGCAATAACCCGCGGCCCACGTCAGCCAGCAAAACAGTGACAACTATCTCGATCAATCACACTGGTGCAGACGCAAGCAGCCTGGAACGCGACCTACACGGCGCTCGCCGCGCCCCGCCCCCGCGACATCACCGCCCTGCGCCGTCGCCTGCTGCTCCTGTCCCTACGGCTGTGATGGCACCCCTACTGGGAGACCGTCCCCTCGGTGCCCGCGGCACGCTCCGGGCTGCGGGCAGCTGGTCCGCGCCCGGGAAGTCGTACGGGCCGCGTCTTCCCCTGCACCTGCCGGCGTTCCTTCGCCCAGCGCCACGCGGACGTCGGCGTGTCCGCCGACGTCCCGCTTCGAGGCTGACAACGCACTAGCAGCCCACCCGCCCTGATGGTGTGCTGGGGGGAACGAGGCTTCTGGGGGGGGAGAATGCTTGAGACGGTGTTTCATACCGACGATGTACCGGCAGGCATGGGGGCGGACGCGTATGTGGAGGGGCTGTCCAGGTTGCATGCGCCGGTGGCCGTGGTCAGCAGCGCGGACGAGGGGTTCTGGGCGTACAAGCGGATAGTGGAGATGGGCAGGGTGTCCCTATACACCACGGGGCTCGATTCCCTGACGATACGCAGGACGCCGAGGATGATCCGGCAGTCGGACCCGGAAATGTACAACCTGGCGCTGATCACCCGGGGCACGACCGTCCTCACTTTTGACGGGCGGGACAGGGTGTACGGCCCGCTCGAATTGCGCACCGGCGAGTCATCCCGGCCGTTCGAGTTGCGCATGGACAGCCGCGGCGAGCGTGTCGAGGCCATCTGCGTGGATGTGCCGAAGGCCGTACTGCCGTTGCCCCGGGCCATGGCGGACCGGGTCATCTGGCGCCCGCTCGACGGGCGCGGCGGCGTCGGGGCCCTGTTCGCCGGTTTCCTCACGACCCTTGCGGCGAACACCCGTTCCTACACCGCCGCCGACGTGCCGCGGCTGGAGACGGTCCTGACCGACCTGCTCGCCACGCTCTTCGCCCACGAGCTCGACACCCTCGACGCCCCCCGGAAACCCGCCACCACACCCTCACCCTGCGCGTGCGCTCCTTCATCCACCAACGCCTCGGCGACCCCGACCTCACCCCAAACGCCGTGGCCGCGGTCCACCACATCTCGGTCAGCCAGCTGCACCGGATCTTCCAGGAGAAGGCTCTGGCGGAGGGCGGACCGAGCACGGTGATGGGCTACATCCGCCACCAGCGTCTGGAAGGCGCCCGGCGCGACCTCGCCGACCGGGCCCAGTCCACCGTGCCCGTCCACCGCGTCGCCGCACGCTGGGGCTTTACCCACCACGCCGTCTTCACCCGGACCTTCCGCGCCGTTTACGGCATAGCGCCCCGTGACTACCGGCATCAGAAACTTGATACCGGACAGTAGGAAAGTATGGGCGGGTACCTGCCCGCAAGGCCGTGGCACTGGAGAGTTCGACTGCTCGCGGGGTATCGGTGTTGCGGGCCCGTCACCAAAAAAGCGGATCGCGCGGCCATGACGCTGAGGTCGGTGGGTGTGGGACGTGCGAAAGCCAGGTCACGGAGCTCCTTCGCACGGGCCGCGGCTTCGGCAGCACACGGGCAGATGGCCATGGGCCGACGGTGGCGTACAGCCTGGCTCCGGACGACGAAATGCCGCTGCCCCCCACCACAGGCGGTGGGGGGCAGCGGGTGCACCACGGAGTGGGGTTGCCTCCTACTGCCCGCAGAACTGTCCCGTGCGTGCGACGGTTGGTCATGGTGCGGTGGAACCGGAGGCGAATGCTGTCGGTGGTCTGGTCGGCCAGCGGCAACGGCTGACGTCGGCATGTCCGGCGTCCAGGGCAAAGCCGACGAGCAGCGCCCACGCGTTGCTGGCTTCTACCCGGCTCGCTCGATGTAGTCGAGTTTGTTGTTCCACGTTCCGCCGCCAGAACAGGGAGTGGCGGTCAGTTCGGAAGCGACGAACTTCGCGGGAAGCCTCACCGTGGCGCATTGATCTGAGTAGAGGTAGACGGCCCAGTTGGAGTTGTTGGCGGCGCTGGAGATCTTGCCCCGGAGGTTGGCAGGTACGTTCCACCGCTCGCCGGGTCCCAGGTCCACGGCCGAGGAGGCAGCACCTGTGAAGTCCTCCCACTCCCAGAAACAGACCCAGCCCACGCGGCAGTCCGAGAGGGCCCGAGTGCCCGGACTCACGGACGGAGCGGCGTTGGCCGTGCCGACCGTGAGCGTTCCGGCTGTGAGGAGTGCGCTTGCGAAGAGCAGAAGCCTACGGCGTGGGCGCCATGCGGTCGATGTGGACGAGATGCTGTTCTTTCGCACGGTGATGGACCTCCCATGATGGCGTTCCAACGGATGTCAACGTGCAGTTTTCAGAATCCTTCGCACCCGCAGGACAAAACCGACCAGCTTGAACAGATCAACGCAATCACTCATCGTCTCTGCGGACATTTACCAGGTTGGGTCTGACAGCACCGTGCCGTCATTGACCCTGGGGCGCGACTTCTTTGACGACGCGTCGCATGTGGCAGGGCGGGCAATAAGACCGTGTCCTACATGGTCAGTTTTTGGGGGGCGTGACCGTTGTGATGGTGGGCAGCGAAGAGACCCGGCTGGTGGTGCTGAGAGGCAACAGCGCCTCGGGGAAGTCGTCCGTCGCGGCCGGCCTGCGTGAGAGGTTCGGCCGCGGCCTGGCTGTGGTCGGCCAGGACAACCTCCGCCGCATCGTGCTCCGTGAACGGGACCGCCCCGGCGCCGCGAACATCGGCCTGATGGACCTGACCGCCCGCTACGCCCTGGACGCCGGATTCCACGTCGTCGTCGAAGGCATCCTCTCCGCCGACCGCTACGGCGATATGCTCGCGGCGCTGCGGGCAGACCACCGCGGCCCGACCCACGGCTTCTACCTGGACGTGCCGTTCGGCGAAACCCTTATCCGGCACGCCACCAAGCCGATCGCCGATGACGTCAGCGAGACGCAGCTGCGCGACTGGTACCGGCCGCGCGATCTGCTGCCCGGCGGCATCGAGACCGTCATCGGCGCCGACAGCGCCCTGCACAAGACCGTCGACCGCATCATGCTCGACACTGGCCTGTCCCACCTGCCCGCCGTGGACCGCTGACCTGCGTAACGCGCCGGCGCTACCCCGACCATGAGACGGACAGAGGCCGACCCGGGCACGGCCGAGCCTGTGGTCGGCCCCGACCATGGCTGGTCAGCACCGGCCGGCGCCTCTCCGTAGGCGGTCGTGCTTCATGCCTGGTGATGTCCGGAGCTGGTCCAGGGGACTCGCTGGTCGGGGTCGTGGACGGGGCGCCACACGGGTGCGGAGGGGCCGTGGCGGAGCACGTCGGCCAGCGGCGCGGCGAAGACGGGGACGTCGCAGATAAAGCGGGACGACGTCAGCAGTCTGGCTCCCGCACGCAGGGCGCTGATCCGGTTTTTGACACCGGCGGGCCCGGTGCCGTCCAGGACGAACAGGACGAACAGGACGCGCGGGAAGAGCGGGTGGCGCCGCCGCCACTCTTCCACCGCCGGTTCCTGGAGGGCAGGCCGGCGCCCCGGCACCACGGGCACGTAGCGGTAGAGACGCTCGTACACAGACAGCTTGGCAGCGAGCCGCTCGGGGCCCATCGTGGCCCGGTCGACCTCCACGAACGCCCGCAGCATCGGCCCGTCGCTGCCGCCGACGGGGCCGCGCCGGTAGTACAGGAGCGCGTCGGGGATGACGGCCTCGCCGTTCCCGATCGGGTGGTGTACCTCGGTCATCCAGTCCAGCGGTCGGCACAGCTCCCCGCGGCGGCGGGCGTCCTCGAGGAAGACGAGCGCGGTCTCGGTCAGCGCGTGGCCGGCCTTCAGCTGCACGGTGGTCGGATCGGACACCACCCTGCTGGAGGGCCGGTGCCCGTGCATCTCGTGCCACTCGCAGGCGAGCCGCACACCGTACAAGGTCGGGAACCACACCCGGGTCCGCCCGGCCTGCGGCAGCGTGATGCGCTCAACCAGCCCCTCGGCGCGCAGCCGGATCAGCCGCCGCCGGGTCTGCTCGATCCGCACCGAGGGAGCGATCACCCGGTGCAACTGCTCGGCAGTGGCCATTCGGTACTGCGCCAGCACGCCCAACGCCAGCCGGTCCCCACCACCCACATCCACACCGATCATCACCATTGGTCCGCCTTCCGTACGGTGCGGCGCCCGTCCTGCCGGGCGCCGCGCGTACCGCTCACCGCAGCAGCCGGCCCCGACCAGAGCCCTAACCACGAAGATCCGACCACGGTCACGAGACGACAACACCGCCGCAGACCAGGCGCACGTCCCCTCCGACAACCCGGCCGACAACCACCCACCCCCTCTGTCACGCCAGCCCGTGAACCCGCAGGTCACCACGGTGGCCCGGCCGTGGTCGGCAGGCGGACATCCCCGTTGCGGCCGCTTTTGCCCATGTTCCTGGAAGGAGTTGAAGGTGAGGAAAAGGGAAGGCGTGCGTGCCGCTGCCGGGGTTCGGAGCCCGCTCGCTCTGATTGCGCGTCGGCAGGCCGCCGCGCCGGGTCCGCGGTTGAATCCGGCGGGCTCGGTTCCTGGAAATGCGTGGTGACGGCCTGATGATCCCGTTTAGCGTGATCTGGCTGGCGATCGTCAGCAGCATGTGGTGAAGACACTGGAGTTCCGATGGTTCTGCCCGCACGACTCACCGCCGCCCTGGGACGACACCCCGACGACCTCACCGAGGACGATCTGCAGCGTGCGGTCGACAACCGGATACCCGAGAGTGTCGACCTCGACTGGAAGAAGGACTTCTACAAGGGCGCCGACGCGGACAAGAAGGAACTCGCCAAGGACGTGTCCGCCATGGCCAACACCGCCGGCGGCATGGTCGTCATCGGCGTCGACGACGGCAAGCAGGACCACGCCCACGACCTGGCCCCCTTCGACCCGGTCCCGGGCCGCGGTGAAGAGTGGATCCGCTCGGTGCTCGCGAACTGGATCCAGCCCGTCGTTCCCAACGTCGGCGTACGGGCCGTGAGGTCCGCAGCCCACGAAGGCAAGATCTACTGGCTGCTCACCGTGCCCCGAAGCACCCAGGCCCCGCACGCCGTCGCGGCCCCGGGCAACGACTACCACTTCCGGGTCCACGTCCGGCACGGCACCACGACCCGCACCCTCTCCGAATCCGAGATCGCCCAGCGCTACCGTGACCGTTTCCAGGCCGCCTCCGACGACGTCGACCGCCTGAAGCAGGTCGCCGACGCAGGCATTGGCTACTTGTCGGCCTATCTGACCAGCACCGAGCACGGCGGCAGCCCTAGGGCGACCTTCTCTCCTGCCTGGGTCGGCCTAGCCGCGGTCCCGGCCGCCCGGGGCACCTACCCCCTGAGCACACGGGCGGACCGAGACGCAGCCTTCGCCCGCTTCCGCACGCTCGCCTGTGAAGGAGTGACCATCAGCGCGATGCCGGAAGGCATCGCGCTGGTCGGACGCCGCCAGGCCCGCTTCGAGGGCAAGACAACCGGCCAGCTCCACCAGGACGGCAGCTTCTACGCGGCACTGCCCCTCAACTTTCAGAGCGATCACTACAACGAAGACGGCCCCAAGCGGCTGTATCACCGCCGGCTTGAACTCGATCTCGTGGCTCTGGTTCAGGCTGCGGCAGCCTGGGCGGCGGAGACCGGAGCGGTCGGTGACATGGTGCTGTCCGCTGCGCTCCACCGCTTCGACGGCGGCGACGGGCCGGTGCGCCTGGTCGAGTCAGAGGAGGCCTACCCGAGGGAGGGCACCGTTGCGCCGTTCCCGGAAAACCCGGCACAGACCACGGTGGACCTTGGTGCCATCGTCACCGACAAGCGGGAGGCCGTGGTCGCGGCCTACGTCCTCGTCGCCGATCTGTTGGCCGACATGGGAGCGCACCAGCCTTACGTCCTGACCCCTGACGGGGACATCCAGACTGGCCGGCTCAACGCCGACTATCGCCAACAGCTCACCGGTTGGACCGCGTAGGGCGATGCCGCCGACCGAGCCACAGCTCGAGACCCTGGGCCTCGACAGGCCCGGGGTCCGGTGGGGGAGCGGCCGGAGGACGTCTCAGTAATCGTCCCGTTCGGAGGGCGGTCCGTACTGCTCGATCAGGTCGCAGGTGCAGGCGCCGCCCTCGTACACTGCCTTGTCGCACTCGTCATGGTGGTGCCGTACCGGCGGCCGCTTCGCCGGGACGACAGCCGTGGGCGGGGCGGGAGGCCGGTCGGCTCCGGCCTGGGCGGCGGCCCTGAGCTCCTGGTCCACGACGGCGGTGGCGATCTCGTCCTTGCGCCACTGCTCGGGGGAGTTGTGGCGTACCAGGCCGCCCGCGTAGGCCATGCGCAGCAGTTCGGCCTTGGTGTGCTTCCGTGTCAGCTCGGTGAGGCGCTTCATGCGCGCCAGGCCGCGGGCCGCCTCGGCTTCGCTCTCATCGTCCGCCCCTGCGTCGCCCGCGTCGGGCTGCTCCGGCACGGGCGCTTCCGCCGGTGCAGGCTGCTCAGAACCTCTGTCCGTCGGTGCCGGGCCTGCCCAGTCGACGCCCAACGCCGCCAGGGCGGCGCGCTGTTCGGCGCTGAGCTTGTCCCGCCTAGCGCGGGTGTTCGAGACCCATACGCCCAGCTTCACGACCACCGGCTCCGCCTCGCCGCCGACCGCGATCTGTTCGCTCGCCCCGCGCGGCACCGGACGGCCTGCGCCTTCCCGCTCCACCCATTGGGCGAGGGACTGTACACCCCGCTGGAACGCCTGCTGGGCCTTCCCCGAGCCCTTCGACCGCGTGGCCGATGGGGCGGGAGACGGCGCCTCAAGCGGCTGTACGCCCAGTGATGGTCTGCAGGAGAGTGTCAGTCGGACATCGTCATTTAGGTGTCAGCGGCACAAGCCAGGTGACCTGGTGGTTGGCACTGACTCCGGTGCCGATTCAGTACTGACATGAGTGACGAAGGCCCATGTCGTTCTCGTGCAGACCGTTATAGCGGGTGCAGGGTCTGCGCTGGTCAGAGACGTTACTGACTTCGGCTCGGCAGGGTGATCTTTCGCGAAGTCCCTGCTGGGGATGGCGTGTCGGTTGTATTCCGTGGTGTGTGAGGTATGCGGATGGGGGCGGGCTGACCGCGATGGGGCGTCAGCGTCGGGAGTCGGTGCGGTTGCAGGCGGCCGAGTTGTTCGAGCAGGACATCAAGCCGCCGGAGGTCGCGCGGTGGCTGCGGGTGAGCCGGAAGTCGGCCTACCAGTGGCATGAGGTATGGCGCGAGGGCGGGACGGCGGCCCTGGCCTGACGTGGTGCGGGCGGCACTCGTTGTCGCCTGTCGCCGCGCTGCCTGGAGAAACTGGCCGCGTATCTGGAGCAGGGGCCGGCTGCGCATGGCTGGGTGGAGGACCAGGTGTGGACCGGGCCCGGGTGGCCACGCTGATCGGGAGGAAGTTCCACGTCTCCTACCGCGTCTCGGGTGCCACGCGGTTGATGCACCGGCTCGGGTTCTCCCCGCAGGTGCCCGCCAGGCGGGTGGCCGAGCGAGACGAGCGGGCGGTCGACGTCTGGAAGGAGGCGACCTGGGCGGAGGTAAAAGAGCCCGGGCGGCCTGCGGGGGTTACATCTGCTTCGAGGACGAGGCCGGGTTCACCCGCAGGCCGCCCAAAGGACGCACCTGGGGCCGGCGTGGGATCACCCCGGTCGTGACGGTCAGCGGACGCCGCTTGGGACGGCTGTCGGTGGCCGGGCTGATCGCGATGCAGCCCGGTTCGCGCACCCGGCTGTGTCATCGCCTGCGCACCCATCCCGTGGGCAAGGGCGAGCGCCGAAGCCTGGGCGAGCGGGACTTCATCGCGCTGATCGACGGCGCCCACCAGCTCGTGCGGGCGCCGATCATGCTGGTCTGGGACCGGCTGAACACCCACCTCTCCCACGCCATGCGTGAGCTGATCGCCGAGCGTGAGTGGCTGACGGTGTTCCTGTTGCCCGCGTATTCGCCCGACCTCAACCCGGTCGAGTGGGTGTGGGCGCACGTCAAGCGCAGCCTGGCCAACCTCGCCGTCGTCGCTCTTGACCGGCTCGAACGGCTCGTACGCAACCGGCTCAAACGACTCCAGTACCGGCCCGGCACCCCCGACGGCTTCATAGTCGGCGCCGGCCTGACCATCGACGCCCCAGCGTCACCTGACAAGCCGAAGTCAGTAACGCCCTCTCAGACGGTGACGACGAGCTTCTTCGCGGAGACGCCGTCGCGCAGCCGTCCCAGTCCCGCGGGGATGGCCTCGAGCCCGTGACCAACGACTTCCGCTTCTGGTTCGGCGCGGTAGGCACCGGTGGCGAGGGCTGTGGGGAGGAAGTCGGTATAGATGGCGGGACCAACCTCGTTGTCCTTGAGTGAACCGCCCCAGATGCTGCTCACATACACGCCGCGGGGTGCACGCAAAGCGAGCATGCGCGTCACGAGCCCGGGCGCGGCGCATGAGACGCGTTTGGTCCCCGGCGCGCGTGCCGCAACGCGCATGACCTTCGGCAGCGATCCGTTGCCGATTGCGAGCGAACCGGCGAGCGGGACCTCGCCGATCGCCGCCACGAGTTCGTCAACTGCCTCCGAGCTGTTCCGGTCGATCGCGGCGGCGGCGCCCAGCGAGTGCAGGTAGTCGAAGTTGCGGGGCGAGGCGGTGGCCACCACGCGGTATCCCGCGTTGCGGGCCAACTGGATCGCGTTGCTGCCCACACCGGTCGATCCGCCCCACACCAGCACCGTCTCCCCGCGGTCGGCAGGATCGGCGGTCGGCAGGTCCAGGCCGAGTCCGTCGTGCTGGAACATTCCGCTTGCCGCCGTCGACAGCTGAAGCGGCAGCACCGCAGCCTGCTGGAAGGAGAGCGAATCCGGGATCGGGGAGACCACGTGGGCCATGAGGATGACGTAGTGCTGGAACGCGCCCTCGGCTGCCCGGTTCTGCGACCGTTCGAGGCCAAGCGCATGTCCGAGTACCCGGTCGCCCACCGTGAATCTGTCCACGCCGGGGCCGACCGCGACGACCTCGCCTGCGACGTCCCCGCCGACGACGGCTGGGAAGGTCAGCCACGGCACGACGAGCCGGTAGGCGAAACCAGGGATGCCATCCACCAGGTTCAGGCCGATTGCCCGGGTCCGCACCACTAGCTCATTCGCCCCCGGGCGCGTATACGGCGCGGGTCCTGCTTCGAACTTCCGGCCACGTTTGGGCAACCACAGAGCCAGGTTCTCGGGTGCCCGGTGCATCGGGCTCACGTCGTTCACGTAGTTCACAGCCCTCAAAGTAGGCGCTGACTAGAAACTAGTCAATGTCTATTTTGCGGTACGATCGAGTCATGTCCAGGCAGCCCTTCCACCACGGCAACCTCCGTGCCGAGTTGCTGGAGCGGGCGGAGGCGGTGCTGCGTGAACGCGGCGTCGAGAAGCTGTCACTGCGTGAACTCGCCCGAGACGCAGGCGTCAGCCATGGCGCGCCCCGCAGTCACTTCATCGACCGCGGCGCTTTGCTGGACGCCCTCGCCGAACGCGGATTCGACCGTCTGGCCAAGGCCGTCGAAGCCGCCGTACGCACTCTCCCCAAAGACTCTCGAACGGACTTCGGCCTACTCCGCGCGGCTGGCAGCGCCTACCTCGATTTCGCCGCCCACAACCCGGACCTGGCGGCCCTCATGGTCGCCGCGAAGGCCGACGACACGTCCAGGCCGGTCCACGACGCCGCGCTCCGGCTCTTCACCACCATGACCGCGCTCGTGACCACCGCACTCTCCCCTCGCTTCAACGACCGGGAGACCGCCGAGCGCCTCACACTGCTGCTGTCGGCGACAGTCCAGGGCATTTGTTCACTGATGACCTCCGGCCGAATCTCAGCCACACAAGGCGACGCCCTCCTTGATGACGCCATCCACGTCTTCATCGCCGGAGCCGTCAGCAACACCCCGTAGCCCGATCCCGCATTGCTGATTCCGGCGGGTCAGTTCGGTCTGTCGAGAGCGAGGCCTGTCCCGGCGAGGAATCCGCCGAGGATGCCGTGCCGGCGCCGCGGCACCTTGACTTCTCCTCGACGGGCGCACAAGTGCCGCCTCGCCCAGGCGCTCCGACGCGGCTCGCCGCACTGCGAGGACACCGCTGCGGCCAACCGACTTTGCGATGGCCGATGGCCTACCGGATGCATGAGGCTGGACCTGCTTGCCGACCGGCGGGCCGGTCCATGTGCGCCGAGCTCAGCTGGTCGGAGTACGTTTCGGTGAGCCGCACGGCATGGACCAAGGCGAAACGCCAACCGCAACCGCCCCGCCACCTCTGGCGGGTTGATCTCCTGCTCGAACAGCTCGGCCGCCCGCATCCGCACCGACTCCCGGCACGAGCCGGGCCCGGGTCAGAGCCTCGTAGTCGGGGTTGACCACCAGGGCCGGACCGATGTTGCACGCCTCCGAGACGAACAGTGCGACCATCGAGGTGGGCAGGTCCTTCATCCGGGTGGTGCCGTCGCCGAGGTGGACGAACGCGTCGAGGAAGGCGGTGCAGGCGTTCACCTCGAACAGCAGGTCCGGCAGGTCGGTCTTCGGGAGTATCTTCTCGACCCGCCCCCGCAGCCAGGTCAGGGACTTCGGTTCGCCGAGCGCGCCGAGCTTGTCGACGTTCAGCTTCACCCGCCCCTCGTCCTGCACCTCGATGGAGACCTTCGCCGCCGGCCCCGCCTCTTCCAGGCGTGTGGCGAGCAGTTTCCATCCGGCGTCCAGGCCGCGCACCAGCTCAGCCAGGTGCTCGGTGACGGGCATGTCCAGGCTCAGGGCCGCCAGGACGTTCTCCCCGACCGCGTCCCAGTCGGGTCCGTCCAGTAGGCGGGCGCGCGGGTTGGACCAGCGGTGTGAGGGCGAGGCGAAGACGTCGCGGTTGTTCAGGGTCCGGTGCAGTTGCTCCAGCACGCACACCACGTACGCGTCCCGGTCCACCGCTCCCTGCGGCAGGTCGGGGTTGGCGTACACCGCCTTGCGCCAGGCCGGTGGCACGAGCTTGTCGTCCACCTCGCGCGGTAGCAGCGGCTCGACGCCCACCTTCCGCCGCGCCGGCGGCGGAAGACCCCGCACCCCGGCCAGGACCCGCTTCCCGGCGCTCGCCGCGTCCAGCGCCTTCGACTCGCCCAGCAGAGCGAGGAACGGGCGCACCGTGGCGTACCGGTTCGCCAGCGCGGCCCGCATGGCGACCTCGGCCGAGTTCTCGTCCTCGGGCACCAGCGTGACCACCGTGGCCGCCGCGGTCATCACGGCGGCGCGCGGGGCGACCTCCTCCACCGCCGCCCACAGCGCGGCCACGTCCAGGTCCGCCTCTTGCTCCTCGAACAGCTCCAGCTCCTCGAACAGCACCTTCGCCGCCTGCGCGAGCACCCGCGACGCCTTCTCCAGCTGTGGCAGCATCGACAGTCGTTCCTTCTCCGTTTTCCGCTTCGCCGTGTTCAGCAGCCGGGTGGCCATGAGGACCTGGAACAGGTTCAGGGCCTCGTCAATGGCCTTCGCCTTCAGGTGCCGCTTCACCGCGGTGAGCATCGCCGTGCGCTTGGACTCCGCCGCCCGCACCAGCAGCGGTTCGACCCCAGCGCGTACCGGGCCAGCGCCGCCATCCGGTTCGGCGGGATCTGCGACAGCCTCAGTGCGATGTGGCACACCGGATCTTGTTCGAGCGGCAGTGGGTGATCGTCTGGACTGAGGTTCGAGCGCGGTCGCGAGCATGAGGGAACGGGCTCCCTTGGTAGTGACGCGGTTACGACACCAGCACGACCAAGGAAGCCCGTTGCCTGATCAGTTGAGCAGAATCTCTGTGCGTGCGTCCACGGCGGTCACGCCGCCTCAACCGTGACCACGAACGCCGCCCCGACCACCACGCCCAGCTGGTGTGGTGGGCCGCTGTGATCAGGCTGTCGAGGCGCCTGGCCGCAGACGCTCCGCGCTTGCCGGAGAAGCGTCCCGGCCGGCCGCTCCGGGCGCGGGCATGAACCGTCCGTCCTTCGCCCGCACCAGCCAGCCCCGCTTCTCCAGCACATAAGACACGGTGACGGATCTTCTCCACCTCGCTCTTGATCTCCGCCTCAACGCACTCAGTCAGACGATCTCCACCGTGGACACCGACCGCCGACCAGCCCGAGTATCCCGAAGCTCGCGCACACCGACCCCATGATCTGCAACTTCACAACGCACACCACTCATTCATGGTCCAGAGGCCGAACTGCCCGACTCCGCACGGGTGATCGCGGGGACGGTACGGCCGCGGGGACGGCTCCCGGTGCCGGTGCCACGGGCGGACACCCGGCCCGCGAGCTCTACCCGCTCGGCCACGGGCTGACGTAACCCGGGCGGTCTCGTGCGTCAACCCGTGGGTTGACGTCAGGTATCAAACCAGGAGTCAACCTGCGGGCCGAGGCCGTGCGGCGCCGCGGGCGGCAAGCTCTTCCCCATGACGACGACTGACTACCTCATCTCCGCCGCCCTGATCCTTCTGGTGATTCCGCAGATGCGCGGCGGCCGTCTGACGCCCCGCACGCTCCTGCTGCCGCTGGTGTCCGTCAGCGCCGCGGCCGCGCACTACCTTCATTCCTTCCCGACCGAGGGCCACGACATCCAGCTGGACCTCTTCGGCGTCACGATGGGCATCGTGCTCGGACTGGCCAGTGGACTGGCCACCCGCGTCAGCCTGACCGAGGACGGCGCCGCGTACTCCAAAGCCGGGTGGCTGGCTGCCCTTTTGTGGGTGCTGGGCATGGGCGCGCGCTCGGCCTTCGTGTACTGGGCCGAGCACAGCGGCGCTCACACCATTGCGCAGTTCAGCCGCGACAACCTGATCACCGGCACCGCTGCCTGGACCGCCGCGCTGCTGCTGATGGCCGTCACTCAGGTGGTATGCCGCCTGGTGGTAGTGCGCGTCCGGGCCTATCGGCTTACCTCCCCCCTTGTCACTCCCGCCGTGGCCTGAAGCGTGGCACCCAGCAGAGCGCCGCTCGCATTACACTCCGCCCTGGCCCGGTTCCGCGTTCGCGGGCCCGGGCCGGGCTTTGCGATCAGCGGCGCAGCGTGCATCTATTCTTCAGAAGTGACGGACATACTTCAGCCGACGGGCGCGGTCAGTCCACGGCTGGCCGTGGCTCTTGCCAGTGCCCGGGAGCGACGCGAAGGCAGGGGCCGGCGTATGCAGCCCGTGTTGTGGGGGGTCATGGCCGCCATCGCCGTCCAGTCCCTGCACGCTTCCCCCGCCCCCGGCGTCAGAGGCAGGCACCTGGCAGTCACCCTGGTGCTCGTCGGCTGTCTGCTGCCCATGGCCGCGGTCGCGTCGAACCTGTGGCCCCTCACCGGTCGTCCTGCCCGCTGCCTGGTGTTCTGCGTGCTGGTGGACGGCTTCGGGTTTGCTCTGGGTATCCTGCAGCCCGGCTCGATGTCCACCCTGCCACCGTCCGTCGTGGTCCTGATGGCCTTCCTCATCCTGGAGCGACGGGCGGCCACTGTGCTCGCGGTCGTCGTCATGGGCTGTCTGACCGGCGCGGCGGCCGCCGGGTTGGACGGCGGTACCGACAACTTCCTGCATCAGGTCCTGTTCGGCGTCATCCTGGCCGTCGTAGGCATCGTGGTGCGGCAGTCGATCATCAACGAGGTGGCCGTGACGGTGCTGCTGGCCCAGCTCGAGGACGCCCGGGAGGCGGAGACCGAGGCGGCGGCGCTGGCCGAACGCACCCGTATCGCCCAGGATCTGCACGACGTGCTCGCCCATACCCTGTCCGGACTGGCCGTGCAGATACAGGCCGCCCGGCGGATGGCCCGGCGAGACCAGGCGAGCGGGGATCTGCGGGGGCTGCTGGACCGGGCCGGTGAGCTGGTCAAGGAGGGTGTGGCCGATGCGCGCCGGGCTGTGCGGGCGCTGCGCGGCGAGCGCGTGCCCTCTCTCGAGCGGCTGCCCGAACTGGTCGAACGCTATCGGGTGGACCTGGAGCTCGACGTGACGCTGTCCGTGACCGGGCCGCACCGCGAGCTGCGGCCCGACGTTGGCGAAGCCCTGTACCGCGGTGTGCAGGAGGCGTTGACCAATACGGTCCGCTACGCACGCGACGCGCAGGCCACGGTGACGCTCGTCTATGAGCCCGGTGCCACAATCCTGACCGTCGAAGACCGCCGGACCGGGCCGGGACCGGTCCGGGCGGCACTGGTCGAAGGCTCCGGCCTGGGGCTGACCGGCATGCGCGAACGTGTGACCGGGGTCGGCGGCACCCTGCGAGCGGGGCCGACAGCGCACGGATGGGAAGTACGGATGGAGATACCCGCGTGACGGATCCCGGCGAGAGGGCATCTGACGGCGAGAAGATCAAAGTACTGGTCGCGGACGATCAGCAGATCGTACGTAAGGGCCTGGTCCTGCTGATCGACATGCTGGACGGCATCGAGGTGGTCGGCGCAGCCCGTGACGGTGCGGAAGCGGTGCTGCTCGCCGGACAACTGGCTCCGGACGTAGTACTGATGGACCTGAACATGCCGGTCCTCGACGGTGTCGCGGCCACTGCGACACTGCGTGAGCAGGTACCCGGCTGCAAGGTACTCGTGCTGACCACCTACGCCGACGACGGCTCCGTCTTCCCGGCACTGCAGGCGGGAGCGCGGGGCTATCTCACCAAGGACGCCGACGACGACGCGATCGAGGACGCCATCCGCAGCGTCCACGATGGCCGTATCTGGCTCGATCCTGAGGTACAGGCCCGCCTGGTCGCGGCCGTGCAGACCAGCGTGGTCGCATCGCCCGCCGCGCAGCGAGAACAGGCCCACACGCCGCGAACTCCCGCACCCTCCGACGTTCTGACCCCGCGCGAGACCCAGGTACTCACCCTCATCGCCCGGGGCCTGTCCAACGCGGAGATCTGTGCCCGGCTCGTCGTGAGCCCGGCCACGGTGAAGACGCACATCAACCGCATCTTCACCAAGATCGGCGTAGCCGACCGTGCCCAGGCCGTCGGCTACGCCTATCGCAACAACTTGGTCCAGCCCTGGGACTAACTGATCGTTTCAGATTGAAGTTTCATGTGATCCTTGGCAGTTGGGTGATGTGTCGGCAGGATCTGTGGGGTGTCTGGTGGTCTTGTGTCTGATGTCCTGTGGGAACGTGTGTCTCCGCTGCTGCCGGTTCGTGCGCGGTGTCGGCACCGCTGCCCGGGGCGGTTGTCTGCCGATGACCGTGCTGCGCTGTGTGGGATCGTTTACGTGCTGCGCAAGAGTGTGAGCTGGCGGGACGTACCCGCGGAGCTGGTCGGGTGCAGTGGGGTGACGGACTGGCGTCGTCTGCGGGACTGGACAGAGGCCGGAGTGTGGCCCCGCCTGCACGAAGTCCTGCCGGCAGAACTTCGTCGGGACGGACTGCTGGAGATGGACGACGCAGCGATCGACGCCTCGCACGTCAGGGCCCTCAAAGGGGGGCTCACATCGGACCTTCGCCGGTTGACCGAGCGCGGCCGGGCAGCAAGCACCACCTCTTCGTCGGCCGGAACGGAACTCCGTTCGCTGTCTCTCTGACCAGCGGAGATCGTCACGACGTCACTCAGCTCATGCCCCTGCTGGACGCGATGCCCCGTATCCGTGGTCAGCGCGGCCGGCCCCGGCACCGGCCCCGGCGGCTGTTCGCCGACCGCGGCTACGACTTCGACGAATACCACCGTCTCATCCGAGCTCGCGGCATCACACCCGAGATCGCCCGCCGTGGAGCCCCGCATGGTTCCGGCCTGGGCAAGACCCGGTGGGTTGTCGAGCGGACCTTGTGCGCCACGAGGCGCTCTGTTTGTATCCCCGGTTCAACCGGGAGGAACTCGGAAGGAAGTTTCTGGGCCGAATGACTTACCTGGATCCGAAAGGTGAAGGGGACAACAGCATGTCAGAAAACGAGGTGACCGGGCTCAGTTGTCAGGGACGGTGTGCTGGGCGGCCCGCGCGATATGGCGAAGACTGGATTGTTTGAAGCCCAATCTCCAGAAGATGCAAGTTCCCATCCGCCGGAAATGGCAGCTGTAACCGGCGCCGCACCCTGCCCTGGCTTCTATGGTTGGCCAGGGCAATTCCGGGGTGCGGGGCGATGTCCAGCGAGGGCATTCAAGGAGATGAGTGGGACGCCTAAGTCGCGCTAGAACGTACAGACAGAGACGTACGTGGGATCGCCTACGGGACGCGAGTCCTATGGCGACGGAGGCCCCGTAGTAGTCGCCGGAGTCACGACCGGCCAGGGAGGACGGGAAAGCCGTCCGCATTGGGCGAAGGGGGCCAGGTGATTCGGACACCACAGAGTCGGAAGGTATGCGAAATGCAGAGCGCCAAAACGGTGCTGGGTGTCCTGCGTGAACGCGGCAGGCGTGGCCTGCCGTGCGAGGAACTGTATCGGCAACTGTTCAATCCGCAGTTGTATCTGCTGGCTTACGGGCGGATCTGCGCCAACCATGGCGCGATGACGCCCGGGGTCACACCGGAAACCGCGGACGGCATGTCACAGCGGAAGATCGTCCGGATCGTCGAGGCAATGCGTCACGAGCGCTATCGTTTCCGTCCGGTCCGGCGTGTCCATATCCCGAAGAAGAACGGGACGATGCGTCCGTTGGGGCTGCCGACCTGGCCGGACAAGCTCGTCGGTGAAGTGATCCGCCTTTTATTAGAAGCGTATTACGAGCCGACATTCTCCGACCGCTCCCATGGATTTCGTCCCCGCCGTGGCTGCCATACCGCTTTGCGGGAGGTGGACCACACCTGGACCGGGACGTCCTGGTTCATCGAAGGGGACATCGCCGACTGCTTCGGTAGCCTGGACCATCAGGTTCTGCTGTCGATCCTCGGCGAGAAGATCCATGACCAGCGGTTTCTGCGGCTGGTGCGCAACATGCTCAAGGCCGGATACCTGGAGGACTGGAAGTGGGGTGCCATGCTCTCCGGAGCGCCGCAGGGCGGAGTGGCCTCCCCGGTCCTGTCCAACATCTACCTGCACAAGCTGGACGAGTTCGTCGAGAAAGTTCTTGTTCCGGAGTACACCCGAGGAAAACGCCGGGCCAGGAACCCGGACTATCTGGAGTTGCAGAATCTGCTGGCGAAGGCCCGCCGGCGCGGTGACCGGGTCCAGGCCCGTGCGCTGCGTCAGCGGATGGTCAGCCTGCCGAGCGCGGATCCGAACGATCCGGCATATCGCAGGCTGCGCTACATACGCTATGCGGACGATCATCTCCTTGGTTTCACCGGACCGAAGGCCGAGGCCGAGCAGATCAAACAACGTCTGGCCCAGTTTCTGCGTGAAGAACTCAGGCTGGAACTGTCTCCGGAAAAGACGCTGATCACTCATGCCCGCACCCGGGCAGCGAGGTTTCTCGGCTACGAGATCACAACCCAGCACAACGACACGAAGAAGACCGGCCGTTACCGTCGGGTCAACGGCCAGATCGCTCTCCGTGTCCCACGGGACGTGATAAAAGCCAAATGCGCCCCCTATCTCGCCCGCGGAGAACCCGCGAAGACGACGGCCCTGATCAACAGCAGCGATCATGCGATCGTGGCGACCTTCGGGACCGTCTACCAGGGCATCATCCAGTACTACCTGCTCGCCGGAGATGTCTTCCGGCTGCACCGGCTGCAATGGGTCATGGAGACTTCCATGCTCAAGACCCTAGCGGCCAAGCACCGTTCGTCCGTGTCGAAGATGGCCGCCAAGCACAAAGCCAAAATCGACACGCCCAACGGGCCCCGATTCTGCTTCGAGGCCCGTATCGAGCGGAAGAACAGGAAATCACTGGTGGCACGGTTCGGTGGAATTCCCCTCCAACGGCAGCGAGCGGCGGAACTCGCCGACCGCGAGCCGGTCCGGGTGGACTATCCGCAAAAGGAACTCATCACGAGACTCCTGGCGGACACCTGCGAAATCTGCGGAAGCAAGGGCAACGTGCAAGTGCACCACGTCCGGGCTCTCGCCGACCTCGCGCATGCCGGATGGCAGCCTTCCGACTGGGCGCGCGTCATGCTCCAACGACGCCGCAAAACGGTCGTGGCCTGCGACGTCTGCCACGACCGTATCCATTCTGAACGGCCTGCCAGACCATTCACGCAGTAGTCACTGGAGAGCCGGATGACAGGGAAACCGTCATGTCCGGTTCGGCGGGAGGCCGCGCGGAACAGGACCTGCCACGGCAGGCACCTCACCGCGCGGCCGACCCAACCGCCTGGCTCCACCAGTTCAAACGGCTCCGCATCCGCTACGAGATACGCGCCGACCTCCACCTCGGACTCCTCCAACTCGCCTGCAGCATCATCTGCTTGCGACGGCTCAGAACTTCATTCTGAAACGATCAGTTAGTGGGCGGCTTCGACGGTGCGGCGCAGCGTGTCATCCCAGTCGCTCTCGGTCATGCCGAAGTGCTGGCGTGCCGCGGAGTCGTCCAGGATGTACGGACGCGTGAGCAGGTAGGTCAGGTCCGAGACCTCGCGGAGCAGCGGCGAGAACATGCCGAGGGCGCGGACCGTGGCAGGGGCGATGGCTCGGATACGGACCCGGGGACGACCAGCGGCGTCCATGAGTTCGTTCATGATCTGACGCTGACTAATCGCGGGGTGGCTCGGCACATGCCAGGTGCGACCGTGGGCGCTGGGGTCGTCGGCGGCGGCGACGAGCAGTCGGGCGACGTCCTTCACGTCGGTGAAGGTGTGCGGCTGGTCGAGGCCGCCGATCATGCGGATGCCGCGGCCGGCAAGGGCCCGCGGCAGCACACGGCTGACGTGGCCCTCCGGGGCGCTGCTGGCAATGTAGTCGGAGCCACGGACCTCGAAGGCTCGGACGCGACCCGCCCGGTGGGCGGCGAGCGCGTCGGCCCAGATGCGAGCACGTAATACGCCCTTGCGGTCGGTCGCGGCGTTCGGCATGCCTTCGACCATCGGCACGGTGACCGGACCGTAGGGGTAAAGGTTCCCGGTCATGGCGTAGACCGCGCCGGTGTGCTCGGCAGTGGTGAGCATCGCGGCGGCAAGCGGCGGCCACTGAGCCTCCCAGACCGGATAGCGGCCCGGGTTCGCAGTACTGAAGATCGTCGCTACCCCCTCGGCGGCACGACTCAACGCATCGGCATCGGAGGCGTCAAGCGCGATGTAGCGGGCGCCGACAACACCGGTGTCCCGCCCGGAGCGGCTCGCGATGACGACCTCGTCGCCGCGGTCGAGGAGGATCGATGCGACATGGCGGCCCACGGGGCCGGCTCCGACGACGAGTTGGCGGGTGAGCATAAGGCCTGCTTTCCGGATCGGCACCCAATAACTAAACAAGTGTTGGTTGCGTAAGTGAACATGCGTTGGCTATGATTGTCAAACCACACCGCGCATCCGTCATAGCAAGAAAGGGGGAGACCATGAGCACCGTCAACGCCGTCGGCCGCCGCAGGAACACCCGCGGCGAAGGCAGCATCCTCCGGGGCGAGCTCATCGAGGCCGCCGCGCGCCTCCTGGCGGAATCAGAGCGGCCGGAATCCCTCACGCTGCGACAGGTCGCCCGAGAGGTCGGCGTCGCCCCGGCGAGTATCTACAGCCACTTCGCCGATCTCGGCGCCCTCATCGACCACGTCGTCGACCTGCGCTACGCCGAACTCGCCGCGCTCATGACGGAGGCCGATCGAGCCGGCACACCGATCGAGCGGCTGGCGCGCCACGTGGCGACCTTCGTCGAATGGGGCGTGGACCATCCCGGGGAGTACCGGACCCTGTTCAGCGGACGAGTTCCGGTCGGTGTTGCCGCCCCGGTTCATCACGCCGGAATGGAGCTTCTGGACTCGATGACCGACGCCCTCGCCGCCGCAGTCGATAGGGGCCACGCCCCCGTCCGCGACCCGGCGAGTGCTGGCCTCCTGCTCTGGACAGCAATGCACGGCCTCGTCACTGCGTACACCGAACACCCGAACGTGCCGTGGCCGCCACTGTCGGACCTCGTCGTCCGGCTCGTCGCCCTGCATGCCGACGTGGCAGACATCGAGGTTCAAGGCTCCATAACGGAGATGTCCCGCTGGTGTCCTGCGCCGGAGATCCGTCGTTAGTTTGTGTGTGACTGCTTCTGCGGATGTGCCGGTGCCTCGTCGTGGCCCGAAGTTGGAACCGTTGTTGTTGTCCGCCGACGAGCGTGCGGTGTTGGAGCGTTGGGCCCGGCGGGCATCGTCTGCGCAGGCAGTGGCCTTGCGGGCGCGCGTCGTGCTGGCGTGTGCCGGTGCTCATGTTGACCTGCTGACGATCGAAGTCGATATGGAAGTTGTCCCGGGCGAAGCCCTCGTTGCGGTGATGCTGATGCGTCGGGTTGCTCTTCAGCGGCCCGGAGACGGTGACCTGGTGTTCACGGGCAGCTTGTTCGAGGTGGGGCAGGGATGTGTGGCCGGCGTCGACCAGGTGCTCGGCGGGCAACAGCCCGCGACGAGCCAGGCGGGTGTGGACGCCGGGCAGGACCTGGCTGTCGTGGGTGGTGGCCGCGGTGGTGGCGACATCCGTGATCACGTTGGGGCCGTCGGCAGCACAGGTCTCGGTCAGATGAGCGGCGAACCCCTTCCAGCTGATGATGTGCCCGTGCCGTGCGTAGCGGGCCGAGGTGTCGTAGGGCGAGACGATCGCCCTCGACGACGGCGGCAGACCCGCCCCGCCTTCCTTCTCGGCGGTGCGCCAGCGAAGGTGCCCAGCAGCATCACGGTGATAGTTCTGCATCATGATCTGCCGCAGAGCCTGAACACGAGGACCGGACACGCGGTCCGCTCCGTACCGGTAGAGGTGTTCCAGGAGCCGGACGGCGTCGTTTCCGGTGGCAAGGATCCTGGTCACGGGCTTGGTGGGGTTCTTGCCCAGGCGGACCGGTCGGCCGTAGCGTCGCCCCCAGTCCTCATCGACCAGCTCGTCCAGCAGGTGAGGGGAGATGACGGCGACCTCCTCCAGTGACAAATCTGTTAGTGATCACTAGATGATCGATTCCAAGGGGTGTCTGCGGAGACGAGAACGAGGGCGTCCAAGATTGTTTTGTGAAGAACAACCTGGACACCCTCGCGACTGCACTCTATGCGACGACCGACGATCTGCTGAAGGAGCGTCCGGACCTGGCGCCGTGGCGGCCGGCCGTGGGGATCGCGCCGCGGCTCACCGACGCCGAGCTGGTCACCCTGGTGATGATGCAGGCCATGCTCGGTTTCACCTCCGAGGGCAGGTGGCTCCGGCATGCCCGGGCCCACCTGCGGCACCTCTTCCCGTACCTGCCCCAGCAGCCCGGCTACAACAAGCGGCTGCGCAAGGCCGCCGAACTGCTCCGCCGGGTCACCCGGATCCTCGCCGCCAGCACCTCGGTGTGGAGCAACGACGTGTGGATCGTGGACTCCACCCCGGTGGAATGTGGCCGCTCACGGGAGACGGTGAAACGCTCCGACCTGGCCGGATGGGCCCAGTACAGCTACTGCGCCAGCCACAGCCGCTTCTTCTGGGGCCTGCGGCTGCACCTGGTGTGCACCCTCCAGGGCGTGCCCGTCGCCTTCGCCCTGACCGGGGCCAAGGCCGACGAGCGCGGGACCCTGCTGGACCTGCTCGCGGCCGAATCCCACCCCATGGCCGCCCGGCCCGGCCAGACGCTGATCGGCGACAAGAACTACTTCGGCCGGGCCTTCGAACGGGAACTCGCCCAGCAGGGAATCCAGTTGCTACGGCCGACCCGCAAGGGCGAACGGCAGCGGCCCGGCGGATCCCTGTTCAAGCCGTTGCGGCAGGTCATCGAGTCGGTCAACGAAACCTTCAAGGGGCAGCTCGACCTCGAACAGCACCGAGGACGCACACCCGGCGGCGTCATCGCCCGCGTCATGCAGCGAATACTTGCGCTAACCGCCGTGATCTGGCACAACGACCGCACCGGACAAGCCACCCTCCGCTCGCTCACCTCGTACGCTCACTGACCCCTTGGAATCGATCATCTAGGCAGCCGGGCACCCCTCTCCGCTCCGCATCGTCGGGCCAGGCACCCTGGATCTCCGCCTGCCTCGGGCTGCGGCAGCGAGCCGGCCCGGCACCTCCTCAGCTCCGGCCAACGCCCGTATTTGCGTGGACACGACAACAAATGTCGCCTCCGCTGGAGGGACACAACGAGGTTCAAACGCGTGCGCTCGTCTCTCCCCGCAGCGCACGAAAACCGGGAACCGCGAGTCGCTGGACAGGACAGCCCGGGGTGGCGTCTACTACCGAGTACGGCCGTTACGCCGCCCCTACCGGCCCGTGACCGCGGATGCCTCCCGATGCTGGGGGACCGTGCAGTTGATCCGGTTGCAGACCTTCTTGTTGCGCTTGACCGCCTTGCAGTATGCGGCGTGCACCGCGCACCGGTCATCGCCCGGTACGGGTGTGCCACGGCAGATCCGCCGGTCGGCCGGACCCACCCACTCGTCGGCCGACCTTGCCCAGGAGCAGCGGCCCAGCTCAGCGGCGCGCTCAGGAGTGTGCTTCCCGCACGATGCGCCCTCCTTCTCGACCGGGGTGCCGCACCACTGCTGCGGCGTGGTGCCCGGCGTCAGGACGTCGTCCAGCGGCTCCATGCACAGCGGGTGCGAGAAGTCCTCCAGACGGGCGGCCAGCTCGTCCGCCCCCTGGGCGACCGCCAGTTGGGCCAAGGCCCGCAACAGCGCCGGGCTGGCCGGGATGTACCACTCCCCATACATGTCGCCGTTGATGTAGCCCGGGACCGGGAGCAGTTTCGCAGCTGCGTCCAGGGTTGTCGCGACAGCATCAGAGGAATCGGTCGTCGTGGTCATCGCGCACGGCCTTCTTTCGGTGAGGGGACGGGCACGGACGCCCGGTCAGCGAGCCCGCTACACCAATGAGCCCTCCCGTCCCCCGGGTACGCGCGGGCCATGCCCGCCCGTCACACCGGGCTGCGAGCGGGAACCCGCGGGTGACCTGTCCCGCGTCTCTGCGCTGCTGCCGGTCATCGACCGTAGCCCGTCGGCCGATCAACGTGGATCCGATGGCGCGTGGCCGCGGTTTGGGGTCCGGCCCTGCCCGAGTCCAGCTTGGACCTACTGCAGGGCCTGGGCGCCCGCGAGGTGATCTTGTCCGCCACCGACGACGCCCCGGCCGACGATCTGGACCGGAGCCGGGCAGCGGCCAACCGGATGTATGACCGTGCCGACCTGGCCGAGGCCGACCGGCTGTTCTCCTTCAGCCGCCATCCCTGAATCAGCGGACGTCGACGCCGTGCCGGAAGGCCCCGATGAGCCAGCGTTCGAGCGCAGCGACCACCAGCAGTACCACGGATTCGAGAGACCCCGCCCGACCGGCTCGCGCCACATGCCACTGCTGGGGCGGCCTGGTAGTTCAGCGCCCATTTGTCGGCCTGCGTACGGCGCGGGGGCGGCTTCTCGTCCTCGGTCGCGGGTTCGATCCCGAGGACCTGTTCGCACATCCACTGCTGCACGCCGGTGAGCTGGTCCCACCCGAGCCGTACTGACACCACCCACCGCCCCAGATCCTCGCCCTGGCGCACGGCCTCGCACGCCTCGGTGGGCAGCGTCCCGCCGGCGTCCAGGTGCATCCGGACCAGATGGAAGCGCCACTGCCACGTCACCGGCCAGCTCGGGCACCACGACGGGGAGATCTCCTCCAACTGCTCGTGCCGCGCCTCCGACAGCGCCCCGGCGAGCCGATCCGCTGGGCCCGGCCCGCCGGCACTCGGTCGGGTGAAGACACCGCAGCACCGGAGCCCCGCCGGGGTGCGTGGGCGTGGTGTCGTACGTGAACCCGGTCAACGAGATGCACGTGAGCCGGGCGGGCCTGCTCGTCGTCGACGTTGCCGCGGCGGATGACGCTACGGCGCTCGCCTTCCAGCGGATGCTCGTCGGCCGCTGGGCGACGGCGACCGCGCAGCGTACGACGCGGGACGCCGGTCAGCCTGGTGTACGGCTGCGCTGCTGCCTCGACCTGAGCCAGCCCGTCCCGGCCGCCGCGCCGCCCACGATTGTCTCGCCGGTCAGCGAAGACGGAGCACGGCGACGACCCCGCTCCGCGTCGTGCCCACCACGACCTCCACCACCACGTCGCCATCGACGGGGATGTAGGAGTCGCCGCTCGTCGTCGACGCCGGCCCGCTCTGGGGCACCAGGTGCGGGCCGATGCGGCTGGCGAGCGCGGCGGTCAGCCGCTGGGACAGCACGGCCTGCCCGTCGGGGAGCCGTACGACAAGCGCCTTCGGATGGCGGGCGGTCCCGGTGAAGCCGGCCACGACCGCGTCGACCGTCTCCGCGTGACGGATCTTCACCCTTCTCTGCACCAAGTCAAGTTCAGTGGTGTGTGCTGGGGGCCGATCATCCCGCCCAGCACTCCGATCTTCGGCGCTGGAGCCGAAGACGACGGGTACAGAGTGCGTGGGGCGGTGTGGATGAGCCTGAGGTGTCCTATTCGCAGGACAACTGTCGTCATTCTCGTCCGGCTTCCTTACGCAGGAGCTCTTGGTCCGGGTCCGCGGGTCGCCGGGAAGCGGCGTTGTCGGTGGGCTCTGCCAGGGTGTGCGTCGTGGACGAACTGGTGGAGCGTGTCGACGATCAAGATCGTGTGCTGGGGGTGGCGGTCAGCCGCCGTCACGCCATCCGGGAGGGGTGGCTGCACCGGGTCGCCGTGACAGTGTGTCGTGATGAGCGTGGTCGGGTGCTCGTTCACCGGCGGTCGGAGCAGCTGTTGCGCTTCCCCGGGCTCCACGAAGTCGTGGTCGGTGGCGCCGTGGATGTCGGTGAGTCCTACGAACAGGCCGCCGCGCGGGAGCTGACCGAAGAGCTGGGGATTCGTGCACTGCCACGCTTGCTGTTCACGTTCATCAACCGCAGCGGTTTGAGCCCTCACTGGCTCGGCGTGCACGAAGCCCTGGTGCCTGACACCGTGGCCGCGGATCCTGATGAGGTCGCCTGGCATGGCTGGCTAACTGAGCCGGAGCTGCGGTCGGCCCTGATCGAGTGGCGCTTCACCCCCGACAGCCGCGAAGCCTTCAGCCGGTATCTCGCGTTCCGGACCACGCAGTCCTGACCTGTCCTGCCTCGCGGCCTGGGCGGTGAACGGCGGGGTGTAGCTTCCTGCCCGTGTTAGAACACCAGGATGAGACCAGGACGGCCTACGACGGGGTCGTCGAACTCTATGCGTCGATGTTCACTAGTCGGTTGGAGACGCGGCCGTTCGCTCGGAACATGATCGGCACCTTCGCCGAACTCGTGCGTGACACGCAGAACTTGCGGGTAGCCGACGTCGGGTGCGGACCCGGTCATCTGACGGCCATGCTGCACGACTTGGGGCTGGATGCCTTCGGGATCGACCTCTCCCCGGCCATGGTCGACCACGCTCGGCGGGCCCAGCCGACGCTGCGGTTCGACGAAGCACGAATGGAGGCCTTGCCGGTCGAGGACGGCGCGCTCGGTGGAGTGCTGGCCCACTACTCGATGATCCATACCCCACCTGAAGAACTGCCCGCGGTACTCGCTGAGCAGGTGCGTGTTCTGGCACCAGGGGGTCTGCTCCTGGTGTCTTTCTTCGGCACCGAAGGGCCGGAGCCGGTTCGCTTCGATCACAAGGTGGCGCCTGCCTATAGCTGGCCGGCGGAGCAGTTTGCCGAGTTGCTGGCCGAGGCTGGGCTCGTCACGATGGCCCGGTTGCTCCACGACCCAGCGACCGAGCGCGGCTTCCTCGACACACACTTGCTGGCCCGCCGCCCGTAAAGACTGACCCGCGAGAACTCTTGAGTTGGTTCGGTCAACATGCCTGACGCCCAACCCGCACCCTAGATAACAAGCACGGTGCGAATCTCCCGACAGATGTCGTGTATCGCCGGAGGGAACTCGTAGGTCGGGGCGATGTGGGGCACGACAAGTAACGCGCTCCGGCACAGTGGAGCGAGGTTGTGGTCCTGGTCGGGGGCCATGCCGGGCATCCTCGCCGGAGCCGGTTCCTGTCCGCCAGGACAGGAACCGGCTCCGGGTGGCCGTCGGGGATTCGTCCGGATCTCCGACGACCAGGGGCTCAGCCGGGCCGTGGAGGGAGGGCCGGGATGCCGAGGGCGACGGGGGTGCGTTGGGCGAGTCGCGCGGCGTCTGCCTGTTTGGTGCGGACGAAGGTCAAGGTCATGTCGATGCCCTCGATCTCGCCGAGCCACTGTTCTTCCTCCGCCCGCTTGCGGCGGAGGACTAGGTCCGTCTCGATCTCGGCGAGCCTGGGCAGCATCTTCGGGTTGACCTGGAGCATCGGGCAGCGGATGCAGGCGTGCTCGTGCTGGCAGGAAGATCCGTAGGGCCGGGCGCAGTTGCCGAGTTCGACCTTGCGTTTGTCGAAGTGCTCCTCGAACTCTGCCCACTCCTCGGGGGTGACGTCGGGGTATTCGCCGTCGGGCCTCTGTGTCCGGCGGTGGTTGAGGAACTTCTGGTAGGAGGTGACGATGTCCTCGGCGAAGACGGCGACGTAGCCCTGGGTCGTCTGGAGATTCAGGTGTCCGAGCAGGGCGGCCCCGATGTGGATGGGCAGGCCGCCGTTGACGATTTCCGTGGCGAAGAGCCGGCGGAAGTCGTGCGGGGTGAACGTCATCCCGGCGAATGCCTCGTTCGTCTCGGCGATCCTCACGCAGGTGCGGCGGAGCATCTTGAGGGCCGTGCCGGCGGCCAGGACGCCCCGGATGGTGCCGATCTTGCGCTGAAGCAGGAACGGCATGGGCTCTGACCAGGTCTTTTCGTGAGGGTCATAGCGACTGACCAACGGGATCGGCTTCCCGTCCGCAGTCTGGCGGCGAACGATCCGGGCGATGACGTGGAACAGCTCGGCGGACATCGGGATCACGCGTTCGCGGTCGCTCTTGGAGGGTGCGACCACCAGCAGGGCGATGACCTCGCCGTTCGGCCGCTGGTATTGGCGGATGCTGAGGTGCGTCAGCTCTGTCAGCTCCTCGACCCGGATGCCGCTGTGCCGCAGGAGTTCGACGATCGCCCACTCCCAGAAGGCGATGTCCTCGGCCGAGGTCACGTCGGTCGTCTCGCCCGTGCCGTGGTCGACGACCCTGACGGCCGGATCATCCAGGAGCCGGGCCCGGCGCCGGTCCGCAGTGGAGTCGGTGCGGCTGTAGTGGTGCCTGCCCAGGGTGAACGCCTCGCCCAGTGCAACCGTGCGGCCGGCTTCGAGTAAGGCGGCGAGGTGCTCGTGGCGTGACTCGACATGCTGGACGAGCGTGGGCAGCAGCGGCTGACGGATCCGAGTGCGGTCGGCCATGTTCCGGCTGTTCTCGCGACGGCGCTTGCCGAAGCCCTTGAGATCGCGCGGCAGGACCGGGCAGGGAGCGACCCACTGGGCCCACTTCTCGGGCTCGGCGACGGCCCAGCTGTGGAGGTCGACGTAGAAGCCCCGGACAGCCAGCAGTATCGTCTCGAAGTGCTTGCGGACCTTCGCCTTGTCGTTCGTCCAGTACTGAAGGTCCGCGCGCCACTGGTCGTAGACCTCCGGGCTGAGCACGAGGTCCTTCTTGCCGGGGCTGATCCTCTCGATGCTCACCCAGAACAGGCTGGTGAGGTTGCGGGCCAGAGACTGGAGGGTGATGTAGTCGGTATCCGCCCGGCGCCGAGTGAGGTAGTCGATCAGGAGCTGGCGGACACCGGCGTTCTTGACGGGGTAGCTGTCGACGAGTTCCTCGACGGTCTTCTGTCCGTTATAGGCGATCATGCGTAGGGTCGGCGGGGTGCTCTGCGGGAAGTGACCGGTGCCGGTCAGCACCTCCCAGGCGGCGTGGCCGCCGAGTCCGGCGTTACTGCTGCTGCCGCCGTGAATGACCCCCAGCCTCTTGACCTCCATCGCGTAGTGCAGGAGCGCGGACGGTGTGAGGTCGGCCAGGGCGATGCCCTGGGTGGTCAGTGCGCAGACGATGTCGAACTTCGCCCGCAGCCGGTTCGTGGGGTTCAACTCCGGGTGGGAGTCGATCGATTCGAAGAGCTCATCGAGTTGAGGGTCGTGCTGGAGCTTGCGGAACGGCTCCGGGTAGTCCAGGAACTTGTTCGCTCTGAACCCGGACAGCGACGGCTGTATGACCCTCATGCCGAACGCCATCTTCAGTGCGGAGATCAGGTTGGATCTGTCGTATCGGACATCAGGCCTGGCCAGGACCGTCACCGACGGAGCTCTCTCGTCGTTGAAGCCGCTGCGCTCCCAACGCTCCTGCCAGGTCCCGCCGGGCAGCGTCGCCAGGTGCCTGAAGAGCATCCCGACACCGCGGACGCGCTTCTGCGCGACCGAGTTCGACTGCCCTCGCAGGATCTGTGCGGCCAGGTCGCCGAGATCCTCGACCGATGCCGTGGTCAGATTCCCGAACGGGGCCGGCGGATACTCGGGCCGCGGAGCCGGTACCGCCTCAAGGACAGCCCCCTGGAACCCGGGCCGCCCCGCCTCGCGGCTGGTATCGCGGGGCTGGGGCCGCCGGTTGCGGGCTGTGTAGGTCTCGACCGTGGTCCGGTTAACCACCGAACACCGCCCTGAAGTCGTCCGGGTCGTAGCCGGGTGCGATGGTCCGCTCGACGCGGGGCCGGGCGTAGTGCTGCTGGAGGGCGTCGAAAAGGTCCTCGATCCGGGAGCTCAGGTAACGGCCGGTGGTCGCCAGATCGGTGTGGCGCAGGATCGCGCGGACCTGGGTGAGGTTCAGGTTCGGATCGTTCGCCATCCGGTTCGCCGCGGTGTGCCGCAGGTCGTGCAGCGTCCAGTTCGTGCCGAGCCGGTCGTTCACCCGTTGGATCACCCGACGCATCGCCCAGTAGGTCAGCGGCCGGTCGGGACCCCGCCGGGTGCGAAGGATCGGCTCGTCGGCAGGCGGTAGCCCGATGTGGTCGAGGTAGGCGGCCAGGACCGTCAGGGCTTGAGGACTGGCCGGGACGGGCTCACGGTCCTCCCCGCCCTTGGTGACGACCCAGATCAGCTGCTTGGCCCAGTTGATGTCCCCCGGTGTGACGCCGAGGAGTTCACTCGCCCGCGATCCGCTGGAGACGTAGAGCAGAACGGCCGCTCGGTCCCGGTCGCAGGTCAGTGCCGCGAAGAACTCGTCCCACATCCTGTCAGGAATCGAGCGGGGATCAGACCTGCGGACCCGCTGGCGGAGCTGGGCCCGTCGGAACTGCGGGACATCGCCGTCCGGAGCCCGGTGGGCCAGGGCCCGGCGCTGTGCCCTCGACTCCGGCACCGGGTTGACCAGCGGACCGCGGTTGTAGTGCCGGTGGTAGGCGTAGAAGGAGCTGACCACGGTCAGACAGTGATTGATCGTGGAAGGGGCATAACCCGCCTTGAGGTAGGGCTTGCCGGTGCGGAGGTTGACCGAGCCCGGCCGCGGCGCGTTCAGATCCAACCGGCGGCGCTGAGGGTTGGGCGCGACGCGAAGCCATCCGACCAGTGCGGAGGCATCGGACTCGGTCGCCCGGTCCCAGCTGATGTCCAGGAACCACAACAGTCGGTGCCAGCGAAGTAGGTCGTGGGCGTAACTCTTGGCAGTCGCTGGGCGGTTGTCGTCCAGGATCAGGTTACGGAGGTACGCAAGGACGGGGGCAACGACGGCGCCGTCAGCGGCGACGACGGTGTACCAGGGGAGGGTCTCCAGCTCGACGACCGAACCGACACGGGGCACATCGGCCCGGCCCTCGATCAGCTGGTGGCGCAGGTCTAACAACAGGGGCTTCCTTCAAGGAAATGATCAGCCCGCTCCGAGCCGGAGCGGTTGGTGCAGTTAACACACCAGCTCCGGCCCGCCTTGTAGACGGACCGGAGCGGCTTCGCGACCAGCCCTTCCACCCCGGTGCCTTCCAACGTCTCGTACCAGAGCACGGCCTCGCCGCGGTCGGTAGTGGACCACACCGGCTCGATTGGCGGGCCGATGCCGGCGAGCACGCCCAGGAGGACCTGGCGGCGCTCCGTGTACGGACGCGGGCGCAGGTCGCCCGCCTCGGGGTGGGCGAGGATGTCGAACGCCACGTAGGTCGCCGGGTGCCGTGCCGCGAGTTCCCAGGCGCGGCGGATGCTGGAGAGCGCGCGGGATTGCGCCGCCTCGAAACTGATCCGTGCCCCGCCGTCGATGTCCGCGTCGGGCAGGTAGATGACCGCCTCGCCGTCCAGGACCACTCCGGCCGGCAGACGCATCGCCGCGACGGCCAGGTCCATCCAGACCGCCGTGACGTCACGGCCGGCCCGCGACTGCAGCCGCACACCGTCCCCGGTACGCCACAGCACCGTCCGGTGACCGTCGACCTTGATCTCGTACGCCCACGGCCCCGTCGGCAGCTCGGTCACCGG
>NZ_JBHURV010000029.1:0-58116 GCF_042673865.1 Streptomyces sp. NPDC056987
TCCATCATCAGCCTCCAGGTCGTCTCCCGCGCCCGCCGCGCCGGACTCGCCCTCTCCTCCCGCGACGTCTTCCTCCACCCCACCATCTCCGCACTCGCGACAGAGCTCGATGAAGCAGGTGCCGAGGCGGACGACAGCGGAGCCCAACAGGGCCTCGTCCTGGGGCCGGTGGCGCCGACTCCGGTACGGGAGTGGTTCTTCGGCACCCATCCGGTGGCCCCGGAGCACTACAACATGTCGACGGCTTTCGCCCTGCCCGCCGATGTCGACCTCGACGCCTTGCGGACAGCGGTCGGTGCCCTGCTGGACCACCACGACGCCCTGCGCTCCACGTTCCTCCGTACGGTGGACGGGACATGGGCCGGGCATCTCGTTGCCGCCGTGGACCTGGACGCCGTCTTCACCGTCCATGACCTGCCCTCCGTACCGGACGAGGACGCTGACTGGCAGGCCCTGGCGACCCGTACGAAGGCGGGGCTGGACCTCGAACACGGGCCGCTCGTACGCTTCGTGGTGGGCAGGCCGGGCGAGGGCGGTGGCCGGCTCCGTCTGCTGATCACCGCGCACCATCTGGTCATCGACGGCGTGTCCTGGCGCCTGCTGCTGAGCGATCTCGCCACGGCGTACGACCAGGTCGTATCCGTCGGGGTGACCGATCTCGGGCCCAAGTCGACGTCCGTGCGTTACTGGGCGGACCGGCTCAACGGCCATGTCCAGGCGGGCGGGTTCGGCGAACAGGTCGAGTACTGGCGGTCGGTGACGGCGTCCGCGGCATTCGAGTTGCCGCTCGACACACCGGGTGGCGGAAACAAGGTCGCCGACCAGGCCGCGGTCATGGCCCATCTCGACGCGGACGAGACCCACGCGCTCCTGCACCAGGTGCCGGGCCGGTTCCGTACGCAGATCAACGACGTGCTGCTCGCCGCCCTCGCCCGTGTGCTGCGTACGTGGACGGGCGCGGACCGGGTCGCGGTCAACCTGGAGGGGCACGGCCGGGAGGAGATCTTCGACGATACGGATCTGACCCGTACCGTCGGCTGGTTCACTTCCATCTACCCGGTCGCCCTCACGCTTCCGGATCAGGAGTCCGACGGCGCCGAGGAGGACTGGCCGGCGACCATGCGGTCGGTGAAGCGTCAGCTCAGGTCCGTACCGGATCGCGGTGTCGGATACGGCGCCCTGCGCTACCTCAGTGGGGATCTGGCCGACGACCCGGACCCGCGCATCAGCTTCAACTACCTGGGGCAGTTCGGCGGCACCGGCGAGTCCGCCGAGAACAGGCTGCTCGGAACGTCGCTGCCGGCGGTCGGCCCCGAACATGGGCCGGAGCAGGAGCGTAACCACCTGATCGACGTCGTCGCCGTAGTGGACGAGGGGCGGTTCGTCGTCACCTGGTACTACTCCGCGGCGGTCCACCGGGAATCAACCGTCGCCGCCCTGGCGGAGGGCTTCGTCGCCGCACTGCGGAGTGTGTGCAGGGGCTGAGACCCGGTCGGCCTCTCACTCCGGTCGAACCGAACTTCATCAACTTCATCAACCTCATCAGTCCAGGAGAAGCAGGCCCCCGCCGTGTTCGGCGGGGGCCGGAAGGTTCTCCGCCGGTCGTTCATTTGTCATGCGTACAGGGAGATATGAGATGAGCACGCCACCGTCGAGGGAAAGCCGGATCAGCGCCCTGCCGGAGCACATGCGGGCTCTGCTGCGCGAACGGATGGCCGGCCAGGCGGTGGCCCCTGATGCGGATGCCATCAAGCCCGTGGACCGTGGAGCCGAGCTGCCGGCGTCCTTCGCGCAGCGACGGTTGTGGTTTCTGGAGGAGTTCAGCCCCGGGGGTGTGGAGTACAACTCCGGCCTCGCGCTGCGGATGACGGGGATCCTGGACATCGGTGCGCTGGAACGGGCGGTTGCGCAGATCGTCGCGCGGCACGAGGGGCTGCGTACGACATTCGACTCGGTGGACGGCCGGGTGATCCAGGTGGTCCACCCGCTGATGACCATTCCGGTCGAGTATCTCGACCTCTCCCGGGCTGGGAAGAGAGATGCGAAGGACTGCCACGGTGACGCGGAGTATGACGGCGGCGCTGACATCGATGCCACTGCCACTGCCACTGCCACTGCCACTGCCGATGCTGATGCCTCTGCTGATCGGATCCTGCAAGAGCGTCTGCTCACGCCGTTCGATCTCCGGGGCGGCCCGCTCTTCCGGGTGCTGGTGGTGCGGCTCGCCGCCGACCGGCATGCCCTGCTGCTCTCGATGCACCACATCATCAGCGACGGCCGCTCGCTGGACGTACTGACCGGAGAACTGGCCACGTGCTACGCGGCGGCACTGCACGGCGACGACGCGGAATTGCCGGAACTGGCCATCCAGTACGCGGACTACGCGTCCTGGCAGCACGACCGGCTCACCGATACCGAACTGGCCGACGGCCTTGCGTACTGGCGGGACCGCCTGGCAGGCATGGAGCCGCTGGAACTGCCGACGGACCGGCCCCGGCCGACGGTACGGAGCGGTGCGGGCGCCGTGCACACCTTCGCCGTTCCGTCCGAGCTGGCGGCAGGACTGACCAGGCTCGGCCGGGAGCAGGGCGCGAGCCTGTTCGTGACGCTGACGGCGGTCACACAACTTCTGCTCGCACGGTACAGCGGACAGGACGACGTCGCCCTGGGCACGGCGACGGCGGGACGCGACCGTGCCGAGCTGGAGAACCTGGTCGGCTTCTTCGTGAACACCCTGGTCCTGCGGTCGCATGTGGACGGCGGAGAGACGGTCGGCGAGTTCCTGAGGGCAGTGAAGAACACCGTACTGGAGGCGTTCGACCACCAGAAGGTGCCCTTCGACCGCGTGGTCGAAGCCGTGGCTCCCGAGCGCGATCCCAGCCGCATGCCGCTCGTCCAAGCCATGGTGGTGCTCCAGGGTGCGACAGGCCCGACGCCGGACTTTTCCGGGCTGCGCATCGAGCCCATGAGCGTGTCGCGAGACGCCCTTCCCTTCGACTTCATGCTCGAATTCGAGGAACGTGAGGGTGAGTTGCTGGCGGCCGTCGAATACAGCACGGATTTGTTCGATGTGGGGTCTGTGGAGCGGTTGGCGGGGCATTGGGTGGAGTTGGCGGGTGGGTTGGTGGCTGGTGGTGGTGGGGCTGTGTTGCGTGGGGTGTCGATGGTGGGTGGTGTGGAGTTGGAGTCTGTGGTGGGTGTGGAGTGTGGTGGGGTGGGTGTGGTGTCGGGTGGTTCGGTGGTGGAGGTGTTTGCGGGGCGGGTGGCTGTTTCGCCGGGTGCGGTGGCGGTGGAGTGTGGTGGTGTGTCGTTGACGTTTGGGGAGTTGGATGCGCGTGCGGAGGGTTTGGCGCGGGTGTTGTGTGCGGGTGGTGTGGGGGTGGAGTCGCGGGTGGGGTTGTTGTTGGAGCGGTCGGTGGATGTGGTGGTGGCGATGTTGGCGGTGTTGAAGGCGGGGGGTGTGTACGTTCCGTTGCATGGGGGGTATCCGGAGGAGCGGGTGCGGGAGGTGCTGGGGCGGAGCGGCTCTGTACTGGTGGTGACCGATCGGGATGTGGAGCGGGTCGGTGGGGTGCGGGCGGTGGGTGTGGGCTCCTTCGGGGTTCGGGGGACTGGTGGTGTAGTGCCCGTGGTTTCGCCGGGTTCTTTGGCGTATGTGATGTTTACGTCGGGGTCGTCGGGGGTGCCGAAGGGGGTGGGGGTGACGCATGGGGATGTGGTGGCGTTGGCTGCTGATTCCCGTTGGTCGTCGGGTGCGCATGAGCGGGTGCTGTTCCACTCCCCGCATTCTTTTGATGCGGCGACGTATGAGGTGTGGGTGCCGTTGCTGAACGGCGGCACGGTGGTGGTGGCCGAGGCCGAGCTGTCGGTGGGTGTGGTGCGGGATGCGGTGGGGCGTGGGGTGACCGGGGTCTTTCTGACGAAGGCGTTGTTCGATCTGCTGGCCGAGGAGGATGCGGGGTGTTTCGGGGGGCTTCGTGAGGTCTGGACAGGGGGTGAGTCTGCCTCGGGTGCGGCAATGGCGCGGGTGCTGGACGCATGCCCGGAGCTGGATCTGGTGCACGTCTACGGGCCGACCGAATCGACGACGTTCGCCGTGTGCGGCCCGGTGACCGGTGCGGATGCGGCGGGTGCGGTGGTTGCGTTGGGTGGTCCGATGGATGGTACGTGGGTTTATGTGCTGGATGGTGGGTTGTGTCGGGTGGGTGTGGGGGTGCCGGGTGAGTTGTATCTGGGTGGTGCGGGGCTTGCGCGGGGTTATGACGGTCAGGGTGGTTTGACGGCGGAGCGGTTCGTGGCGGATCCGTTCGGTTCCGGTGGCAGGCTCTACCGGACGGGTGATGTGGTGCGGTGGCGTGGGGATGGGCGGTTGGAGTTTTTGGGGCGGCGGGATGGTCAGGTGAAGATCCGGGGGTTCCGGATCGAGTTGGCGGAAGTCGAGGCAGTTCTGTCGCGTTATGCGGGGGTGGGGCGGGTCTCGGTCGTGGTCCGTGAGGACCGTCCGGGTGCCAAGCGCCTGGTGGCGTACCTCGTTCCGGCCGGTGTGGCGGACGCGGTTGTGGTTGCGGAGGTGCGTGCGTATGCGGCTGGGTTGCTTCCGGAGTACATGGTTCCGTCGGCTTTCGTCGTGCTGGAGGGCCTGCCGTTGACGGTGAACGGCAAGGTCGATGTCCGTGCGCTGCCCGCGCCCGATCTGGCTTCCGCCGCCTCTGAGTACGTTGCCCCTCGTACCGAGACCGAGCAAGCCCTTGCGGCGGTGTGGTCGGAGGTGCTGGGTGTCGGGCGGGTCGGGGTGCACGACAACTTCTTCTCCCTCGGCGGCGACTCCATCTCCAGCCTCCAAGTCGTCTCCCGGATCCGCGATGCGTGCGGTGCGGCCCTGTCGCCCCGGGCGCTGTTCGACCAGCCGACCGTGTCCGGCCTTGCGCCCCTCGTGACGGGTGCGGCGAGCACCACCGTCGGCGCGGCGATCACTCCGGCACCCAGGGACGGGGACCTGCCCCTCTCGTTCGCTCAAGAACGCCTCTGGTTCCTGGACGAGTTCGCGCACGGCAGCGTCGAGTACAACGTCGTGGAAGCACTGAGACTCACCGGGCCCGTGGATGCCGGCGCTCTGCGCTCCGCTGTCGCCTCGCTCGTCAGCCGGCACGAGGCGCTGCGCACCACGTTCGACTCCGTCGACGGACGGGGTGTGCAGGTCGTGCACGGGCCGGTGGACCTTCCGGTGTCCTTCCGCACCGTCGATCCGAGCGGCTGTCCCGGCGCGCTGGACGAGTTGGTGCGCCAGGAGGCCGCCACCCCGTTCGACCTGCGCACCGGCCCGCTGCTGCGGGTCCTGCTGATGCCGGTCGCCGAGGACGAGCACGTTCTCGTCCTGTCGGTGCACCACATCGTCACCGACGGCTGGTCGATGGGTGTGATCGTCCGCGAACTCGGCATCTTCTACGACGCCGCCGTACACGGTGAGCGCGCAAGCCTGCCCGATCTGCCCTTGCAGTACCCCGACTTCGCCCTGTGGCAGCGCCGGCGGCGGCCCGAGCTTGACGAGCAACTCGGCTTCTGGCAGCGGACGCTGGACGGTCTCGAACCGCTCGACCTGCCCACCGACCGGCCGCGTCCCGCCGTTCGTACCTCCGCCGGTTCGCTGTACGCCTTCGACGTGCCCGAGGCACTGTCGCGCCGTCTGCGTACCGTGGGCCAGGAGCAGGGCGCCAGCCTCTTCATGACGCTCACGGCCGTCACCCAACTGCTTCTGTCCCGGTGGACGGGGCAGCGGGACATCGCCGTCGGTACCGCCGTCGCGGGACGTGAGCGGGCCGAGCTGGAGAACCTCGTCGGCTTCTTCGTCAACACCCTCGTGCTGCGCTCGCGGATCGACGAGTCGCGCTCCTTCGTCGAGCTGCTCGCCGACTCACGCGCGACGGTGCTCGACGCCTTCGCCCACCAGGACATCCCGTTCAGTGTGCTCGTGGACGACCTCGCCCCCGGGCGGGACACCAGCCGCACCCCCCTCGTGCAGGCCATGGTGAGCCTCCAGAACACCCCGGACGGACAGCCGCTGACCCTGGCCGGCCTGGAGGTGTCACCGCTCGAAGTGGAGCGCGAGACCGCGCAGTTCGACATCACCTTCGGGTTCCGGGAGGACGTCGGCACCCTGCGGGCCGGTGTCGAGTACAACACCGACCTGTTCGACGCCGCCACCGTCGAGCGGCTGGCCCGGCGCTGGCTGTATCTCGCCGAGGCGCTGCTCGCATCTCCGGCCGCTCCGCTGTTCGCCGCCGACGCGCTGCCCGCCGCCGAGCGGTCCGCCCTGACCGGCGCGAACGACCGTACGAGTGCCGACGTGCCGGGACTGTCCGCCCCGGCCCTCTTCGGAAAGTGGGTCCACGCGACCCCCGATGCCCCGGCCGTACGGTGCTCGGAGGGCCCCGAGCTGACCTACCGCGAGCTGGACGAGCGGGCCGGCCGGCTGGCCGGGTATCTTCTCCGTACGGGTATCGGGCCGGAGTCCCGCGTGGCCCTCCTCCTGTCGCGCTCCGTCGACCAAGTCGTCTGGGTGCTCGCGGTGTTGAAGGCAGGGGCGACGTACGTCCCCGTGGATCCCTCGTATCCCGCCGATCGGGTCGGCTACATCCTCACCGACTGCGACGCCGAGCTGCTGATCACGCATGAGTCACACGCCGCCGCCCTGCGGGACACGGTGGCGTATCACTCGGGGGCCGGGCCGCTCCCTGTGCTCGCCCTTGATGCCCCCGATGTTTCCGATGCCCTCGACACACCCGTCACTCCGGGCACTCCGGGTGAATCGGAGGCCGGGGAGGTCCCCCTCTCCGCCGGCGCCTACGTGATCTACACCTCCGGCTCGACGGGGCGCCCCAAGGGTGTGACCGTCACCCACGCGGGGCTTGCGAGCCTGGCCGCGACCCAGGCGGAGCGGCTGGGGGTGGGGCCGGGATCGCGGGTTCTCCAGTTCGCCTCACCCGGGTTCGACGCCTCCTGGTGGGAGCTGTCCATGGCGCTGCTGACCGGCGCCACCCTGGTCGTGGACGGACCTGGCCCCGGCGCCGGAACGAACGGGCCCTCCAATGGGCCCTCCAACGGGCCTTCCACCGACTGGGGCACCACGCTCGGCCCCCTCGTCGCCGCCTGCGACGTCACCCACGCGACCCTGCCGCCCGCCCTCGTCGCGGCGCTGGACCCCGCCGACCTGCCGCCCACACTCGTGGTCGCCGGGGAGGCGTGCCCCGCCGAGACGGTCGACCGCTGCGCGCCGGGCCGGACCATGGTCAACGCGTACGGGCCGACCGAGACCACCGTGTGCGCCACCATGAGCGCCGCACTCGCAGCGGGCGACGGTACGCCGCCCATCGGCACCCCGGTCGTCCACACCAGGACCTACGTCCTGGACGCCTGGCTGCGCCCGGTCCCGGTCGGTGTGCCCGGTGAGCTGTACGTGGCGGGGCACGGGCTCGCCCGCGGTTATCTCGGCCGGCCCGGGCTCACCGCGGGGAGCTTCGTCGCCGACCCGTTCGGCAGCGGTGAGCGGCTGTACCGTACCGGGGACGTGGTCCGCCGCCGTACGGACGGCGAACTGGAGTTCGTCGGGCGCGGCGACGACCAGGTCAAGGTGCGCGGCTTCCGGATCGAACCACGCGAGGTCGAGGGCGTGTTGAGCCTGCACGCGTCGGTCGCCCAGGTGACCGTCGACGCCCCACCGGTGGTACGGAGCGGGTCCGGAGGCGGTGGCCCGGCCGGAGCGGCGGCACGGCTCGTCGCCTATGTGGTGCCCGTCGAACCGGGCGGGGTGGATGCGGCCGCGCTCCGCGAACACGCGGCGGCCGTGCTGCCCCACTACATGGTGCCCTCGGCCTTCGTCGCACTGGACCGGATCCCCCTCAACGCCAACGGGAAGGTCGACCGGGCCGCCCTGCCGGCCCCCGGCGCTGCCGCCGGCGCGGAGGACGGTACAGGCGACGGTACGGGCGACGGCGGATACGTCGCGCCTCGGGCGGGCCTGGAGGAGGTGCTCGCCGGGATCTGGGCCGAGGTGCTGGGCGCCGAGCGGGTCGGCGCGCACGACAACTTCTTCGATCTCGGCGGCGACTCCATCCTGAGCATCCAGCTCGTCGCGAAGGCACGCCGCGCGGGCATCGGGATATCGTCGCGGGACGTGTTCGCCCGCCAGACCGTGGCCGCGCTCGCCGCTTTCGCCGCCCGCGCGTCCGTCACCGGGCCCGATCGTGCGGGAGCGGCCGAAGTCCCCGCAGATCAGGGCAGGTTGAGCGGGCCTGTCGCGACCACGCCGATCCGGGAGTGGTTCTTCGCCACGCATCCGCTGGACCCGGGGCACTTCGCCATGTCCATGGCCTTCGAGCTGCGGGACGGGACCGACCCGGCCCTCCTCCGGGAGGCCGTGCGCGCGGTGCTCGCCCACCACGACGCGCTCCGGACGTCCTTCACCGGTGGCTCCGGCGGAGCTGTCACCGCCCGGATCCTCACCGAGGCCGACATCGACACGGTGTTCCAGGAGTACGAGCTGTCGGGCGAGCCCGATCCGGAGGCCGCCTGGCAGGAGATCGCCGCCGGGGCCCCGGCCCGCATCGGGCTCGGCGGGCCGCTGTTCCGTGTGGTCGTCGGCCTGATGGGCGGCGGGGGCGCCATCCGGGTCCAGTTCACAGCACACCACTTGGTGGTCGACGGGGTGTCGTGGCGTGTCCTGCTGGCGGACATCGAGACGGCTTACGAGACGGCACGGACGGCTTACGAGACGGCACGGACGGCTTCCGAGATGCAGGCGTCGCCGTCCGGCCGCAGAGCCGATCTGGGCCGTAAGACCACCTCCGTACAGCAGTGGGCCGACCGCCTCGCCGCGCATGTCGCCTCCGGTGGCTTCGACGCGCAGGCCGGCTACTGGCGGTCGGCCCTCGAAGGCGCCACGACCGAACTGCCGCTGGACACACCGGGTGGCGCCGACACCGTGGCCGACGAGCGCACCGTCCTGTGCGCGCTGAGCGCGGCGCAGACCGACGACCTGCTGCACCGGGTGCCCGCCGTGTACCGGTCGCGTACGAACGAGGTCCTGCTCGCCGCCCTGGCCCGCACCCTGCGCGCCTGGACCGGACGGGACCGGGTCGCGATCGATCTGGAGGGCCACGGACGCGAGGAGCTGTTCGAGGACATCGACCTCACCCGTACCGTGGGCTGGTTCACCTCGCTGTACCCGGTGGCACCCCAACTTCCGCCGGGGGAGGACTGGAAGGACAGCATCACCGCCGTCAAGGAGCAGCTCCGAGCGGTGCCCGACCGGGGCATCGGTTACGGAGCCCTGCGCCATCTCGGTGCGGCAGGCTCCCCGGGAGAAGCGCTGCGCACCCTGCCCAGCCCCCGCATCTCCTTCAACTACCACGGACAGTTCGACGCCGTACGGGAACGGGGCGACGGGGACGGTCGGGCCGACAGCGAGGGGCTCTACCGCGCCGAACTCCCCGACGCGGGAGGGGATCGCGGCGGTCGGGAACGGCGCAGCCACCTCCTCGACGTCGTCGGCGGGATCGAGGAGGGCCGGCTGACCTTCGCCTGGACCTACTCACCGGGTCTCCACCGGGAGGAGACCGTACGGATCCTCGCCGATCGGTTCGCGGCCGAACTGGCGGACTTCGTCGAGCACTGCGCCGAGCCCGGGGCCGGTGGATGCAGCCCCGCCGACTTCCCCCTGGTCACCCTCGGCCAGGACGAGACGGACCAACTGGCGGGCGACGGGCGGAACGTGGAGGACATCTATCCGTTGACGCCTCTCCAGGCAGGGATGCTGTTCCACACGCTGGCCGAGCCGGACTCCTCCGCCTACCTGGAACAGTTCGCCTGTGTACTGGACGGGGTGACCGACCCGGACGCCCTGGCCCGCGCCTGGCAGCGGGTGGTGAACGCGTCGGACGCTCTGCGGATCTCCGTCGCCTGGGCGGAAGTTGACCATCCCGTGCAGATCGTCCACCGCCGGGTGCGACTGCCCGTCGACGTACAGGACTGGACCGGCTGCTCGGACGCGGAGCACGCCGGGCGGCTGACCGCCGCGCTCGCGGAGGAACGGGAGCGCGGGGTGGACCTCGCCGAGCCCCCGTTGACCCGGGTGGTGCTGGCCCGGCTCTCCGGCGGGCGCGTACAGCTCGTCTGGACCTTCCATCATCTGCTGCTGGACGGGTGGAGCAGCGCCGCGCTGCTCGCCGACGTCATCGCCGAGTACGCGGCACTCACCGGCACCGCAACCGCACCCGCACCCGCCCCCGGACAGGTGTCCGCATCCGCATCCGCCCCCGGACACGTGTCCGGTCCGGCGCCGCGCGGCCCGTTCCGGGACTATCTGAGCTGGCTGGCGGAGCGTGACCACGCCCAGGGGGCGGCGTACTGGCAGGACCGGCTGGCCGGCTTCACCGAGCCGGTGGCACTCCCGTACGACCGGCCCGCCGCCTGGCAGCACCGTGGCCGGTCCACCGCGCGCACCGAGGTTCCGCTGTCCCCCGAGGCGGCCGTTCGGGCCACCCGGTTCGCACGCCGCCATCGGATCACCGTCAACGCGGTGGTCCAGGGTGCGTGGGCGCTGCTTCTCGCCCATCACGGGGGTACGGCGGACGTGGTCTTCGGCGCGACGGTCTCCGGGCGTCCGGCCGAGCTGCCCGGAGCCGGGGAGATCCTCGGGCTGTTCATCAACACCCTCCCCGTACGGGTCGACGTGGACCCGTACCGCAGCCGCTCCGCCTGGCTGGCCGGGATCCAGGAGCACGCGTCGGAGGCCGGGCAGCACGAGTATGTCGCCCTCCGCGACATCGCGACCGAACTGCCCTCGGGCACCGTCCTCTTCGACAGTCTGGTGGTCTTCGAGAACTACCCGGCCGACCCGGACGCCGCCACCCGCCACGGTGTGGCCCTGCGCGATGTCGAGGCCGTCGAGGCCACCAACTATCCGCTCACCCTGATCGCCGGAGCCGACGGACCCGGCCTGAGCCTCACCCTGGCCTACGACCCGAGCTTGTTCGACACCGCCACGGCGGACCGCCTCGCCGCTCACCTTGTCCGTATGGTCGAGGAGTTGACGTCCGGTACGGATCTGCCGCTGGGCGACATCCCGCCGGTCTCCCCGGAGGAGGCGCGCCGCGCGGCCGGCTGGGGTACCGGCCCGGCCGCGGCGGCGCCCGTACCGCTGGGGGAGTGGTTCGCCCGGCGCGCCGCGGCGCACCCCGAGGCGGCGGCCCTGGCCTTCGGCGGCGATGAACTGTCCTACCGTGAGCTGGACGAGCGGGTGAACCGTCTCGGGCACCTGCTGCGCGCACGGGGAGTACGGGTCGAGTCCCGGGTCGCGGTGCTGCTGCCGAAGTCGGTGGAGTGGGCCGTCGCCGTGCTCGCCGTGGTGCGCGCGGGCGGTGTCTACGTTCCGGTGGACCCCAAGTGGCCTGCGGAAAGGCTGCGTTACGTCCTCGACGACTGCGGCGCCACGCTGCTGCTGACGAACCGTCATCAACTGGCTGTGCAGTACTCAGACGAGGCCGGGACCGGCACCAGGACCGGAGCCGTACCCGGGTCCGGCGGGACGGCGTGGCTGGCCGTGGACGATCCGGCGGTCGTCGGGGAACTCGCACACCTCCCGGTGGCGGCACCGGACGTCGCGGTGCCGGCCTCGGCCGCGGCGTACGTGATCTACACATCGGGTTCGACCGGGCGGCCGAAGGGCGTGGTCGTACCGCACACCGGACTCACCTCGCTCGCCCGGTCGCTGGTCGGCCGCGACACGGTGGCCGGGAACCCGGGAGTTCCGCGTGGCGCGGACGGCGCCGAGGGCACGGACGGCGCCGCCGGCCCGGGCGGTTGCTCGTCCGACGCGTCCGCCCGTGTCCTCCAGCTCGCCTCGTCGGGCTTCGACGCGTCCGTACTGGAACTGCTGCTCGCCTTCGGCGGCGGCGGAACGCTCGTACTGCCCCCACAGGAAGGGCCGTTGGCGGGAGAGGAACTGGCGCGCGTGCTGGAGGAGGGCCGGGTCACCCATGCCCTGGTGCCGCCGACCGTGCTCGCCAGCATCCCCCCGGGCCGGGCGCCCGGGCTGCGTACGCTGCTGACGGGCGGCGAGGCGTGCGACGCCGGACTGGCCGGGCACTGGGCCGGCGGACGGACCATGGTGAACGCCTACGGCCCCACCGAGACCACCGTCGTCGCGACGATGAGCGGGACCCTCCTCGGCGGCGAGGACGGCGGTACGCCACCGATCGGCGCGCCGGTGTCCGGGGCCGCCGTGTCCGTACTCGACCGGCGGCTGCGCCCCGTCCCGGTCGGCGTTCCCGGTGAGTTGTACGTGGCGGGCGCCGTGCTGGCCCGCGGCTATCACGGTCGCCCCGGGCTGACGGCCGCCCGGTTCGTGGCGGACCCGTCCGGCGGCGGACGGCTGTACCGGACCGGCGACCTCGTACGGTGGTGCGCGGACGGCCAGTTGGAGTACGTGGGCCGCGCGGACGACCAGGTGAAGATACGGGGCCTGCGGATCGAGCTGGGCGAGATCGAGGCGGTGCTGGCCCGGCACACCGCGGTGGAGCGGGCGGCGGTGACGGTGCGCGAGGACCGGCCCGGCGCCAAGCGCATCGTCGCGTACGTCGTTCCCCGCGCCGAGGGCGAGGTGCCGGCGGGAGACGAACTGCGCGCGTTCGCGGGCGCGTCGCTCCCCGAGTACATGCTGCCCGCCGTCTTTGTCACACTGCCGGAACTGCCGGTCAACGCCAGCGGAAAGACCGACCGCCGGGCACTGCCCGCCCCCGACGAGGACGCCGACCTCGCCGCCGCGTACACCCCGCCCCGTACCGAGACCGAACGGACCCTGTGCGGGATCTGGGCGGAGGTCCTCGGCGTCGAGCGGGTGGGCGTCCACGACAGCTTCTTCGCGCTGGGCGGTGACTCGATCCTCAGCATCCAGGTCGTGTCACGGGCCCGCCGCGCCGGACTGGAGCTGTACTCCCGCGACGTCTTCGTCGGGCAGACCGTGGCAGGGCTCGCGGCGGAGGCGGACGCGACCCGCGCCGCGGCCACCCCGGCCCCCGCGGCGGAGGAGACCGAGGCGGGGCCGCTGCCGCCCACTCCGGTCGCCGAGTGGTTCTTCGCCACGCACACCGAGGATCCGGCCCATTTCGACATGACGATGTCCTTCGAACTCGCCCCCGACACCGATGAGTCGGCGCTGCGACAGGCGGTCGCGTCCCTGCTCGGGCGCCATGGCATGCTGCGCGCGGTCTATCACGAGGAGAGTTCAGGACCGGCGGCACCCGCTGCAGCCGACCGGGTGGGCCGGTCCGGGCGGATCCTCGAACACATCGACCAGGACACGGTGTTCACCGCCCACGACCTCAGCGCCGCCCACGATCCGGCAGCGCCGGCATCAGCGGAGGGTGTGCTGGAGGCGCGCTGGGATGCCCTGGTCCGTGAGGTACAGGCAGGATTCCGGCTGGAGTCGGGGCCGCTCTTCCGTGTCCTGTTCGGCACCAGGGGCCCGGGCCTGGCCCCCTGGCTCACCGTTGTCGCGCACCATCTCGTGGTCGACGGTGTGTCCTGGCGGATCCTGCTGGACGATCTGGAGGCGGCGTACGCCGAGGCTCAGGCCGCCCCTTCCGCCCCTTCCGCCCCTTCCGCCGGTTCCGACGAGTGGGCCCGTGCGGTCGTACCCCGGCCGAGGACGTCCTCCGTACGGCAGTGGGCCGAACACCTCGCCCGGCATGTCGCGGAGGGCGGATTCGACGGTCAGCTCGACCACTGGCGGGCGGCCACCGATCCGGCCGCGGTCCCGCTCCCCGTGGATCGGCCGGGGGCACCCAACACCGGTGCCGAACTGACCGCCGTCGCCGAGACCCTCGGTGCCGGGCGGACGCACGCGCTCCTCAACCTGGCCCCCGGCCGGTACCGCACCCAGATCAACGACGTCCTGCTCGCCGGGCTCGCCCGCACCCTCGCCACCTGGACCGGCCGGGCCCGTACCGTCGTCGACATGGAGAGCCACGGGCGGGAGGACCTGTTCGACGACATCGACCTCTCGGGCACCGTCGGCTGGTTCACCGCCATCCACCCGGTCGCGCTGGAGGCCTCCGCCGACAGCGGCTGGGACGCGACGATCCGGGCGGTCAGACGGCAGCTCCGGGCGGTCCCCGACCACGGTGTCGGGTACGGTGCGCTGCGCCGCCTCAGCGCCCCCGGAGCCCCGGGCCGCACGCTCGCGGACGCCCCCGAGCCGCAGATCAGCTTCAACTATCTGGGCCGCTTCGACCTGGCGGGCGGACGCGGCGGTGAAGGGCTGCTCCGCTCCGAACTGGACCTTTCGGGAAGGGACTTCAGCCTGTCGGAGGAGCGTTCGCATCTGATCGATGTGGCCGCGGTCGTCCAGGAAGGGCGGCTCACGGTCACCTGGTCCTACTCCTCGGCGATGTACGACCGGAAGACGATCGCCGAACTGGCGGCGGCGTACACCCGCGCCCTCGCGGAGATCGCCGACGGCTGCACGGTGAGGTGAGGTGAGGTGAAGTGGGGTGTGTCCGGGCTCACCGGGCCCGGACACAGGAAGGCGGCCGGACCGTGGAAGCACGGTCCGGCCGCCGTAGGCCTGGGTGGGGTGAGCTACGCGCTCGGTGCTTTCGCCGTCTCCGTACCGGCGTCCGTATCCACGTCGGCGCCCGTACCGGCCGGTCCCGCCGCCTCGGCCCGTTCCGCGCGGCGCAGCAGCAGCGCCGCCAGCATCCCGCCCGCGAGCACCGCGACCGCGCCGAAGAGCTGGCTGGTCTCCAGGCCCGAGGCGAAGCCGTCCGCGATACGCTGCCTGGCCGCCCCGCCGTCCGCCTCGGCCAGCACCGTGGGCAGCGACGCCGCTCCCACCGCGCCCGGGACGAGCGCCGCGAAGCGGGAGTTGAGCACCGCGCCGAGCGTGGCGACGCCGAGGCCGTTGCCGAACTCGCCGAGGGTGCCGTTCACCCCCGCGCCCACCCCGGCCTTCTCCGGCGGGATCGCGCTCATGATCGCGTTGGCCATCGCGGGCGTGGCCAGCGCGATGCCGGCGCCCATCACCACCAGGCCGAGCAGCATCCCCGTATACGCGTGGCCGCCCAGCACGGCGATCGCCGTCAGCCCCGCGGCGAGCATCGCCATCCCGATGGCGATGGTGAGCGGCGTGCCCAGCCGGGGCAGCAGCCGGGCCCCGACACCGGTGAGATTGAGCGCGACGACGGTGAGCGCGAGGGGAGCGGTCCGCAGGCCGGCCTCCAGCGGGCCGTAACCCAGCACGAACTGGAGGTGCTGCGTGAGCAGGAAGAGCGAGCCGCCCATCCCGAAGGCGATCAGAACCGCGCCCGCCACCGCCCCGACGAACCGCCGGTCGCGGAAGAAGCGCATGTCCAGCATCGGGTGCGGGATACGCAGCTCCCAGAGCACGAACGCGGTGAGTACGGTCACCCCGACCGCCCCGGAGACCAGGACCTGCCCCGACGCCCAGCCGTGCTCGGGGCCCGAGATGATCGCGTAGACCACCCCGGTCATCCCGATCGTGGAGAGCAGCGCGCCGAGCAGGTCGGGGCGGTCGCCCTCCTTGGTCTTCGACTCGGGTACGAGCGCGATCACCGCGGCCAGCCCCATGACGGCGACCGGGATGTTGATCAGGAAGATCGCGCCCCACCAGAAGTGGTCCAGCATCACCCCGCCGACCAGCGGTCCCACGGCGAAGCCGAGCGAGTTGACCGTGGCCCAGAGCGCGATGGCCCGCACCCGCTCCTGCTCGTCGAAGATCTGCACGACCACGGCGAGGGTGGTGGTGATCAGCAGCGCGCCGCCGACGCCCATGCCCGCCCGCGCCGCGATGAGCTGCTCGGAGGAATCCGCGAGACCGGCCACCAGCGATCCGATGCCGAACAGGGTGAGCCCCGCGACCAGCATCTTCTTCCGGCCGTACCGGTCGGCGGCGCTGCCCGCGGTGAGCAGCAGACCCGACTGGACCAGGGAGTAGGCGTTGATCATCCACTGGATGTCGGCGGTGGACGCGTCCAGCTCCCGGGTGAGGGAGGGGATCGCGACGTTCAGCACCGTGTTGTCGAGCAGCACCGTCAGCTGGGCCAGGCAGATGACGCCGAGGATGAGCCAGCGTTGCGGATGGCCCGACGGGGCTCTGCCCGCGTCGGTGGTCGTGACCGTCATGCGGCCCTGCCCTTCTTGTCCTTCTGGATACGTGTGTACGGAACCGTTCCGGCGGGCACCGACGCGGGCACAGCCGCCCCGGCGGGGAGCCCCGGTGGAGAGCCCCCGGTGGAGAGCCCTCGGCGGAGAGTCCCCGGCGGGGAGCCCCGCACCGGCCGTCGTCACCGAACCATCGAGGCGGCCACAGTCGTCGGACCCACGACATCCGTTCACACTCATGGCCCGGCACGGGCCCGGACAAGGAGTTTCCGTACAGCCCGAAACGCGCTTCCCGGCTTCGGTCGGGGCGCCGATCACGCCCCGCATAGGGTGGGGGCATGCAGGAGCAGTACCGGACCGTCGCCCGCACGGGCGTCCATGAGACCGAGGTCAACCGGTCGCGCTTCCTCTGTGCGCTGGGACCGGCGGCGACCGAGGAGGAGGCGCAGGAGTTCATCGCGCGCGTCCGCAAGGAGCACCCGACGGCCACGCACCACTGTTTCGCGTACGTGCTCGGCGCCGACGCCTCCGTGCAGCGGGCGAGCGACGACGGCGAACCGGGCGGCACGGCGGGCGCACCGATGCTCCAGATGCTGATGCGACGTGAGGTGCGCTACACGGTGGCCGTCGTCACCCGCTATTACGGCGGGGTCAAGCTCGGCGCCGGTGGCCTGATCAGGGCGTACGGGGGAGCGGTCGGCGAGGCGCTGGACGCCCTCGGGACCCGGATCAGGCGGCGCTTCCGGCGGGTCACCGTCACCGTCGACCACCAGCGCGCGGGCCGGCTGGAGAACGATCTGCGCGCCATGGGCCGCGCGGTGGGCGAGGTGCGGTACGCCGAGGCGGTGACGATCGAGCTGGGGCTGCCGGACGCGGAGGTCGACGCGTTCCGCGCGTGGCTCGCGGACACCACCGCGGGGACGGCCGTCCTGGAGCTGGGCGGGGAGGCGTACGGCGATGCCCCGACGGAGTGACCTGCTGAATCGACCGAACCAACCGAACCAACCGAACCAACTGGGCCAATCGGCCAAAAGGTGCGATCGGGAGGAATGTCTCTCTTGAGGTTTCTGCACACGTCGGACTGGCATCTCGGCCGGCCCTTCCACCGCGTGAACCTGCTCGACGCCCAGGCGGCCTTCCTCGACCACCTCGTGGCGACGGTCCGCACCCACGACGTCGACGCGGTCCTCGTCGCCGGTGACGTCTACGACCGGGCCGTACCGCCGCTCGCCGCCGTCGAGTTGTTCGACCGCGCGCTGCACCGCCTCGCCGGTGCCGGGGTGCCCACCGTCATGATCTCCGGCAACCACGACTCGGCCCGCAGGCTCGGCGTCGGAGCCGGGCTGATGGAGCGCGCGGGCATCCACCTGCGGACCGACCCGGCGGGCTGCGCCACCCCCGTCCTGCTGGCGGACGCCCATGGCGAGGTGGCCTTCTACGGGCTGCCCTATCTCGAACCGGCCCTGGTGCGGTCGGAGTTCGAGGCGTCGAAGGCCGGTCACGAGGCGGTGCTCGGGGCCGCGATGGAGCGCGTACGGGCCGACCTCGCCGCCCGCGCGCCCGGCACCCGCTCGGTCGTCCTCGCGCACGCCTTCGTCGTCGGCGGCGCGCCCAGCGACAGCGAGCGCGACATCACCGTCGGCGGGGTGGCGGCCGTGCCCGCCGGGGTCTTCGACGGTGTCGACTACGTCGCGCTCGGGCATCTGCACGGCTCCCAGACGCTCACCGAGCGCGTCCGCTACGCGGGCTCGCCCCTCGCCTACTCCTTCTCCGAGGCCGGTCACCGCAAGACGATGTGGCTGGTGGATCTCGGGCCCGCGGGGGTGATCGACGCCCGGCGGATCGACTGCCCGGTGCCGCGCTCCCTCGCCCGGATCCGCGGCCCGCTCGACGGACTGCTCGGTGATCCCGCCCTCGCCCGCCACGAGGAGTCCTGGGTCGAGGCGACCCTCACCGACGCCGTGCGCCCGGCCGAACCCATGGCGCGGCTCGCCGCGCGCTTCCCGCACACGATCAGCCTCGTCTTCGACCCCGAGCGGCCGGAGGGCGATCCGCTCGCCTCCTACGGCAGGCGCCTCGCGGGCCGTACCGACCAGCAGATCGCCGCGGACTTCGTGGCGCACGTACGGGGCGGGGCGGGGCCGGACGAGCGGGAACGCGTCGTGCTGGGCGGCGCGTTCGACGACGTACGGGTCGAGGCGACGGCGCGCGAGGTGGCCCCGTGAGACTGCACCGGCTGACCGTCACCGCCTTCGGTCCCTTCGCCACCACCCAGGAGGTCGACTTCGACGCGCTCTCCGGCGCCGGGCTCTTCCTGCTGCACGGCCCGACCGGCGCCGGAAAGACCTCCGTGCTGGACGCGGTCTGCTACGCGTTGTACGGGGCCGTACCGGGCGCCCGGCAGGGCCCCGGCACCACCCTGCGCAGCGACCACGCCCCCACCGGGGCCGTCACCGAGGTCGTCCTCGAACTGACCGTCGGCGGGCGGCGGCTGGAGATCACGCGGCGGCCCGCCCAGCTCCGCCCCAAGAAGCGCGTCAAGGGTTTCACCACCGAGAAGGCGCAGAGCCGGCTGCGGGAGTACGCCCCTGACGGCCACGGCCACGGCCACGGCGGAGCGTGGCGGGCCCTGAGCCGTTCCCACCAGGAGATCGGGGAGGAGATCAGTCAGCTCCTCGGCATGAGCCGGGAGCAGTTCTGCCAGGTCGTGCTCCTGCCGCAGGGCGACTTCGCCCGCTTCCTGCGCGCGGACGCGGAGGCGCGCGGCAGACTCCTCGGCGCCCTCTTCGACACCCGCAGGTTCGCCGCGGTCGAGGAGCGCCTCGCCGAGCTGCGGCGCGCCGCCGAGCACCGGGTACGCGCCGGTGACGACCGGCTCCTCGGCATCGCGCAGCGCATCGCGCAGGCGGCGGAGGGGAGTTCGGCCGCGGCGGCGGGCGGGGAGGTGCCGCAGCCGCCCGAGGGGAAGCCCGGTGACGCCGGGCTCGCGCCTGCCGTGCTCGCCTGGGCGGCGGTCGTACGCTGCGACGCCCACGAGCGGGCGGACATCGCGGCGTCCGGCCTCGCCCAGGCCGAAGACCGGCTGGCCGGGGCCCGGAGCGTACGGGACGCCGAGGACGAACTGGCCGCTCTCCAGGAGCGGTTCGCGGAGGCTCAGCGGCGCCGCGCCGCCCTTGAAGCGCGCCGCCCCGAGTACGAGCGCCACCGTACGCTGCTGGAGCGCGACCGCAAGGCCGAGCTCGTCGCCCCGGCGCTCGCCCTGCGCGACGAGGCGGAAGAGGCCCACCGCGCCGCCTCCGCCGCGCACGGGCGGACCAGGGACCTGCTGCCCCCGGAGCTGACCGACGCCGGGGCCGAGCAACTCGCCGCCCTGGAAGGGGCCGTACGCCAGGAGCTGGGCGCCCTCGACGCGGCGCGGCGGGTGGAGCGCCGCAGCGCGGAGATCACGGCCGAACGCGCCGAACTGGACCGGCAGGCGCGCGCCGACGACGACATCCTCCAGGAGGCGGCCGCCTGGCTGGCGGGCTGGGAGTCCGAACGGCGGGCCCTGCTCGACCGGGTGGAAGAGGCCCTGGAGGCGGCGACCCGCGCCGAACAACTGGCCGGACAGCTCGAACCGGCCGGGCGGCGACTGGCCGCGGCCCGGCGGCGCGACACTCTCGAAGGGGCCGTACGGGAGGCGGAGCGGCGGCTGCTGGCCGCGGGCACCCGCGTCAACGCCGCCCACGAGCACTGGCTCGACCTGCGGGAGCGACGCCTGAAGGGCATCGCCGCCGAACTGGCCGCCCGGCTCGTCGAAGGCGCTCCCTGCGCGGTGTGCGGCTCCGCCGACCACCCCGTCCCCGCGCGCCCCACGGACGACCAGGTCGATCCGGCGGCGGAGGACGCGGCCTTGGCGGAGTACCGGCGCTCCGGCGCGGCCCAGGAGGAGGCCGACCGCGCGCACGCCGCGCTCCGGGAACAGTACGCGACGGCCCGCACCCAGGCCGCCGACCCGTTCCAGCTGCGCGACCCGTCGCAGGCTGCCGACCCGTCCCAGGGCGGCGACGCGGCTGCCCACCCCCAGGACCCCACCGTCGATGAACTCGCCGCCTTCACCGGGCGGTTGGACCACCAACACACCGCGGCGCGCCAGGTCGCCGCCGGGGCGCACGCGGCACGCGAGGCCCTGGCCCGGGCGGAGCGCGAGTACGAGGGCCGGGTCACCGCGCAGCGGGAGGCCGAACGCCGTGCCGCCGCCCGGACCTCGCGGCGCGAGGCGCTGGAACGCGAACAGGGCTCGCTGCGAGCCGAGTTGAGCCGTGCCAGGGGAGAGGCCGCCACCGTCGCGGACCGGGCGGCCGAACTGGCGGGCCGGGCCCGGCTGCTGGCCGGGGCGGCGGAGACCGCACGCGCCGCCGACGCCACCGCGCTGCGCCTCAAGGAAGCCGACGGGCGTCTCGCCGGCGCCGCTTTCCGGGCCGGCTTCGACACCCCCGGCGCCGCCGCCGAGGCGCTGCTCGGCGCCGCCGACCGGCGTTCCCTCCAGCACCGTATCGACGACTGGCAGGCCGAGTCCGCCGCGGTCGCCGACCGGCTCGAGGAACCCGCGCCCCGGGAGGCCGCCGCGCGCCCGCCCGCCGACCCCGGCACCGCGCGGGCCGCCCATGACGCCGCCGAAGGCGCCCTGCGCGCCGCCTCGGCCCGGGGCGCCGCCGCGCGGGACACCCGGGAGCAACTCGCCGGGCTGTCCCGGCGGGCCGAGGCCGAGGTGCGCGGGCTCGGCCCCGTACGCGAGGAGTACGACCGGGTGGCCCGCCTCGCCGGGCTCACCGCGGGCACCTCGGCCGACAACGAACGCCGGATGCGCCTGGAGTCGTACGTCCTGGCGGCCCGCCTCGAACAGGTCGCGGCGGCCGCCACCGTGCGCCTCCAGCACATGTCCTCCGGGCGTTACGCCCTGTCCCACACCGACGCCCGCGCGGGCGGACAGCGCAGGTCCGGGCTCGGGCTGCATGTCGTCGACGCCTGGACCGGCAGCGCCCGCGACACCGCGACGCTCTCCGGCGGCGAGACGTTCTTCGCCTCCCTCGCGCTCGCGCTCGGCCTCGCGGACGTCGTCACGGACGAGGCCGGCGGCGTACGGCTGGACACGCTCTTCATCGACGAGGGCTTCGGCAGCCTGGACGAACAGACCCTGGACGAGGTCCTGGACGTACTCGACTCGCTGCGGGAACGGGACCGCAGCGTCGGCATCGTCAGCCATGTCGCGGACCTGCGCCGCCGTATCCCCACCCAACTGGAGATCGTCAAGGAACGGCACGGGTCCGCGGTGCGCCAACGCGTCGCCGGGGAGTGAACCGGCCCGCCCCCGGACGGTGCCACGGCGGCAGTGCCACCGCCACGGTGCCACGGCGGCAATGTCAGGGCAACGCCGTCACGGCAACGGTGTACGGGGCGCTCGCGTCGGCCGTGGTGCCCGTGGTGCCCCACTGCTCGGCGCCGGCCCCTTCCGCTTCCGCAGCCCGGGTGCCAGGGTCAGTGTGACGGTGACGGAGAGCACCGCCATGACGGCCGGCGCCGTCGGCACCGAGGTGAGCTGGGCGACGCCGCCCGCCAGCGCCGCGCCCACCCCCTGCATCGCGAGCATCCCCGAGGTGTGCAACCCGAGCGCGTGGCCGCTCAGTTCATCCGGAGTCAGGGACATCAGCCGCTCCTGGAGGACCAGGCTCGCGGCGAACCCCACCGAGGCCAGGGCCACGACCGCCGCCACGAGCGGCAGCGCAGGACGCAGGGCGAGCAGCGGATACGGCAGGGCGAGCAACAGCAGCAGCGGTACGCCGAGCCGCCCCCGCCACCGGCGCGGCACGAACCGGCCCACCGCGACGTCCCCGGCCAGCATGCCGCAGGCGCCGCAGGCGAAGAGGAGCCCCGCGTACCGGGGCGCGTAGGCGACGAAGAGCGATTCACAGCCGACGATCAGCCCGTTGGGCACCCACAGTGCGAGATAGACGGAGCGGCGGGGACGAGAGGACCACAGCAGTGTGTTGGTCCGCCAGGTCTCGGCGGGCGAGGGGCGCCCCGTCGTACGCGGCGGCCGGCCGCTGAGACCGAGGTAGGCGACGACCGCGGTGGCGAGGTGGAGAGCGGCGCCCGCGAGCAGGGTGCCGCGGGGCGACAGGGTGGTCACCAGCAGACCGCCGACCGCGAAGCCGCCGATCTGCGCCGCGCCCGCGCACAGGTTGAGCACGGAGCGCCCGAGCAGATAGCCGTCCCGCTCAAGGATCTCGTTGAGCAGCCCGTACCGCACCCCGCCGACCGGCGAGGCGACCGTACCGAGCAGGAACAGCACCCCGAACGAGGCCCCCACCGGCAGCCCGGGGACGGCCAGGACAGCGGTGCCGAGGGCGAACAGCAGCGACGTCCCGGCCAGCGTGGCACGCGGCGGCAGCCGGTCGGCCGCCGAGAGGAGTGTGGCCGCGCCGATCACCTGGGCGAGAGAGGGCCCGAACATGGCGAGCGCGGAGAGCAGCGGTGAACCGGTCGCCGAGTAGATCAGGGTGCCGAGCGCGAGCCCGCCGACCGTCTGGGCGCCGACCTGTCCGGCGGACATGAGGAACAGCGGGGTGAACTCGGGCACACGGAAGAGTTCGCGGTAGGTACGCATGATCGGAGTGTCGAGCGGCCCCGGCCGGGACGTTACTCTTTCGCGGGGAGGCGAAACATGGGCTGGTGGCAGATCAGCGCGGACACCCTCGCGAACAGCCGCTTCGTCGTCTCCGCCCTGGCCGAGACGGTCGCGAGCCTCAAGACCCTGGAGCGGGGCACGGCCGCGCACCCGGGCGAGCGCGCCTGGCTCGGGCTCCACCTGCCCGCCTACCGCGAGCGCCAGGCGGACGACCCGGTCGGCGCGCTGCTCGTACGGGCGGCGCTGGGGCGGCACTGGAACGCGGACTACCTCACGCCCACCCCGACCGGCGACGGCGACCAGCCCTTCGAGGACGAGGTGAGGCGCGTACGCGAGACGCCCGCCGACGCCGCCCGCGCCGATCTGACCGTATCGCTGAACGGCCCGCTCCCCGCCCGGCTGCACCGCTCCGACCTGCCGGAACGCACCGCCGAGGTACTGACGTGGGTGTGGACGCGGACCGTGCTGCCCACCTGGCCGAGGCGCCGCCGCGTCATCGAGGCGGACGTCGTCGCGCGTACGGCCAGGCTCGGCCGGGCCGGCTGGGCCGCGCCCCTGGACGGCATGCGTCCCGGGATGCGCTGGCTCGGCGGGAGCCGCCTCCAGATCAACACCAAGAACAACCCGCCGAGAGAACTGTCCGGGGCGCGCCTGATGTTCGTCCCCGTGACACCGGTCACCGGTTGGGTCTCCTGGGACGCGCCGCACCGTTACGCCGTGGTCTACCCCTGCTCAGGCGCCCTGGCCGAGGCGGACCGCACCCCCGTCCCCGAGAGCCTCGGCGCGCTGCTCGGTCCCGCGCGGGCGGGCGTCCTGGTCCTCCTCGACACCCCGAAGAGCACCACCCAACTGGTGGCCCTGACCGGCCAGGGCCTCGGCTCGGTCGGCCGCCATCTCAAGGTCCTCCTCGACGCCCGGCTGATACGCCGCCGCCGCGCCGGCCGGTCCGTGCTCTACTTCCGCACCGACGCGGGCGAGGTCCTGGTCAACGCCCAGCACGACGCCTGACCCGGCCCCCGGACAACGGCCCCGCACCCCAGGGAAAAACAAGGGGAAAACCACATGACAACCGCCCCCGCCCCGTCCATCATGGGCCCCTATGCCCGCACTTGAGCCACCCGCCCGCCGTGCCACCGGACGCCCCGTGGCACGGGAGACGGTCCGTGGCAGGGGCGCGTCAGTCCGTGGCGCCTGCCTCCGCGAGCGCGGTGAAGAGGTCCGTCAGGTCCGCCCCGGCCGGGGCTCCGCTCACCTGTCCGTCGCCCACCTCCACCACCCGCCACACCCCGTCCTTCCGCAGCGCCAGATCCGTCGTCAGGAACCGGCAGCCGAGGGCCCGTACGGCAGCGGCCACCGCCTCCAGCACCGGCGCCGCACCCCGCGTGGAGTCCAGGTCCGGCAGGTGGCCGGGGGTGTCCGGGTGGGGGGTGGTCAGGACCGGGGCGCCGTCCACCCACCACACGCGGGCCTCACCGCCGGGCGTGAACGGCTCGTACGCGCGCAGCACCACCCCGCCGGTCAACGAGTCCTCCTGAAGCGCGAAGAAGCGGTCCACCACCGCCATGAGGCGCTCGTGATCGGTGAGTTCGGGGACGAAGCAGGCCTCGTCCCACCGGTCCTTCCGGGACTTCACGTAGTCCTTGACGATCCCGGGGCCCGGTCCGAGGGGCGCCGCGAGCGCCGCCAGTTCCGCCCGCGCGGGGGGTTCGGCGGGTGGCCGCTCCTGCCAGACGCTCCGCGGCGTCAGGTCCGCGAACTCCGCGTACCAGCCGGGGAGTTCATGCGCGCGCCGGTACGAACCGGGGTCGGTGAGCAGTCGGCAGCCCCGTACCTCCATGCCGCGCGCCAGTTCCTCGTACGACGCGGGGGGCATCATCCACCCCCGGTACCAGTAGGGCCCCGAACCGCGCCGTACCCCCGCCAGCGCGCCCGCCGTGTCGCCGGAGAGCAGGGCGTGATGGTCGAGCAGCGCGAACGCCGAGTCGGGCGAGCGGGCCAGGGCCGCCTCGGCGGCGAACACCGGATCGGTCCGGACAGTCCGCAGCGGATCGGCGCAGAACAGAAAACCGGCTTCCATCGCATCCCCCAGACATTTCACACGCTTGAGTCGCACACCTTGTGACTGCCCTTTGACTGCCCTGTGATTGTCGCGGTTCCGGCGGAAGAGAATCAGAAGAGAACCAGGAGAGAACGTGTCCACGACCCCCGCACTCGACATCCGTCCCGCCCTCTCGGACGACGAGCTGAACGAACTCTTCGCCGCGTCGTGGCCGGACCACACCACGACGGCGTTCGCGCCCCTCCTCGACCGCAGCCTGCTCTGGGTGGCCGCCCGGCGCGCCGGGCGGCTCGTCGGGTACGTCAACGTCGTCGGCGACGGCGGACTGCACGCCTTCGTCCTCGACACCACCGTCCACCCCGACGAGCGCCGCCTGGGCCTCGGCCGCCGGCTCGTGCGGAGCGCGGCGGCCGAGGCGTGCGCGCGGGGCGCGCGCTGGTTCCATGTCGACTACGAACCGGCACTGGCGCCCTTCTACGCGAGCTGCGGTTTCCGGACGACCGAGGCCGGGCTCATGCCGCTCGTGCCACGCGGCTGAGCCCGGCCCGCCTCAGAGCTTCGACAGCTCGTCCACCAGATCGTCCAGACCCAGCGAGCCCTGCGACAGCGCGGCCATGTGCCACGCCTTCGCGTCGAACGCGTCGCCGTGCGCCGTGCGCGCGTTCTCCCGGCCCAGCAGCCAGGCGCGTTCGCCCAGCTTGTAGCCGATGGCCTGGCCCGGCATCGACAGATAGCGGGTCAGCTCGCTGCTGACGAAGTCCGCGGGCCGGCCGCTGTGGCCGCCGAAGAACTCCTCCGCCAGGGCGGGCGTCCAGCGCTCGCCCGGGTGGAACGGCGAGTCCGCCGGGATCTCCAGTTCCAGGTGCATCCCGATGTCCACGATCACCCGGCAGGCCCGCATCATCTGCGCGTCCAGATAGCCGAGCCTGCGCTCCGCGTCCGGCAGGAAGCCCACCTCGTCCATGAGTCGTTCCGCGTAGAGCGCCCAGCCCTCGGCGTTGGCGCTGACCTGCCCCACCGACGCCTGATAGCGGGAGAGCTGGTCCGAGACATGCGTCCACTGCGCGATCTGGAGATGGTGGCCCGGGACGCCCTCGTGGTACCAGGTCGACACCAGGTCGTACACCGGGAAGCGGGTCTCGCCCATGGTCGGCAGCCAGGTGCGGCCGGGGCGTGAGAAGTCCTCGGAGGGGCCGGTGTAGTACGGGGCCGCCGCGCCGCCGGGCGGGGCGATGCGGGACTCCACGCGGCGTACCCGCTCGGCGAGTTCGAAGTGTGTGCCGTCCAGCGCGTCGATCGCCTCGTCCATCAGCTTCTGGAGCCAGATCCTGACCTCGTCGACGCCCTCGATGTGCGCGCCGTGCACATCGAGATGGGCCAGCGCCTCCCAGGGGCCCGCGCCCGGCAGGATCTTCCCCGCCTCGTCCTTCATCTCGGCGAGCAGCCGGTGGTACTCCGACCAGCCGTACGCGTACGCCTCGTCCAGGTCCAGGTCCGTACCGTTGTAGTAGCGCGCCCAGCGGGCGTAGCGCTCCCGGCCCACGGTGTCGGGCGCGTCCTCGACGGCCGGGGCGTACACCTCACGCATCCAGTCGCGCAGTTCCGCCACGGCGGCGGTCGCCGCGTGGGCGGCGGCGTCCAGTTCGGTACGGAGCGAGTCGGGGCCGGCCGCGGCGAACTCCTCGAACCAGCCCCGGTCCGTACCCGCCCACTCCGTGAGCTGTTCGACGAAGGTCGCCGTCGCGCGCGGCCCGGCCGGCAGCTTGCGCTCGATGCCCAGGGCCAGCGACGCGCGGTACCCCTCCAGCGCGGCGGGCACGGCACGCATCCGCGCGGCGAGCGCCGCCCAGTCCGACTCGGTCTCCGCGGGGGTCACGCTGAAGGCGTTGCGGATGAAGTGCGGGGCGGAGTGGAGGTTGCTGACCTCGCGCAGCCCTTCGTCCGTGTCGTGGACGGCGAGGAACGCGGTGAGCCGCTCACGCAGCAGCCGGCCGCAGCGCCGCTCGGCATCGCTGTCGGCGCCCGGCAGGGTCTCGGCCTCGTCGAGCCGGGCGAGCGTGGCCCGGGCGAGATCGGCGCGGGCCTGCTGACCGGCAGGGGAGAAGTCGGGGAGGCGGCGGGAGGATTCCGCCACGCCGAGATAGGTCCCGGTGATCGGGTCGAGTTCGATGAGCGCGTCGACGTAGGCGTCGGCGACCTGGCGGGGCAGCGCGCTGCCGGCTGTGTCTGACATGGCGCCATCCTCTCCGACCCGGACGGCCGCGTCACTTCACCTTCTCCGGTGCACGGTCGGAATGGCTGATCAGATGGGCCGGCGGAGACGGGCGGCCCGGCGCCGCCCGCGTCGTACGCCTCGGGACGGCGCGGGCAGGCCACGACGGACACCGGAATCCGGCCTTCTCCGTGCGGCGAAACGGCCGGTCAATTCCGCCGGATACGGACCGGCCCGGGCCCGGAACCGAGGGGGAGCGGTGCCCGCGGCCCTGAACCGACTTTGGCCGGATCCTTACACTCGCGCGCCGCCGGACGGCGGGGTGGGGGCGGCGGCATGACCGAGGGGCGGCACGACGGGGCGGCGCCGGGCGGCGGCGGGCCGCCGCCCGGCGGGCGTCACGGAGTGGTCCGGTCGAACAGCCCGGAGTCGTGGTACGAGGGACGGGGCGACCCGCCCGGGGCGGCCTGCTCCAGCCGGGCCGTGATCACGAGCGTGCCCTCGTCGATCTGGTAGTCCAGCGGCAGCCCGAGGTCGCGCATGGCCGCGACCATGCCCGTGTTGGACGCCTGGGTCACCGCGTACACGCTGCCCGAGCGGGCCTCGACGGCGAGCGCGACGAGCCGGCGCAGCAGTTCGGAGCCGATGCCGCGCCGCTGCCAGGTGTCCTCGACGATCAGCGCGACCTCGGTCTCGTCGCCGTCCCAGAGGAGATGGCCGAGCGCGACGAGTCGCCCCGAGGCGGTCTGGACGGCGAGCGTCCGTCCGAAGCGCGGGCTGAGCAGGTGCGTCAGATAGCGGTCGGCGTCACCCACCGGGCCGTGGTAGCGCAGGCCCAGGGTGCGCGGCGTGCAGCGGCTGTGCATGGCGAGCGCGGCGTCGAGGTCGGCGATGTCGGCCCGGCGGACGGTGATCTCCTCGCCCTCGGGGAGGGTGAGCACGTCCTGGCTGCGGGGGATGCGCGGGCCGAGCCGGGTGTCCAGCTCCACCAGCGCGTGGGCGCGGGCGAACTCGGTGGGGGTGAAGGGGAGGTACGGGCGCTCTATGGTGATGCTGCCGCCGTGCGGGTCCCGCAGCCGCATCTCCGTACCGTCCTGTCCGTCGATGCCCTCGCACTCACCCTCCGGGCCGTCCTGGTCGGACGCCTGTCCGCCCGTGGATCCCGCGGGCCGGGAGTGGATGGTGCACCGTCCCAGCAACTGTCGCAGCGCGAGAGGGAGTTCGGCACCGTCCAGCGCCGTGCGCGTGGCGAGGCCGAGCACCCGGGTGGGGGTGTCCACCAGGTCGTGCGCGTCGGCCCGCTCGATCCAGGTGGCGGTGCCGCCCGCGGCCGAGACCTCACGGACGAGGTCCTTCGCCTGGAGCGACGCCGGGGCGCGCAGCAGGAATTCGTCGACCGTGCCGTCGGCCAGCGGGTGGGTCCCCAGGGTGAGGATGTCCACCCGGTGCGTCGCGAAGGTGACGCACAGCGCGGCCAGGCTGCCCGGTTCGTCCTTCACGGTCGTCCGCATCCGCCACAGGGCCGTCTCCTCCGGCTCCGCCCCCTCCCGTACGTCCGGTGCCGTGGCCGGGGCGGAGGCGGGCGGTCCGTCTCCGCCGGACGCCGGTGGCGCGTGCCCGTGCCTCCGTGCCCACCAGGTGTGGAACGCGGCCGTGGCAATGAGCGCCACGGCCGAGGCGACCAGCAGGAACCCGCCGTCGGGTCCGTGCGCGATCAGGTTCGCCAGCGCGTCGGCGACTGCCACCGCGGTGAACAGGGCGGCCAGCTCGACGAGATCCCGCCGCCAGTGGTGGGGGCGGCGGGCACTCTTCGCGGAAGTCACATTGGTCATGACCTCACTCTGACCGAACGGTGTTGCGTGATCACGAACGGTTTGTGACTGATGGGTTAAGGCTGGATCTGTTCCCTTTTGAGCCATCTTTGGCCATTTATGGCGCGGAGTGATCGTTCCCCTGACGGATCGCGACCAGAAGTCGGGAGGCTTGTGTGATCACCTGTGAGGTGCCCCGACGTCCGGCGAGCTCCGCCAGCCCCGGTATCTCCTCGGAGCCCCCGCCGCGCTCCACGCAGTCGGCGGCCACGGACAGTATCTCCCCGAGCCCGGGGTGCGTGGCCGAGGAGCGCGAGCCGCCCCCCGACGCCGCCGGCTCGGGGGCGAGCAGGGCGGGCAGGGCCGGCAGCAGCACCGAGGCGACCGTTCCGTACGCACCCGTCGCGGCCGCCGTACGGGCCGCGTCGGCCAGCCGGTTGATCTTCATGTCCGACGAGATCACCAGCGCGGCCAGCTCCTCGCTCAGCATCGGCCCGGACAGCTCGCCCCGGGCCGCGAGCACCAGCAGCGCGTCCACGGCCGGCAGCCGGTCCTGCGGATGCCGGGCGCCCAGCCCGTACGCCAGCCCCCGGTGCAGACACCGGCCCACCGGCCCCCCTCGCTCGGCGAGCAGGGGCAGCCACCAGGTCCCGCCCCGCTCATCGTCCCGCGCGCTCGACGCGGACTCGGTGAGCAGCCGGGCGGCCAGCGCCTCCCGGTCCTGGGGCAGGACCGCCGTCCAGTGGCTGCCCCGCAGCCCGTCCCAGTGGTAGCAGGCCTGCACCCTCCGCGGCCCCGGGTGGCCGAGCCAGTGGAACGACTCGGGGAACTCCCGCCGCACGGCCGACAGCTCCTCCCGCTCGGTCTTCTCGGTCGTCTCGCTCTTCTCGGGCTCCCTCCGGTTCGGCCACACGGTCCCCGCGACCTCCGCGGGCCGCGGAGGCTCCGCCATCGGCCGAAGGGCCGGTACGGGAGCGCCGTCCGCCGTGAGCCAGGCGACGAGCCGGTCCGCCTCCGGCGTGCCGAGCTCCGCCGCCGCGCGCACCGCCGCCGGATCCCCGCCCCGGTCCACCCGCAGCAGCGCCTGGGCGAAATCGGCCGGCCCCGGCGTCGCGCCCAGCCGTCGGTACTCCCGCAGCCGCTCGACGAGAACCCCGGCATCCAGCGCCCCCGTCTCCCAACTCGGGAAGGCGAGTACGAAGGGCGGCGGCTTCGCGTGCACCAGAGACGCCGCCTCCCGCAGCCGGGCGTCGATCACCCCGACGAGCGGGGAGTGCGCGCACGACCGGCCGGTCTTTCCCTGGTTGGACGAGGCGTGCAGCGTCCGCGTGGACAGCCGGTCGAGCAGCGCGGCGGCCACCACCTCCAGGTCGCAGATGTTCCGGGTGAACCACTGGTCGCGGTCCCGGCGGTCCTCGTCCTTCAGCCACCAGCACCCCGCCAGCGCCGGGCGCAGCGCGGCCACCAGCGCCCCCCGGTCCCGGGACGCGTGTCTGACCAGGCCGTCCAGCGCCCGCTCGAACGCCGGCATCTCACCCGGCGAGGCGATGAACGCCGCCACTTCCTCGACCAGTTCGGCCAGATCCGCCGGGGCGGGCGCCAGCGCCACCCGCTCCGGGACGGGCGGCAGGATCTCCACGTACGGCGCCGCGCCCGCCGACGGAACGTCACCGAAGATCTCGCCCGCCCGGGGGTGGTGGACCGGACTGAGCAGCGCCGCCGCCTCCGCCACCTCGGCACGCCGGTCCGCGTCCAGGGCCGGGTGATGCCGGGCCACCAGCTTCAGCGCCCGCTCCTGGACACCGGTGTCCTCGTGCCCGAACGCCTCCGCGACCACCGGCAGCAGCTCGCCCGCCGCGCCGGAGTCGGCCCGCAGCACCTTGCCCAGCAGCACCAACTGCGCCCGCACCAGCTTCTTCTCCGGCCGGAAGAGCATCGAGGCGGACAGATCCGCGAGGCTCCGTACGGGCAGCGCCCCGGAGAGCGCGAGCCGGCCCAGCACCTCCTGGGCGTGCCCCGCCACGGCCACCGGACCGTCCGCCGCCATGCCGATCCAGTCGCCGGTACGGTCCAGCTCCTCCTCCGCCGTCAGCGTCAGCCGGCGCAGCAGACGCAGGAAGAACGCCAGCGCGCCCGGCCGCCCGCCGCGCAGCAGCCGCGCCACCGTCGCGTCCACCAGCACCCGACGCTCCACCACCCCCTCGTCCGCGAGGACGGCGAGCACCGAAGGCCAGTGGTGCGCCTCGTCCGGATCGTTCTGCCAGGCGAGCGGCCCGGACAGCTCGGCCGTCTCGAACAGCCGCGGCACCATGATCCGTACGTCGGGGTCCGTACGCAGCGCGGGGAGCAGCTCGCCGTGCGAGGGCAGCGCCGCCGCCCAGCCATGCACATAGCCGTCCGTGGTCGGCACCTGACACCCCGCCAGACGGACCAGCTCCGTGATCAGCCGGTAGTCCAGCGCGGCCGTCGACGGCCGATCCGCGAGCCGGTGGGCGACATCGCCCAGCCACCGCGGGTCACGGTCGGCGAGGACATCGATCAGCAGCTGGTGCGGGAGCGACGAGCTGACCCGCAGATCGCGGGCGCTGATCCAGGCCGCCGCGGCCGCCGCGCCCGTCAGGCATCCGGCGCCCGCCACCACCAGCGCGCACCCGACCTTCTGGCGCTCCTGCCACCGCCGGAACCCCCAGTCGCGCAGCTCCGCGCGGAGCGCCTTCAGCGCGGCCAGCTCCGTCTTCCGCTCCGCGGCGGTCAGCGGCTTCACCAGCCCGGGAACGGCCGCGACCCGCCCCGCCCCGACGGCGTCGAGCAGCGCGCTCATCGCGCACCGCCCGTGGTCACCACGGCCGCGCGGCGCGCCATCCGGACCGCGAGCGCGTGCTTGCACGGCCCCCGGCGCCCCCGGTGGTCGGCCCACCACCGGCATGTGCAGCTCGGCACACCGCCCGACTCGCGCACCTGATAGCGGCGTTCACCCGAGACGACGGAGGAGACGGAGGAGATAGAGGAGACGGAGGAGAGGGAAGGGGCGGACGAGACGGACGCCGGCGACGCGGCCCGGGCCGGCCCGTCGTCCAGCGTCACCGCCCCGTCGGCGAGCAGGGCGCGCGCCGCGACCAGCCGCGGGTTGTGCCGCTCCACGCGCCCCGCGTCGTACGGCAGCTCCCGGTGGAAGTACGCCGCGTCCGCGACGTCGTAGCCGACCCGGCCCGCCGTGCCCAGCCGGGTCAGCGCGGCCCGTACCCGCTCCACCGTCAGCCCCGACTCCGCCGCCAGCTCCGCCGGATCGATCCGCGGCTCCCACGCCAGCAGCACCGACACCAACTCGGCGTCCCCGGCCGCCTCCTCGGTGGCCAGCGCCTCCAGCACACCGCCCTCGCCGGAGAAGCCGCGCGCAGCTTCCGGCGACAGCGTGAGCGTCAGCCGCATCCCCGGCAGCACCGCTTCCCAGGCGCTCGACACCGCCGCCCCGTCCGTCACCGGCGGTCCGTACACCCGCAGCGCCGTCGCGTCCCGCAGCACCCGCTGCAACGCCGCCAGCCGCTCGGGACCCGGCAGGCAGACGGCGCCCGGCACCGGCCGGGTCGTCGGCCGCAGGGTCCGCCCCGCCGGCACCACCCACAGGGCCCCGCGCGACGCACTGCCCCCGCCGCGGGGCAGCGAGCGCAGGAAACGCACCGCCTCGGCCCCGGTCAGCTCCGCCCGCAGATCGAACCCGGCGGTGACCACCTGCGCCTCGGCGAACCCCCGCAGCCAGCGGTCCGGCAGCGGAACCTTCTTCTCCACCACCGCCCCGCCGACCGTCGTGACCGCCAACTCGTCCGGCCCCACGCGCAGATGCAGCGGATCGTCACCGGTCATCCGGGACAGCGCCTCGCGCAGCGGATTGTTCACATCCACATTGGTCGTGCCGTGGCCCGTCGCCGCGCCGTCGAGCCCGTCCTCCAGCACATCCAGCCGCGCGTACACCCCGCAGCAGCCGGAGAACGACTCGAAGCGCAGCCGGTCGCCGTTCCCCGTCACCACCGGGTCCAGCGAGGCCCCCGGCACCCGCTGGTGGTACCGCGCCCCCGCCACGTCCGCGACGGCCAGCAGGCCGCGCGCCGCCGCCCGCGGCGAGGACAGGAACCCGGAGAAGAAGCGCGGATGCGCCTCGGTACCGGCCGGGGTGAGCCCGCCCGACGTCTCCAGGCCGAGCAGCCGTCCGCCCTGGGTCTGTTCCAGGGCGGACGGACGGGAATAGGCCAGAGCCTGTGTGGATCGCGTCATGGGAAAACCGTAGACGCGCCCACTGACAATCAGCCTGAGCTGGGAAAACCCCGCTTTCCGACCGGATTTACTGGCCGACCTTGCCTGGCTGGAGCACCTTCGTGAACAGCACCGTGCCGCCCTGCTCCCGCAGCCGCACCGTCAACTCGCCGCTGGCGCCGTCGATCTCCACCTCGCCGAAGAGCGGAGGCGTCTCCATCGGCGAGAGGTTCGAGCCCGTCGGCGCCTTCACGAAGACCCGGTCCGGGCCGAAGGTCCCGTCCAGCGCGCTCGCCGGGAACTGACCCGCCGCGATGGGGCCCGTGACGAACTCCCAGAAGGGCTCGAAGTCCTTGAAGGCGGCCCGCTCCGGCAGGTAGTGCTGCGCCGACGTGTGGTGCACGTCCGCCGTCAGCCACAGCGTGCCCGTGATCCGCCGGTGCTTGATGTACCGCAGCAGCTCGGCGACCTGGAGCTCCCGGCCGAGCGGCGCGCCCGGGTCGCCCTGCGCGACCGCCTCGATGTTCGCCGTACCGTCCGGCACGACGAGACCGATCGGCATGTCGGCGGCGATGACCTTCCACACCGCGCGCGAGCGCGACAGCTCGCGCTTGAGCCACTGGAGCTGCTCCGCGCCGAGGATGCCGGTGGTGTCGTCGGGCTGCCGGCCGGGCGAGTTGGCGTTGCGGTAGGTCCGCATGTCGAGGACGAAGACGTCCAGCAGCGGACCGTGGTTGATCACCCGGTGCACCCGCCGGTCCGTGCCGCGCGCGTGCAGCGTCGAGATGGGGAAGTACTCGCGGAACGCCTGGCTCGCGTAGCCGGCGAGCACGTCCACGTTCTTCTCGGTGTAGCGGGCGTCGTCCAGGATCTGGCCCGGGTACCAGTTGTTGCGCACCTCGTGGTCGTCCCACTGGGTGATGGAGGGCACCTCGGAGTTGAAGCGCCGGACGTTGTGGTCCAGCAGGTTGTAGCGGAAGTTGCCCCGGTACCCGGCCAGGGTCTCGGCGACCTTCGCCTTCTCCTCGGTGGTGACGTTGCGCCAGACGCGGCCGTCGGGCAGCGTCACGCTCGGCTCGATCACCCCGTCCGCGTAGATGTTGTCGCCGCTGGACAGGAAGAAGTCCGGGGCGAGCCGGCGCATCTCCTCGTAGATGGTGAAGCCGCCGATGTCGGGGTTGATCCCCCAGCCCTGCCCCGCGATGTCGCCCGACCAGACGAAGCGCACGTCCTGACGGCGTTTCGCGGGCGCCGTACGGAACGTGCCGTACACCGGTTCGCCGGTACGGCGCGGGTCGTCGGGGTCCGCGAGCGTCACCCGGTAGTGGACCCGCTCGCCCGCCGGGAGCCCGCGCAGCGGGACCGTACCGGTGAAGTCGCTGCCGGCGCCGAGCAGAGGACCGCGCACGGTGTGCGCGCGGCGGAAGGACTCGGTGGCCGAGGTCTCCACGATCATCCGGGCGGGCCGGTCCGACCGTACCCACACCAGTCCGGAGGAGGTCGTGATGTCGCCCGCCTGTACGCCCCAGCCCGCGCGCGGCCGGCCCGACAGGGCCTGCGCGGGCGCCGCGCCGCCCAGTACGGCGGCGCCGGGCAGCGCCAGCGCGGCCGAGGCGGCGAGCGAACCGCGCAGCACGCCGCGCCGGCCGGGATGGCGCGCGGCGTCGGAGGCGGAGGGGGAGGAGGCCGGGGAGGAAGGGGGAAGCTGGCTGTTCTGGGGGCCGTACGGCATCGATGCGTCTCCTGGGCGAGTGGTGACCCTGGCCGAGTGGTGACCGGAGTGTCCTGCCATGCCTAATGCCCGGCGACGGCCACCGCACGAACCCCGGGTGAACAACCGCCCGCGCTCGTCCGGGAACCGGACCGTAGGATGGCGGGGTGGCAGCCGACACCGTGAGCACCGAGGCGTTCGAGGCACACCGGTCGGTGCTGACGGGGGTCGCGTACCGCATGCTCGGCCGGTACGCCGACGCCGAGGACGTCGTGCAGGAGGCGTGGTTGCGCTGGAGCGCCGCCGACCGCGCGGACATCCGCGAGCCGCGCGCCTACCTCGTACGGATCACCACCCGCCTCGCCATCGACCGGCTGCGCCTGGCCCATACGCGGCGCGAGGCGTACGTGGGCCCCTGGCTGCCCGAACCCGTCGTCACCGATTTCGGCCCGACCGTGCCCGATACGGCGGACCGTGCCGTGCTGGCCGACTCCGTCTCCCTCGCGGTCCTGGTCGTCCTCGAATCGCTCTCGCCGCTGGAGCGCGCGGTGTTCGTCCTGCGGGAGGCGTTCGGCTTCCCGTTCGCGGAGATCGCCACCACGCTGGAGCGCAGCGAGGCCGCCGTACGGCAGCTCGCGGGCCGGGCCCGCCGCCACGTGGAGGAGCGCAGGCCCCGCTACGACGTCGACCCGGCCGAACGCCGCGATCTCACCGAGCGGTTCCTCGCGGCGGCCGGCGGCGGTGACCTGGAGAAGCTCCTCGCCCTCCTCGCCCCCGACGCCCGGCTGGTCGGCGACAGCGGAGGCAAGGCCCTGGCGCCCCCGCGCGTCCTGGAGGGCGCCGACAAGGTCGGCCGCTTCCTGTCCGCGATCTCGGCGGGCCTCGCGCTGTACGACTTCACCCTCACCGAGATCAACGGCGCCGTCGCGGTCCTGGCCCTCGACGGCGGAAAGCCTGATTCCGTCCTCCAGTTGGAGATCAGGGACGGCCGGGTGCAGTGCGTCAACATCATCCGCAACCCGGACAAGCTCGGTGGCATCGTCGCGGGCCGGCCCGCGGTGTAAGGCGGGCCTCCACACCGGGTAAAAGATCCGTTTCCTTCCGTGACCTGCGTGCCCATTGGTCTTGACCAAGGGGTGGGGCCGTCTTATGGTCGCTTTTTAGTGAGGAACCTTTAATAAACAAGGGCACGGAAACCCGCCGGGCGGCCGGCGATTGCGGAGGATCAGGGTGGGGACCACGCAGCTCGAAACGGTGCCGGAGCCCAAGTACTGGCATCTCAGGACCGTCCTTGCCGAGGCGCTCGACTCCGACTTCGTGGTCGGTGAGGTGCTGCCCAACGAGCGTGAACTGGCCGCCCGTTTCGGGGTTGCCCGCGCCACTCTGCGGCAGGCGCTCGAACAACTGGAGCTGGAGGGCCGCCTCCAGCGCCGTCGCGGCGTCGGCACGACCGTCGCCCCGCCGCGCGTCGGTGTCGACGTCTCCACGCCCCGGCGCGCCTGGCCGGGCGAGGGCGAGGACGCCTGGCAGCCGCTCGACTGCGGCCCGGCGGCGGCGCCCGCCGCGGTGGCCCGGCTCCTGGAGACCGACGACGGCGACCAGGTCCACACCGTCCGCAGGATCCGCGTCACGCACGGCCAGTCCGTGGCCGCCGAGCTGATCTACGTGCCGTCGTCCTCGGTGCCCGGCCTCTCCGCCATCGACGCCCCCTCGGGCCCCGCGCGCGCCCGCGCCGTCCTGCGGGAACTCCAGCACCTGGAACTCGACTCCCAGGAACGGGCGGTCGAGCTGGGCTCGGCCCGCGCCGACGACGCCAAGGAGCTGGACCGCCTCCCCGGCGCGCCCGTCCTCGTGGTCACCACGCGCTACGTGGTGGCGGGCCGGGTCGCCGCGGTCTCCGTGGCCACGTACCGGGCGGACACCTGCCGGCTCACCTTCGGGGACTCCGGCGGTCTGGAGATCAGCGACGAGACGCAGGAGCGCAGGGCGTCGTAGCCGAGCCGAGTCGAGCCACGTACCGACAGGCCAGGCCAGGCCTGCGGAGGCGGTGACCGAGACCGAGGGCCTGTCGTCCCCGCGCGAAGTCCCTAGCGGCGGGCCGTCACCGTGCTCTCCACCGCGAAGAGCTGCTCCTCCACATGGTCGATGGCCAGCCGCAGCGCGCCCGTGGCCACCGCGGCCTCGCCGAGCAGGGAGAGCGTCACACGGGGCGGGCGCAGACAGTAGCGGGCCAGCTCGTCGCGGAGCGGGTCCAGTACGCCGTCGAGCCCCGCCGCCCAGCCGCCGATCACCACGAGCTCCGGGTCGAGCGCGAGCACCAGTGCCGCGACATCGTGCACCAGCCGCAGGATGAACCGCTCGACGGCCTCCTGGGCCCGCGGGTCGCCCTGCCGGGCCTCGGCGAAGACCTGCGCCACCGCCTGCTCGTCCAGCGGATGCAGCGGTTCGTCCGTCGTCGACAGCAGCCGCTCCGGGGTGACCCCGCGCCCCAGCAGATGCAGCGCGCCGATCTCGCCCGCCGCCCCTCCGAACCCGCGGTGCAGCCGTCCGCCGATCAGTGAGCCCGCGCCGGGGCTGAGCCCGGCCAGGACGAAGACGATGTCGTCGGAGTCGGTGGCCGCGCCCTTCCACTGCTCGGCCACGGCCGCCGCGTTGGCGTCGTTCTCCACCAGCACCGGGCAGCTGAACGAGCACCGCAGCCGTTCGCCGAGCGCCAGCCCCGTCCACTGGGGCAGCGCCGTGCCGAGCCGTACCGTCCCGTCGGCCTCGACGATGCCCGGACTGCCCACCCCCACCGCCCGGAGCGAATCGCGCGCCACCCCGGCCCGCGCCAGCACCTCGTCGGTGACCAGGCGGACCCCCGCCAGCCGCTCGTCCGCGTCCGCCTTCGCCGAGACCTCCCGGGACCCGGCGCCGATGATCTCGCCGTCCAGCCCGGCGACCATGGCCGCCACCCGGTGCGGCCCGATCTCGATGCCCAGCAGATGCCCGGCCTCGGCGCGGAACCGGAACCGCCGCGCCGGGCGGCCCTGTCTGCGGGTCTCGCCCTCCTCCGGGGCCGACCCGGCGACCAGCCCGGCCTCGATCAGCCCCTCCACCACACCCTCGACCGTCGGCCGGGACAGACCGGTGATCCTGGTGATGTCCGTGAGGGTGAGCGAGCCCGCGTCCCGCAGGGTGTGCAGTACCACCGCGGAGTTGATCCTCCGCAGCAGGGACGGATCTCCGCCGGTCAGCCGCCCCACGGTACTCCTCCAGCTCGTGCGCGTGTGTGGCGGATCGTACTCGGTGCCCGACGGCCCGGCGAGTGGTGTGCACCGGGGCGTACGCGGGCGGACCCGGCCGCCGCCCGGTCGACAACGGCCCGCGGTTGACCATCAGCGATCAGCCGTCTGTGCGAACCGGCAGCGCGTCCGGCCCGGCCGAGGAGTGCCGAGTCAACGTGACACTTCCTACCGTCGCCGGTCAGCGCCGGCTGTGGCGGGGATGGCGTTGTCGATGAGGACGGCGGCGATGGCGGCGGCGGCGGGGAAGGCGTCGGCGTCGAGGACCCGGGTGCGGGCCGCGGCGCCGTCGATGAGCAGCGCGAGCTGCTCGCCGAGCTGTTCGGGGGCGGCGGCGCCGGCTTCGCGGGCGGTGTCGGCGAGCCGCGCGGCGACGGCTTTCTTGTAGTCGCGTGCGTACTGGGACGCGGGGTGCTGGGGGTCGTGGAGTTCGACGGCGGCGGCGATGAAGGGGCACATGGGGGTGGTGGGGGGGATGTCGAAGGCGGCGAGGAGCCGTTCGCGGGGCGTGAGGTCGGTGCGGTCGAACACGCCGGACAGAACGGAAGGGTCGAACCGGCGCAGGTACTCGGCGACGAGTTCGTCCTTGCCGGTGAAGTGCTGGTAGGCCGTGCGCTTGGACACTTCGGCCGCCGCGCAGAGCTCGTTCATTCCGGTGCGGTTGATGCCCTGCTCGCGGAACAGTTGCTGGGACGCACTGAGGATGCGCTCGCGGGCGCCCCGGCCGCGGCGGCGGCCCGTGGGGCCCTTCTCCAACTCCGTCATGAGCCCATCGTACCCCGGCTGGGTAATGGTCGGTGTACATAGCTTGCGCCCCGGTCGCCCGCCCCGTACCGTAAACAAACAGATCGGTGTACATAACGCCATCACCCCAGGTGCGCACGGCACCACCGACCCAAGGGAGCGACTATGGGAAAGCTCGACGGCAAGGTAGCGGTCATCACCGGCGGCACCACCGGCATGGCACTGGCCGGCGCGAAGCTGTTCGTCGACGAGGGAGCACACGTCTTCATCACCGGCCGCCGCCAGGACGCCCTGGACGAGGCCGTGAAGCAGATCGGTCGCAATGTCACCGGCGTCCAGGGCGACGCCGCCGACCTGGACGACCTGGACCGCCTGTACGACACCGTCAAGCGGGAGAAGGGAAGCCTCGACGTGCTGTGGGCCAGCGCAGGCGGCGGCGAGCCCGCCCCGCTCGGCGAGATCACCGAGGCCCACTTCGACGCCGCGTTCCACCTCAACGCCCGCGGCACCCTGTTCACCGTCCAGAAGGCCCTTCCGCTCTTCAACGACGGCGGCTCCATCCTCATGACCGGCTCCAACGCCTCCCTCGGCGCCTTCCCCGGCTGGAGCGTCTACGCCGGCAGCAAGGCCGTCCAGCAGGCCTGGGCCCGCGTCTGGCTCAACGAGCTCAAGGACCGCCGCATCCGCGTCAACGTCCTGACCCCCGGCCAGGTCGCCACCGCCAAGCAGGAAGAACTCTTCGACGAGGCCACCAAGCGCCAGTTCGAGTCCCTCATCCCCCGCGGCCTGATGGGCCGCCCCGACGAAATCGCCAACGCCGCCCTCTTCCTCGCCTCCGACGACTCCAGCTACGTCAACGGCATGGAACTCGTCGCCGACGGCGGCACCACCGCCATCTAGACCGAACGACACACAACCAGGGCAGGACATCTCATGAGCAACATCAGCATCATCGGCACCGGGGACATGGCCCGCACCATCGGCGCGCGGGCGGTAGCGGGCGGCAACACCGTCGAGGTCATGGGCCGCGATCGGTCCAAGGCCGCCGACCTGGCCAAGGCCCTCGGCGGCGGCGCCACGACGGGAGAATGGGGCACCGCCCCGGCCGGGGACATCGTCATCGTGGCCCTGTTGTACGACGGTGTCGTGCCGGTCGTCGCCCAGTACGGAGACGCTCTCGCGGGCAAGGTCATCGTCGACATCAGCAATCCCTTCAATTCCACCTTCGACGGGCTGGCCCACCGTGAGGAGACCTCGATCGCGCGGGAAGTCGCCAAGGCGGCCCCGGCAAGCGCCGGCGTGGTGAAGGCGTTCAACACCGTCTTCCGCCATGTCCTGGAGAAGGGCCGGCCCGACGTCTTCATCGCCGGCGATGATGCGCAGGCCAAGGCGAGTGTGGAGGCGTTCGTCGAGAGCCTCGGGCTGCGCCCGCTGGACGTCGGCGGCCTGGAAATGGCGCACTGGCTGGAAGGAGTGGGCGTGGTCACGGTGGGCCTCGCCAACCACGGGGTGGGGAACGTGGACTTCGCCCTCGGCATCACCGAACTTCCCGTCTGAGTGAACGATTGACGGATGAAGCGCCGCGTGGCCGTGCCCTTTCCGCCCTCGGCGATCTTCTCGGCGAGGGCGGAAAGGATCATCGGTGGTCAGGATTTCCAGCATGATCACGGCGTTCGCGGCCTTCTCCGGCAGCAGCTCGACCGCGCACCGCCGCGCGTCAGCTGTCCGCAGAAGCGGAGCGCTCCACGCTCCCCGGGACGGCCCCGGATCCCGGCCGTCCGCCGCGGCGGTCAGTCGCCGACCTTCTCCATCCGCGCGGCGGACCGGTCCGGCGCCCGCTCCCGTCCGGCACGTACGTGTCCCGGATCCGTGCTGTCGTACGGCAGCGTCAGATCGCGGTCACGGGTCTCCGGTGCCATCCGGGTGGCGATGAGGCTCACGGTCGTGACCAGCATCATGTAGACGGCGACGGGGATCCAGGAGCCGGAGAACGCGGTGACCAGCGCGGTGCAGATCAGCGGCGCGACCCCGCCGCCGATCACGGAGGAGAACTCCCGGCCCAGGGTGACCCCCGCGTACCGGTAGCGGTTCCCGAACAGCTCGGGGAAGAAGCTCATCTGGACACCGACCGCGCCCTGGCAGGCCAGGATGAAGCCGACGACGATCGCCACGGTGATCGCGACCTTGGACCCCGAGTTCAGCGCGACGAAGGTGGGCGCGGGAAGCAGGACCAGGGCGCTCAGGATCAGTGTGTACACCGGCCTGCGCCCGAACCGGTCGGAGAGGGTGCCGAAACAGATCGCCGCGATGCCGCCGCAGATGGCGCCGAGCAGCAGCACCTCCGGTACGAAGTCCTTCGGGACGCCCACGGTCGTCACCAGGTAGGAGGCCATGAAGACCTGATATGTGTAGGACTGCGTGCTGATCCCGAAATTCATGAAGAGCACCAGGAGCATCGGCCTGCGGCCCCGGGTGAGGACCTCCCGCACCGGTGACGCGGCCTTCTCCCGCCGCTCCTGCTCCTGCGCCTGCTGTTCCTTGAGGTCCTTGAAGACAGGGCTCTCGTTGAGCTTGCGCCGGATGATCATGGCGGCCACGGTCACGACGAGACTCGATCCGAAGACCAGCCGCCAGCCCCAGGACATCAGGGCCTCGTCGGAGAGGCGCTGGGCGAGGATCCAGGCGACGGCACCCAGGGCCGTCCCCAGCGCCGCGCCGGTCATGACCAGTGACGAGAGCCTGCCCCTGCGCCCCTTGGCCGCTGTCTCGGTGAGCAGGGCGGCTGCGCCCGACTGCTCGGCGCCGGCGCCGAAGCCCTGGCCCATGCGGCAGATCAGCAGCAGGATCGGGGCGAGCAGGCCGACCTGTCCGTACGTCGGCAGCAGCCCGATGGCGAGCGTGGAGCCGCCCATCAGGAGAAGTGTCGTGACCAGGATCCACTTACGGCCGAGCCGGTCCCCGTACCGGGAGAAGAAGAGCCCGCCGAGCGGCCGGGCGGCGAAGCCGACCGCGTACGTGCTGAAGCTGGCGAGGATGCCCACGGACGCCGAGACGTTGGGGAAGAACAGCTCGCTGAAGATCAGCGCCGAGGCGGTCCCGTAGATGACGAAGTCGTACTGTTCGAGCGCGGTGCCGATCAGGCCGGCCCAGGCCGCGCGGCGTACCGCGGCGGGTTCCGGCGTCGGTTCCCCGGACGGGGTCGTGGCCGGCGGGGACGGGGGTGTCACGGCAGGTGTCGTGTGGTCCATGATCCATGCCTCCTTGAACGGATCGGAGTTCCGGAGCGGAGCGGAACTGATGGAGCAAAGCTGGTCAAAAGGGGTACGTGGGGGTGCGTGGGGTGGGGGGGGGCGGGAGTGTGTCGCGGTGTGCGGTACGAGGTGGTGCGGGTGAGCGGGGTCGCCGCGCGGCCCGTCCGGGGGTCAGGCGGGGCTGTCGCCGGGGCGTACGACGACCTTGAGATGGGCCGGGTCGTTCCCCGGGGCCCGCAGGGCGTCCGCCGCCCGGTCGAGCGGGAACCGTCCGGTCAGGACGCCCGCGAGATCGACCCGTCCCTCGGCCACCAGAGCGATGGCGGTGGGGAAGGCGTGGGCGGAGCGGAACGCGGTGGACAGCTCGATCTCCCAGCGCTGGAGATGCGCCAGCGGCAGCCCGTCCACGCTGGGCGGGGCCTGCCCGACGACGATCGCCCGGCCCGCGGGGCGCAGGGCCGCGAGCCCCTGCCGGAGCGCGGCCGGATGGGCCGAGCACTCCAGCAGCCGGTCGGCACCGGTCAGTTCGAGCTCCTGTTCCGCCGTGTTGACGACGGAGCTCGCGCCCAGCTTGAGCGCCTGCGCGAGCCGCGCGTCGTTGACATCGGTGACGATCACCTCGCTCGCCCCCGCGGCCCGCGCGACCTGGGCGACGAGGATGCCGATCGGCCCCGCCCCGGTGACCAGCACCCGGTCGCCGAACTCGACACCGGCGCGCCGCACCGCCCACACCGCGACGGCCAGCGGCTCCACCAGCGAGCCGACCTCCAGGGGTATGGCGTCGGGCAGCGGATGGACGGCGCGCGCGGTGGTGACGACGTGTTCGGCGAAGGTCCCGTCGGTCGGCGGGGAGCCGAGGCAGGTGCCCACCGGGCAGAGGTTGTAGCGCCCGGAGCGGCAGGTCGGGCACGAGCCGCAGCCCACGGCCGGCTCCACCGCCACCCGGGTGCCCACGTCCAGCGCGACGGCGGGGCCTTTGGCGCTGATGACGCCGGACGCCTCGTGGCCGAGCACCGTCGGCCGGCGCAGTTCGTTCCGGCCGTTGCGGCCGCTGGTGAAGTAGTGCATGTCCGAGCCGCAGACACCGACGGCGTCGACCGTGACGAGGACGTCGTCGGGGCCGAGCGGCCGCAGCGGGCGGTCTTCGACGCGCAGGTCGCCCGGGCCGTACAGGACGGCGGCGCGGGTCGAATCGGGAGCGAACACTTCTCTGACGTCTCGCACGTCTCTCACATCCTTGTGAGCGGGGACCGGAAAACCCGGGAAGGGGAAGGGGAAGGGGAGCGGGAAGGGACAGGGGGGGGCAGGGGGGGTCAGCCAGTCGGCTGCGGCTCGCACTCCGCCGCGCGCGCGGCCTCGGCGGCCGCCGCGCCCGGTCCGAACCGGACGATGACATCGATGAGTTCGGCGATCCGGCCGCCGAACGACGGGTACTCGGTCAGCCCGTCGCCGAGCAGCCCGCTGTCCAGCACGGCTTCGACGAACGCGGCGCGCGACGCCCCGGAGGCCGCGGGCGCCGTGGCCGCGCGCTCCGCGATCGCCGTCAGTGTCCCGCGCGCCGGATCCACCATCGCGGCGGCGTGCGGACCGGGCGAGAACCCCTCGGGCGGGGCGACGCAGCACAGGTACGCGGCCACGGTCAGCGCCAGCCGGTGCGGCATGCGCCCGGCGCGCAGGTGCAGAAGCGCCGGTTCCGGCACCCGCTGGCGCAGCTTCACCGAGCCGTCGGACCCGACCTGCTGGGTGCGGTGGCCCAGCGCCGTGTTGGCCCAGCGTTGGAAGAGCTGCCCGACATACGCGTCGAGATCGATGTCGTCGGGCACGGTGAGGCTCGGCAGGTACTCGCCGCGCAGCACACCTCGCGCGGCCTCCGCGACGAACGGACGGCCGATCGACTCCGGAACGGTCGCCCGCCCGTCCAGCGCGCCCAGATACGCGATGAGCGAGTGCGTGCCGTTGAGCAGCCGGAGCTTGAGCAGTTCGTACGGCTCGACGTCCGCCGTGAACAGCGCCCCACCGTGCTCCCAGCGCGGCCGCCCGGCGGCGAACCGGTCCTCCATCACCCACATGGAGAAAGGTTCCGCCGGCACCGGTACCGCGTCGCGCACCCCGAGCCGGGCGGCGACCGCCTCCCGGTAGACATCGGTCGTGGCGGGGACGATCCGGTCCACCATCGAGTTGGGGAACGTCACCGAACGCTCCAGCCACGGCGTCAGCGCGTCCCGCTCGGCGGCGGGCAGCGCCTGGGCGAACTCGTGCACCAGGCGCTCGGTCTGAGCGCCGTTGGCCACCAGGTTGTCGCAGCTCAGCACCGTCACCGGAGCGGCGTGCGTACGCTGCCTGCGCTGCAGCCCGCGGACGATCTGCCCGATGGTGGTGCGCGGTGGCGCGTCACCGCGCAGATCCGACCGTACGGCGGGGGCGTCGAAGTCGAGACCGTGGGTACGCGGCGAGAAGGTGTAGCCGTGCTCCGTGACCGTCATCGTGATGACGGCGGTGCCGGGCGCGGCCAGCGCGTCGAGCAACTCGTCCGGCTGCGCGGCGGCCACCAGCGCCCCGGTGTGCACCGACGGGACGGTCACCTCGGTGTGTTCCGGGGAGATCTCCACGACCGCGTACCGCATGTCCTGCTCCCGCAGGGCCCGGGCCACCCCGGCCGACCGGCTCGCCACCCCGAGGATGCCCCACGGCCCCTCGGTGTGCGCCAGCGCGGCGGCCGTGTGCACGGCCTGGTGGGCGCGGTGGAAGTTGCCGAGCCCGAGATGGACGAGGCCGGTCTCGGCCGGCGGCTTCGCCGCGACGGTTCCGGCACCGAGCCGGGGGAGCGCTGTGGTCATCACCGGTCACCAGTCCGTCATCGAGCCGTCGCGGCGGCGCGCGATCGGCAAGTAGGCCGGTTCGTAAGGGAATCGGGCGGCCAGCTCCTCGTCGACCTCGATCCCGATACCGGGCTGCTCCCCGGGGTGCAGATGTCCGTCCTTGTAACTCCACGCGTGCCGGAACACCTCGTGGACGAGCGGCTCGTACCCCATGTACTCCTGGATGGCGAAGTTCGGTGTGGAGAGGCCGACATGGAGGGACGCGCCGAGCGCGATCGGCGACACGTCGGAGGGGCCGTGCGGGCCGAGCTTGACCTGCCAGATCTCGGCGAGCGCGGCGATCCGCCGGAGATGGCTGATGCCGCCCGCGTGCGTGACACACGTCCGTACGTAGTCGATGAGCTGCTCGGTGATCAGCGACTGGCACTCCCACACGGTGTTGAACACCTCGCCGATGGCGAGTGGCACGGTGGTGTGATGCCGGACGTGCCGCAGCACCTCCTGGTTCTCCGCCGGGGTGACGTCCTCCAGCCAGAACAGGTCGACGTCGTCCAGCCGCTGTCCCAGTCTGGCCGCCTGGCCGGGCGTCAGCCGGTGGTGCACATCGTGCAGCAGCTTCAGCTCCGGGCCGACGTGCGCGCGGGCCGCCGCGAGGACGCCGGGGGCGTGCCGCAGGTAGGACTCCGTGTCCCAGATCTCCTCCACCGGTGCCGCGCCCCGCCCGGCGGGCTCGTACCCGGCGCCGCCCCGCGTCACCCCGTACACCATGTCATGACCCGGCACACCGCTCTGCGCCCGTACGGCGAGGAAGCCCCGGTCGCGCTGTGCGTCGATGGCGTCGAGCAGTTCGGGCACGTCCCAGCCGGAGGCGTGGGTGTAGGTGAGGACGCGGTCGCGGACCGCGCCGCCGAGGAGCTGGTACACCGGCTGCCCGGTGGCCTTGCCCTTGATGTCCCACAGCGCGAGGTCCACCGCGCCGATGGACGTCATCGTCACCGGACCGCGCCGCCAGTAGACGCCCCGGTACAGGTACTGCCAGGTGTCCTCGATCCGTGCCGGATCCCGGCCGACGAGGAGCGGCGCAACATGGTCGCGCAGATACGAGGCGACGGCCAGCTCACGCCCGTTGAGGGTGGCGTCGCCCCAGCCCACGAGCCCCTCCGCCGTGGTGATCTTGAGGGTGACGAAGTTACGGCCGGGGCTGGTGACGAGCACGTCCACGGCGGCGATGGTGTCGGTCCTGGTCATCGGGCCACCGCCACGACGTTGTGGAGCTGTTCGCCGGCGGCGAGCCGGCCGATGTTGGCGGCGATGTCGGCGGCCCTGCGCGCGAAGGTCTCGCGGGTGAGGCCCGAGGAATGGGGAGTCATCAGTACGTTGTCCAGCGTTTCGAAGGGATGTGTGCCGGGCGCGCCGGAGTGGCCGTCGGACGGGTACCGGTACCAGACGTCGAGTGCGGCGCCGCCGATGGCCCGGGTGCTCAGCGCGTGGAACAGGGCGTCCTCGTCCACGACGGGGCCGCGGCCCACGTTGACCAGGACGGCCGAGGGGCGCATCAGGGCGAACTCGGCCGGACCGATCAGTCCGGTCGTCGCCGCGCTGAGCGGCGCCGAGACCACCACGACGTCCGACGTCTCCAGCAGGGTGCCGAGATCGTCCACCGTCCCCGACCACGCCAGCCGGTGCGCCGCCGCGTCGACATCGCCGCGCCGGGTGACCGCGACGCCCCGCGCGCCGAACGCCCGGAACAACTCCCAGCTACGGGCGCCGATATGACCGAAGCCCACGAAACCGACCGTCGCCGCGCCCAGGCTGTCCACCCAGGGTGCGCGGGCGTCGTACACGGGGGAGTCCCACTCCCCGCGGCGCAGCGCCTCGTGCTGGCGCAGGAAGCCCCGGCGGAGCAGGACCGCCGCCGAGACGGCGTACTCCGCCATGGAGTTCTCGTGGTGGAAGGTGTTGGCGACGACGGTACCGGCGGCGAGCGCACCGGTCTCGATCTTCTCCGTGCCGGCGCCCGCGGCGTGCACCAGACGCAGCCCGGGGGCCGCGGCGGCCATGGCGGCGGTGCACTGGCCGGAGACGAGGACATCGGCGTCGGCCAGGGCGGTCCCGACGGCGGTGGTGTCCCGCGGGTCGGGCCAGCGTACGGCCGTACCCGCCGGGAGCGCGGCCTCGAACTCGGGGCGCAGGGGCCGGAGGTTGGAGTCGGCGACGACCACGGTGAGTGTCATGACCCGTCCTTCGTGGCTCGCCCCGCGGTGGTGTGGAGCCCGGCGTCGTGGGTGCGGGGCGGATCGCTGTGGGTGCGGGCCGGGCCGCTGTGAGGAGGGGCCGGACGGCTGTGGGGGAGGGCCGGGCCGCTCGAACCGCGGACGATGAGCTGGGTCGGCAGCCGCAGCGTGCGCGGGGTGTGGCGGTCACCGGCGAGCACCTGGCCGAGCAGGTCCATGGCGAGGGAACCCGCCTTCGCCATGGGGACGGCGATGCTGGTGAGGGAGGGCTGCGACACCTCCGCGAACGGGATGTCGTCGACCCCGATCACACTGAGGTCCTCCGGCACACCGATCCCCAGCGCGCGGGCGCCCGCGATCACACCGAGCGCGACCAGATCGTTGTGGGTGATCACCGCGGACGCCCCGGAGGCCATCACACTGGCCGCCGCGGCGGTCCCGCCCGCCACCGTCTCGGACTGCCACCCCAGCAACTCCAGCTCCAGCCCGGCCCGTTCGGCCTCGGCGCGGATCAGTTCGACGCGCTGGGCGTTGGACCAGGAGCGCTGCATGCCCTGGACGTACGCGATCCGCCGGTGGCCGAGGGCGGCGAGGTAGTCGACGGCCTGGCGCAGCCCGTGCGCGGCGTCGGTGAGCACACAGTCCGCGCCGGTCGTCTCCCGGTTGACCAGCACGGCGGGCGTACGGCCGCAGAGGCCGAGGATCTCGTCGGCGTCCAGCCGTGACGACACCACGACGAGCCCGTCGGCCTGGTCCCGCAGATGGGCGATCACCTCGCGCTCGCGGTCCGGGTTGAGATCGGTGTCGGCGAGCACGACGGTCTGCCTGCGGTGCCACCCCTCACCCTGGGCGGCCTTCACGAAGGCCCCGAACACGGGGTTGGCGATATCGGGGACCACCACGGCCACCGTGGCGGTCTCCCCGTCGGCGGCGGGCTCGGCGACCCGCGATCCGTTCGGTTCGTATCCCAGTTCTTGCGCAGCGGAGAGAACCTTGCGCAAGGTTTGCGGTCCGAGCCGGTCCGGGTCGCTGAAGGCGCGGGACGCGGTGGACAGGGCGACGTTGGCGCGCTTGGCGACGTCGGTGAGGGTGGGGGCCATGGAGTACTCCGTTTACCGGCTCGACGGAGAAAGGGGAGAAGGGTGCGTGAACGACATGGTGCATGGTCGTCACCGTTGCGCAAACTTGTCAACGCTTGCCACAAAATTGGCAAGGCCTCTGCCTCGGTGCTGCCGCCCCGGTGTTGCCGCTCCGCCCCCGGAGTGGCCGCGCGACATGCGCGGTGAGCGGTTACGCGACGGTCACCACGCGCCGGACGCTCTCACGCAGGGCGCGACGCCGCTCGTGCACGTCCGCGGGCTCCTCGTCGGTCGCCGCGTAGACGTTGCTCACCGGTGACCAGGCCATCGACATGGCGATCACCATCGCCATCAGGTCGAACGGGCCGCCCTCGCGCACCAGGCCGGCTGCCTGCGCCCGGGCGATCGCGCCCAGCTTGCTGTCCTCTCACCGCCGACATCGAACTGCTGCCGTCGGCGCGCGTGAACGAGGCCCTCGACCGGCTCCGGCGCAACGACGTCCGCTACCGCTTCGTGCTCGACCTGTCCGACCTGGACTGAACGGCGGGAAACCGGTCGGGCGGACGAGAAACGAGAACCGCCCGTGACCACGTCGGGCGGGACGTGGTCACGGGCGGGTTCAGCGCGCAGCCGTCACAGAATGGAGCCCGGTGTGTAGCCCGCCGCCTCGGGGTGGCGCTTCAGGATCTCCTCGATCCGGCCCACCACCGTCGCGATCTGCTCCTCCGCCGCACCGGTGAAGGAGAGCTTGTCGGCCATCAGCGCGTCCAGCTCCGCCCGGTCGAGCGGCATACGGGCGTCCGCCGCCAGCCGGTCGAGCAGTTCGTTGCGCTCGGCGCCCTGCTCGCGCATGGCCAGCGCCGACGCCACCGCGTGCTCTTTGATGACCTCGTGCGCCGCCTCCCGGCCGACCCCGGCCCGTACCGCGCCCATCAGGACCTTCGTCGTCGCCAGGAACGGCAGGTAGCGGTCCAGCTCGCGCGCCACCACCGCGGGGAACGCGCCGAACTCGTCCAGGACGGTCAGGAAGGTCTCCAGCAGCCCGTCGAACGCGAAGAACGCGTCCGGCAGCGCCACCCGGCGCACCACCGAGCACGAGACATCGCCCTCGTTCCACTGGTCGCCCGCCAGCTCGCCGGTCATCGACGCGTAGCCGCGCAGGATCACCATCAGCCCGTTGACCCGCTCGCAGGAGCGCGTGTTCATCTTGTGCGGCATCGCCGAGGAGCCGACCTGGCCGGGCTTGAAGCCCTCCGTGACCAGCTCGTGCCCGGCCATCAGCCGGATCGTCTTCGCGACGGAGGACGGCGCGGCGGCGAGCTGCACCAGCGCGGTCACCACGTCGTAGTCGAGCGAGCGCGGATACACCTGGCCCACGGACGTGAACGCCCGCCCGAAGCCGAGATGGCCCGCGATCCGCTGCTCCAGCTCGGCCAGCTTCGCGGTGTCGCCGCCCAGCAGGTCGAGCATGTCCTGCGCCGTGCCGACCGGGCCCTTGATCCCGCGCAGCGGGTAGCGGCCCAGCAGGTCCTCCAGCCGGCCGTACGCCACCAGCAGCTCGTCGGCCGCGGTCGCGAACCGCTTGCCGAGGGTGGTGGCCTGCGCGGCGACATTGTGCGAGCGGCCGGCCATGACCAGCGCGCCGTACTCGCCCGCCAGCTTCCCGAGCCGGGCCAGCACCGCCACCGTACGGTCGCGCGTCAGCTCCAGGGAGAGCCGGATCTGGAGCTGCTCGACGTTCTCCGTCAGGTCGCGCGAGGTCATGCCCTTGTGCACCTGCTCATGACCGGCGAGGGCGTTGAACTCCTCGATCCGCGCCTTCACATCGTGCCGGGTGACCTTCTCGCGCTCGGCGATCGACGCCAGGTCGACCTGGTCGAGGACGCGTTCGTAATCGGCGAGGGCGGCGTCGGGCACCTCGATCCCGAGGTCCCGCTGCGCCCGCAGCACGGCCAGCCAGAGCTGACGCTCCAGCTTCACCTTCTGCTCGGGGGACCACAGCACGGCCAGCTCCGCGGAGGCGTAGCGGCCGGCAAGGACATTGGGGATACGAGGCTTGGGAGTCACGTGAGCTGATTCTACTGTCGGTTCACGTGACCCCGCGCCGCACCCGTTTTCGTGTGTTCCTACGACGCGTGTTCGTGTGGTGGGTGTTCCTGCGCCTCGTGCGTCTCGTACGGCTCGTTCGCCTCGTACGGCAGCAGCTCCGGCCGCTTCGCCGCCCTGCCGTCCCCGGAGGAGCGCCCCGTCACCCGGCGCATCACCCACGGCCCGAGGTACTGCCGGGCGAACCGCGCGTCGCTCGTCCGCCGCGCCAGCCACCGCGCGGCCTCGGCGGGCGGCAGCTCCGCGCGCCAGTCGTCGGCCGCCTCCAGCCCGAGCGTCTGCCAGACCGCCTCGGCGACCCGGCGGTGGCCCTCCGGCGTCAGATGCAGCCGGTCCACGTCCCACATCCGCTGATCGCCGAGGACCGGCGCCCCGTACAGGTCCACCACGAGCGCGCCGTGCCGGGCCGCCAGCTCGTCCACGGTCGTGAACAGCTCCTCCATGCGCGGCCGGAAGCGTTCCATCACCGGCCCGTTCCGCCCCGGGCTGCGCATCAGTACGAGCTGCCCGCACGCCGGGGCGAGCCGTTCCACGGCCTCCGTGAGCCGTGCGCGTACCCGGCCCATGTCGACCTTGGGCCGCAGGGTGTCGTTGAGTCCGCCGACCAGCGTCACCACGTCCGGAGCCATCGCCGCCGCGAGGTCCACCTGCTCCTCGACGATCTGGCCGATGAGCTTGCCGCGTACGGCGAGATTGGCGTACCGGAACCCGGGGGTACGGGCCGCGAGCCGGGCGGCGAGCAGATCCGCCCAGCCGCGGTACGAGCCGTCCGGCAGCGGGTCGGACATGCCCTCCGTGAACGAGTCACCGACCGCGACAAAACTGGTGTACTTGGCATTCATCTCCATGGCGGAGCCGATCGTACCGCGCGGTAGGTTCGCGTGCCCTACGCGTGCCGGCCCACCAGCTCACGCAGCAGGTCCTCCATCGTCACCAGTCCTTCGAGCTTCCCGTCCTCGTCCAGCACCCCCGCCAGATGCGTACGGCCGCGGCGCATCGCGGTCAGCACGTCGTCCATCGGGGTCGTCGCCCGTACCCGTGCGATCGCGCGCATCCCCGAGACGGGGAAGGGCTCCTCACGCGGCCCCGCGTCCAGCGCGTCCTTCACATGGAGGTAGCCGAGGATCCGGCGCGCCGGATCCACCACCGGGAACCGCGAGAAGCCGGTCTCCGCCCCCAGCCGTTCCAGGCCCTCCGGCGTCACCCCGAGCCGCGCCGAGACCACGCGCTCCAGCGGCATCACCACATCGCGCACCGGACGGCGCCCCAGCTCCAGCGCGTCGTGCAGCCGTTCCGCCGACCGGTCGTCGAGCAGCCCGGCATGGCCCGCGTCGGTGACCAGCCGGGCCAGTTCGTCGTCCGAGAACGTGGCGGACACCTCGTCCTTCGTCTCCACCCTGAGCAGTTTCAGCAGGCCGTTGGCGAAGGCGTTCACCGTGAAGATCACCGGGCGCAGCGCACCCGCCAGCGCGACCAGCGGCGGCCCCAGCAGCAGCGCGGCCCGCGCGGGCCCGGCCAGGGCGACGTTCTTGGGCACCATCTCGCCCAGCAGCATGTGCGCATACGTGGCGACGGTGAGCGCGATCACGAACGAGAGCGGATGCACCAGCCCGTGCGGAACCCCCACCGCGCTGAAGAGGGGCTCCAGAAGGTGCGCGATGGCGGGCTCGGCGACGATGCCCAGAACCAGGGTGCAGAGCGTGATCCCGAGCTGCGCCGCGGCCAGCATCGCCGACACGTGCTCCAGCCCCCGGATCACGCTCCGCGCCCTCCGGTCGCCGGCCTCCGCGGCCGGCTCGATCTGGCTGCGGCGCACGGAGATCAGGGCGAACTCGGCCGCGACGAAGAACGCGTTGACGGCCAGGGTCAGCAGCGCGACGAAGAGCTGAAGCGCGATGATCATCCGGCACCCTCCCCCGTCTTCCCGCTCCCGCCGGTCTTCCGCATGCCTGCGTCCGCCGCCCCGTCCGACGGGCGGGGCGCGCGCAGCAGCAGCCGGGCCGCGCGCCGGCCCGTGGCGTCCACGACCTCCAGCTCCCACCCCTCCAGCGTCAGCCGGTCGCCCTCGGCGGGGATCCGGCCCAGTTCCGTGGCGACCAGTCCCGCGAGCGTCTCGTACGGGCCCTCGGGCATCCGCAGCCCGGCCGTCCTGAGCTGATCGGCGCGCGCGGCGCCGTCGGCCGACCAGAGCGCCCTGCCCTCGGCGTCCTCGCCCACCGGCGCCAGGTCGGAGAGCTCGTGCGGGTCGTGCTCGTCCCGTACCTCGCCCACGACCTCCTCGACGATGTCCTCCAGCGTCACCACCCCGGCCGTTCCCCCGTACTCGTCGATGACGACGGCCATCGTGACGCCGCCCGACAGCCGGTCGAGGAGGGTGTCCACGGTCAGGCTCCCCGGCACCAGCAGCGGCTCGCGCAGCAACTCGGCCACCGCGAGCCGGGGCCGCCGCTCCGCCGGGACCGCCAGGACGTCCTTGATGTGCGCGATGCCGACGACGGTGTCCAGGCTGCCCCGGTAGACGGGGAAGCGGGACAGGCCGGTGGCGCGGGTCGCGTTGGCGACGTCCGCCGCGGTGGCCCGTACGTCCAGGGCCATCACCTGCACGCGGGGCGTCATCACGTTCTCCGCGGTCAGCGCCGCCAGGCTCAGCGTCCGTACGAACAGCTCCGCCGTGTCCTCCTCCAGTGCGCCCGCCTCGGCGGAGTGCCGCGCCAGCGCGACCAGCTCCTGGGGGCCGCGCGCGGAGGCGAGTTCCTCGGTCGGTTCCAGGCCGAACCCGCGCACGATCCGGTTCGCCGTGCTGTTGAGATGCGCGATGAACGGACGGAACGCGCCGCTGAAGTACCGCTGGGGTGTGCCCACCACCTTGGCGACGGCCAGGGGTGAGGAGATCGCCCAGTTCTTCGGCACCAGCTCGCCGACGACCATCAGCACGATCGTCGACAAGGCCGTGCCGATGACCAGCGCCACCGAGGAGGCGGTGGCGGGGGCGAGGCCCAGCGCCTCGACCGGCCCGCGGATCAGCTTCCCGATGGACGGCTCGGAGAGCATCCCGACGACCAGATTGGTCACGGTGATGCCGAGCTGCGCGCCGGAGAGCTGGAACGTCAGGCTCCGTACGGCCTTGAGCGCCCCGGCCGCGCCCCGTTCCCCGCGCTCGGCGGCCCGTTCGAGATCGCCGCGTTCCACGGTGGTGAGGGAGAACTCCGCCGCGACGAACGCCCCGCAGGCCAGCGCCAGCAGAACCGCCACCAGGAGCAGAAGCACTTCGGTCATCCGGTCACCTCCGTCCCAGGATCGCCGCACGGGCCGGGGACCGCGCGGCGTCGCCGGCCATTTTCCGCGACGGCGTACGGGGGCGGAAGACGCGCGTCCGTCAGGCGCCGTGCGGCTGTTCGGCGCTTCCGGCGCCGCTCAGCGGCTTCACCCAGCGTCGCCAGTGGTCCTCACGGTGGTATCCGGCCGAGGCCCAGGTGTGGTGGGCGCGCTCGTTGGCCTCCAGGACCATGGCGTCGGCCCGCCGCCCGCCCAGCGCGGCGAACCGCTGTTCCGCCGCTTCCATCAGGGCGCTCGCGATGCCCTGCCGGCGGTGGTCCGGGTGTACGGCGAGCCGGTAGGCCGAGCACCGCCATCCGTCGAAGCCGGCTATCACCGTCCCGGTGAGGACGCCGTCGCGCTCCGCGAGGATCAGGGCTTCCGGGTCCCGGGAGACGAGCCGGGCCACTCCGTCGTGGTCGTCGCTGATGCTCGTGCCCTCGGCGGCCTCGCGCCAGAACCGCAGCACGGCGTCGATGTCCGTGCGGGTGGCGGGGCGGATGTGGAGATCGCTCATGAAAGCAACCCAATCAGACCGCCGCCCGGCCCCGTCGGCCGTCCCGTTCCGTGAGATCCGCTCACCGCGTGGAACCACCGTTTGGAACGACCTCAAGCTTTGGTTAGAGGGTGTCGCGAATCGTATTGACGCTCTCCTCGATGAAGCGCTATAACTTCTAACGAACGCGAAAGCGCATAGCCGAAGTCGGAACGCAGTGGAGGTCGTCATGAACGCCGAAGGACTCGTCGAGGTCGTCCTGCCGGGCACGGTGGAGCCGGAGGGGCTGCTGATCCGGCGGGGAGCGGTCCCGGTCGCGGGGCCGGGGCAGGTCGTGATCAGGATGGAGGCGACCGGGGTCTCCTTCGCCGAGCAGCAGATGCGCCGGGGCCGCTACTACGACCAGCCGCCGTTCCCCTTCGTGCCCGGGTACGACCTGGTCGGCACGGTGCAGGCGACCGGCGAGGGCGTCGACCCCGCACTGACCGGCAGCCGGGTGGCCGCACTGGTCAAGGTCGGCGGCTGGGCCAGCCACGTCGTCGTGGAGGCGGCGGACACCGTCGCGGTCCCCGACGGGATCGGCGCGGCGGAGGCGGAGACCCTGGTGGTCAACGGCATCACCGCCTGGCAGATGCTGCACCGCAGGGCACGGATCCGCGCGGGACAGACGGTCCTGGTGCACGGGGCCAACGGCGGCGTCGGCTCGGTCCTCGTCCAACTCGCCCTCGCCGCGGGCGTGCAGGTGATCGGCACCGCCTCCGCCCGCCACCACGACAGCCTGCGGGCGCAGGGGGTCACCCCCGTCGACTACCGCACCGAGGACGTCGCCGCGCGGGTGCGTGAGCTGGCCCCCGGCGGGGTGGACGCCGTCTTCGACCATGTCGGGGGCCGCAGCGTCATCGACTCCTGGCGCCTGCTCGCCCCCGGCGGCACGCTCGTCTCGTACGGCAGCGCCTCCACCCGCGACGACTCCGGGTCCAAGCAGCTTCCCGTGCTGAAGATCCTTGCCCGGGTGTGGGTCTGGAACACGCTGCCCAACGGCCGCCGTGCCTACTTCTTCAACATCTGGGCCGGGCGCGCCTTCGCCAAGGACCGGTTCCGGGCCCGGCTGCGCGCCGACCTCACCCAGGTCTTCGCGGCCCACCGGCGCGGTGAGGTCACCGCCGGGATCGCTGCCCAACTGCCGCTCGCACGCGCCTCCGAGGCCCTGCGGCTGGCCGAATCCGGCACCGTCGCCGGAAAGATCGTCCTCACCCCGTAGCCCGTCGGCCCACTCGCTCGATCACCAGCGCAGCCACTCAACCACTCGATCACTCACCTACCTGTCCACTTATCCGCAGTATTGGGGGACGTCATGTCCAGCACCAACCCGTCCACCGTTCCGTACCGACGGTCCCGGTCCGGTCTGCGCGTCGCCGCGCTCACGGCCTGCCTCGCCGTCGCCGGGGTCCTCGGAACGACCGTCCCGGCCGCCCATGCCGCCCCGGACCCGGCCGCGGTCGGCCACCACGGCGGTGCCGCGCTCTGCCGGGGCGAGGGCGTCGACCCGTCCGCCGTCATCCGCTACCGGTCCGACATCGTGATCAAGGCGCCGCTGAGCACCGTCTTCACGCTGCAGACCGACGTGGCACGCTGGCCGTCCTGGCAGCCACCCGTCCTCACCATGCGGCGCCTCGACCCGGGCCCCCTGCGCAAGGGTTCACGGTTCCGGTGGACCACCCCGGCGCCCGCCACCCCCACGACGCCCGCCACCACCCTGAACATCACCTCCACCGTCCAGCAACTCCAGCGCGACCGCTGCATCCTGTGGCGGGGACCCGCGATCGGCGAGGGGCTGGGCATCGACGAGGGCGTCCACCTGTGGACCTTCACCACGGTCAAGGGGGGTGTCCGCGTACACACCGAGGAGACCTGGACCGGCGCCCAGGTCGAAGCGGATGTCCCCACCGCGACGAAGGCTCTCGGAGACGGCCTCGAAGCCTGGCTCCACGACCTCAAGACCACGGCTGAGGCCCGCGCCCACCGCTGACCGTCCCTCCCGGCGGCCGTGGTCACCCGCCGCGCAACTCCTCGATCACCGGGCCGAACGCCTCCATGTACGGGTCGAGGACCGTCAGATAGGTGAATCCGTAGCGCTCGCGCTGGGCCCTGAGCTGGTCGGCGATCTGCCGTACGGTGCCCACCGCGAGCAGCGGCAGCTCCAGCGCCTCGTCCTCGTCGAGTCCCACCCTCGACAGCAACTCCCGCACCGCCGCCCGGCGGTCGTGGGTGACGGTGACGAACTGGAGCAGCAGATTCAGCTCCGCGGGCACCGCCCGGCCCGCCTCGAACCCCCGGTAGGCGGCGACCCGTTCGGCCAGTTCCCCGGCGGTGATCGCGCGCAGCCCCTCCGGGGTGTGGCGGGCCCCCGTGAACGCGGTGATCGCGGCCCGCTCCGCGGCCAGCCGCAGCACCCGGTCGCCGTTACCGCCGATCAGCAGCGGGGGCATCGGGGACTGCGCGGGGCGCGGCACATGGGACGCGTCGCCGAGCAGCCGGTCCAGCTCGTCGACGGTACGGGTGAGCAGGTCGACCCGTTCGCCGGGCGGCAGGAACTCCAGCCCGGTCCGCTCATGTTCCTCCCGTACGTAACCGGTGCCGAGCCCCAGCTCCAGCCGCCCGTCGGACAGCGCGTCCACGGTGGCGATCTCCCGGGCGAGCAGCGTCGGGTTCCAGAACGCGGCGTTGAGGACGAAGGTGCCGAGCCGCGGCCGTTCGGTCGCCTCCGCGGCGGCGGCCAGGGCGGGGAACGGCGCGACCATACCGAGGTGGTCCGGCACGAGGATCACGTCGTACCCCAGCTCCTCGGCGCGTCTGCACCGCTTGCGCCACTCGTCGCCGCCGGTGGCCGAGGTCATGTTCACACCGAATCGGAAGGGCCGTGTCATGGACGCTCCTCACGCGTGACGCGTACGGTCGGGAACCGGGCGCCCGGATTCGCTACCCACCCGTGACCGGATCGACCCCGGAGGGCGCCCTGGACACAGGTACGGACGCCCCCACCGGCTCCGGCGCCTACCCGGGCTCCGGTGCGAACGCCCTCGCGAACGCGGCCCCGTCCCACCCGCCGTCCAGCTCCGGCGCCAGCCAGGTCGCCGCCCGCGTACGGAACTCCGCCGGGTCCAGCGACCCGGCGCCCGCCGGCAGGGCGCCCAGCAGCGGCGCGCCCGCCACGTCGGGCAGGTCCGCCAGATTGCAGCGCGCCGCCAGCCCCGGCGCGGCAGGCCAGCTTCCGATCACCACCCCCAGCGGCGTCAGCGACCGGGCCCGCAGCGCCTCCGCCGTGAGCGCGGTCGCGTTGAGCGTGCCGAGTCCGGCCTCCGCCACCACCAGGACCGGGGCCCCCAGCAGCCGGGCGGCGTCCGCGAGCGTGGCGCCCGCCGCGTCGAACCGTACGAGCAGCCCGCCCGAGCCCTCGACCAGCACCAGATCGTGCTCGGCGGCCAGCTTCTCGGCCGCGACCGCGATCTCCTCGGGGCGCACCGGCTGCGCACCGGCCCGCAGCGCCGCCGTCGCGGGCGCCAACGGCTCGGGGAACCGGCCCAGTTCGGCCGCGGTCACCGGGCCGGCGAGCCGGACGGCCTCCGCCGCGTCCCCCGGCTCGTCCGGAGCGAGTCCGGTCTGTGCGGGTTTGAGCACCGCGACGGTACGGCCCCTGGCCAGCGCCGCCGCGGCCACGGCGGCCGTCACGACGGTCTTGCCGATCTCCGTCCCGGTCCCGGTCACGATCATGATGGGCATGCCAGGTCAGTCCTTCCGCCGTGGGGGGGCCGCGGGGGGGGCGACGGCGGCCACCGCGGGGGGGATCACGGGGCGGTGCGAAAAGACCCGCCCACGACGCGGGGGGGTGGGGACTCGAGGGCGG